>CAXQOB010000065.1:0-10688 GCA_964225475.1 Candidatus Nitrosopumilus sp. | reverse complement strand
AGGGGCCTCGTTGAACGGCGTCTGCCGGCCCTTTTGACCTCCCGTTGAATCCCTAAAAGGTTCTCCCTATCGCGATGGGGTCAAACCCGCATGGGACGTCACCTAGTATAACCCGTTGTAGGATGTGGCGATTCCCCTGCTGGCCGTTTCAGCCCACGCAGAATGGTGCCTTGGTGGGGTGTCCATTCGTTAAAAACGCCCTTCGTCACGATGTTCCGACTGGCATCGCCAAAAACACGCCTGTCGGTTAGGTTGTTTGCTGTTCGGGGGGCAATCTGAGATTGACTCTCAGCAACAATCCCACGCGTTCACTTGGAAGATGAATCGAAATCATCAGCCTGTTATGCTGTCGGTGAAAAGACGTTAGATCGCCGGCCATCAGGCATGCCCTTTTACTTGCCCAGCAAGTTACACGACAAAAACCTATGAAACTTCTTGATCGACTCGATCGAATCGTACGCCCGGTGGTGATTCCTAATTTGACGGTGGTCATCATCGTTTTGCAGGTGGTGGTGTTTCTTTTTGCCTCAGGGGATGCTGGGTTGCTTAAGCGGGCTGAGCTAACTTGGTCGGCGGTGATGGCCGGTGAAGTGTGGCGTCTCCTGACGTTCATCATGATTCCGCCAACTCTCAACCCAATATTTTTATTATTCGCACTCTATCTGTTTCACCTGATGGGTAGCGCTTTGGAGCAGACTTGGGGTACGGTTCGCTACAATTTGTTTTTCTATTTAGGTTATTTGCTGACGGTTTCAGCTGCGGCAATCTCTCCTGATGTACCCGCTTCGGGTATCTTTCTTCAGGGGTCCATCTTTCTTGCGTTTGCCACCTATTTCCCACGGTTTGAGTTAAGGTTGTTTTTCATCTTGCCGGTTCAGGTGCGATGGCTGGCATATCTTCAGGCACTGGGTTACGGAGCGATAATTTTTGGGGTTCCCGATGCCAGACTCATGACGATCGCGGCTCTGGGGAACTACATGATTTTTTTCACCCCCGTAATCTTGAACAAGGTCAAAGCTACACGGCGAAAAATCGAATGGCAGGCGAAGCAGAGAACCGTTAACCCAAATCAACCACGTCACACTTGCGCGAGTTGCGGAATCAATAGTAACGATTCTCCTGACATGGACTTTCGTTACTGTTCAGGTTGTGGTGGTGAGTACGCTTACTGCACCGAACATTTGCGAAACCACGAATGTAAAACAGATTGATGGCTCGTTTGTGATCTTTCAAAGAGCTCAAGCGAGTCGTTCACTCTCTCGCGACCCATTCCTATCGGTCCGAAATATCTGGCCCGCCTGCTTTCCATTTCTCATAGTGCAGCTGAATCGCCTCCGGTAACGCGAGGCACTCTTGCTCGAAAACCCTGGCGGCAAGTGCATTCGCGTCATCACTTGGCAGGACAGGACAACTTCGCTGATGAAGGATGGGGCCGTTGTCGTAATGGTTGTCAACGTAATGAACCGTGCACCCACTTAGCTTGACGCCTTTCTTGATTGCCGCCTCGTGAACATGATGCCCATACATGCCTTCTCCCCCAAAGCTTGGAAGCAGTGAGGGGTGAATGTTGAGAACCCGTGCTTGGAAATCCTCTGGAATCAGCACATGTTTGAGAAACCCAGCCATCACCACGAGTGCTGACCCATTATCCCGGCATGGGGTGAACATTGCCTCGGAGTAAGTTATCGGGTCGGAATGAGAACTTCTTGTAATGATTGACGTTTCTATTCCGGCTTCACGAGCGATTTGCACACCGCGCACGGTGCTGCTGCTACTGATGACAAGTCGAAAATCAACCGCGAGGTCACCGCGATTTCGAGCTTCGATTAGATTTGCCAGCGACCGACCACCACCACTGAGAAAGACGGTAACGGGCATGAGGGGATGGTTCATGATTCGTGATCAACCTTGGCAACATAAACCATGCCGTAATCGGTTTCGACTGGCTCCACTGCTTTGAGTGCATCGGTTGCTAACGAGTCGGCCAGAGTCTCACTCGAAATCATTTCACCGAATGAGGCAATCGCCGCTGCAGCTTCCTCCGAATCGCTTACGACAGCAACTTGAATGCGATCCGTGTATTCACAGTCAATCGCCTTTCGCTGATTCTGGATGGTTCGAATCAGGTCCTTCGCAATACCCTCGCGTCGAAGGTCGTCGGTGACTTCGGTGTTGAGTACCACCACGCAGTTTTTCCCCTGCGCGGCTGCCCAGCCGTCTTTGGCTTGCAGACGCACTTCAATCTCTTCGCCCGTTAGTGCAAGTGGTCCATCAGGTAGATCAAGCGTCACAACGCCATCGGCCTGCAGGGATTGGAGGAGTAAGTTGCCATCGGCTTCCTGCAAAGCCTTCTTAACTGCGGGGACCTGTTTTCCAACTTTCGGACCCAGCAGTTTAAAGTTGGGGACTACGGTATATTGCACATACTGATCACCGTCGGTAGTGTACTGCACCGCTTTAACATTGAGCTCCTCACGCACGAGTTCGTCGTGCGTTTTCAGCCACTCAATTTGAGTGTCATCTTTCAGGACCACTTCGACTCGTGATAGTGGAAGACGCACCTTGAGTTTGGCTTCCGCGCGTGCGGCACGCCCCAGCGAAGCGATCTCTCGCAACACCGCCATGGATTCGGAGAGATCTTGGTTGACCTGTTCCCCGGCAGTTTCGGGATAGTCACATAGATGGACACTCTTGAGAATTCGACCTCCGAACGGCGCGGATAGATGACGGAAGAGGGTTTCGGAGAGAAACGGGACGAAGGGTGCGATGAGTTTGGAGATTTGCAGAAGTGTCTCGTAAAGGGTCCAGTACGCGTCCGCTTTGTCCTGCTGTGTTTCGCTATTATCGGCATTCGCCCAAAAGCGATCGCGAGAACGACGAACATACCAGTTGCTGAGTCCGTCGATTAATTCGGTGATCGCCTGACAGGCGTTGTAATTATCCAGTTGATCCATCCTGTCGGTAACGGTGTGGATGGTCCGGTTTAGTTCAGACAGAATCCAGCGGTCAATCTCACTTCGTTCCGCAGGATCTCGATAGGATTCAGCAGAGGAAAGACTCTGTGGGGTCAATTGTTCGTCTGCGTCACTGGCAAGCGTCGGTTCAAAGCCATCGATCTCTGCATAGATCGTGAAGAAACTCGCAACGTTCCAGAGACGAAGGAGAAATTCAGGTATGGATTCTTTGATTGACTGTTCTCGATATCGAATTGCAGTCCACGGCGGTTGTCCCGAAAAGAAAAACCATCGGAGAGCATCGGCGCCATAACGATCAAAGATTTCGCGAGGCTCGCGATAATTTCGCTCGCTCTTGCTCATCTTGTTGCCATCCTCACCAAGCATCAGCCCCAGGACGATGCAATTTCGGAATGGGTGTGGAAAAGATTGTTGCGAGGAAATCTCATTGGAATGAGGGTCCTCTGCAGTGAAGCCTTCATCACAGATCTTGGATCCTTCTCCAAAAAGCATGGTGCTGATGGCAAGCTGGCTGTAGAACCATCCACGAGTCTGATCCAAAGCTTCACTGATGAAATCGGCAGGGAATTGATCTTTGAATCGATCAGCGTTTTGATGAGGCCATCCCCACTGTGCAAACGGCATGGCGCCGCTGTCATACCAACAATCAATCACTTCGGTAACTCGTTTCATCCTCGCGCCTTCCGCGAAAGGAGACGCGTAGGTCACCGAGTCGATGTATGGTTTGTGCACGCGAAGGTCATCCACAAGGTCAGGTTGCGCGGCTTTTGCCTGCTCCCAAACTTGCGTTCCGTCGATGTCTGGTTTTGCGAGCAATTCGTCGTAGCTGCCAATTGCTTCCATGCGACCGGTCTCCTGGCAAACCCAGATCGGCAATGGTGTACCCCAATAGCGTTCCCTCGACAGCGCCCAGTCCACATTGGATTCGAGGAAGTTTCCGAATCGGCCATCTTTGATGTGTTCGGGCTGCCAGCCGATCTCAGCATTGTTCTTCAGCATCATATCGCGGAACTGGGTCGTTCTAATGAACCAACTTCGTCTGGGATACTGAATGAGTGGATCGTTCTTAGCTCGCCAGCAGAACGGGTACTCATGAAGGTACTGTTCTTGGTGTAGCAGGCGACCGGTTGATTTGAGAGCGCGGGACATCGGCTTATCAGCGTCCTTCACCCATGTTCCGGCGAAGGTATGATCCTGGAAGGTATCAAAATCATCGGTGAACTTACCATCAGGACCCACGGCACAAAGAAGCTCAGGACGCTGTCCTTCAACAAATCTTCGCTGCTCGTCGACGAGCACGTCATGGTCAACTTCGCCGAAAGCGGGCGCTTGATGCACAATCCCACTGCCGGACTCCGTCGTGACAAAGTCAGCTGCAACGACGCGCCAATAAAGATGTTGCTTACCACCGGCGGTTAGTTCGCCTTCAGGGTCTCCAGTTGAATTGCGATAGTGCGGTGTTGGTGGCTCATACCGAAGGCCGATCAACTCCGACGCCTGTAGGTCCGAAATCCACTCTAGCTCTCGTTTCAATTTGGTGGAGATCACTTCAATCAACGCCTTGGCGAGAACCAGTTCCTCGCCTGTCTCAGGGTCCCGCACAACGCTGTAGTCCACCTTGTCGGGATGGACAGCGGCATACATGTTGCTTGGCAGCGTCCATGGAGTTGTCGTCCAAACGACGAGTGAGCGGCCCGGATGATCAACTAGGGGAAACAGAACATAGACGCTCGGGTCTGCAACTTCGCGATAGCCCTGGCCGACCTCACCAGAGGACAGTGCGGTACCACCTTGAGCCCACCACCACACAATCTTGTGACCTTGGTAAAGCAATCCTCGATCGAATAAGTTTTTGAGACTCCACCAAACACTCTCAACATAACTTTGGTGGTAAGTGACGTAGGCTTCATCCAAGTCCACCCAGAATCCTAATCGACGAGTCAGGTCTTGCCATTGCTGCATGTATCGCCAAACGCTTTGCTGGCACTTTTGGATGAACGGTTCTTCGCCGAAGGCTTCGATCTCTTCCTTGCTATGGATACCAAGATCTTTGCCCACTTCTACTTCGACGGGTAAACCGTGGGTGTCCCAACCGGCTTTTCGTTCACAGCGAAATCCTCGCATGGTCTTGTAACGAGGAAATACGTCTTTGATACTTCGGGTCAGGCAGTGACCGGGGTGTGGTAATCCATTTGCCGTAGGCGGCCCTTCATAGAAGACAAACGAAGGAGACTCTGAACGCCGACGTAGGGATTCAGCGTAGACATCGTGCTCATCCCAGTACTGCAAAATCTCCTGTTCCATTTCAGGGAATTTAGGGCTGCTGGCGAGGGCACGTAGCTTACTTTCGGGAGCGGACATAGCGTTAAAAAGCGGGGGTTTGTCTCGTTGGGCGATTCGAATGCATCTTGCCAGCCCAGCCACAAGCGACTTCCGACTTGAGGACGAGGTTTCCCCTCATCCAGCTTTTACGGGCTAACACGTCCTAGATTGTACGATTTAAGCGGAAAAGCGTCCGCGCCCCCAAAGGCTCTGGAACCAAAAAAGCCCGTAGGACTCATTTCCTGAATCGTGATAACCCCGTTGTTGTGGTTAAATCTCCGCGCCAGTTGCAATGAAATCCTCCAAACACCGATCTTTCAGCCGATTTTCTCACGCACGATGTCTTTGGCTAAACGTCACAAAACACACCAGTGGGACTGCACACCAGTGGGACTCGCGTGATCTACTTTGATTGAGAGGATCTGAGCTTCGCAACTTGTGCCCGGATCCATTTCGCAATTCCCAGCTGGAATGTTTCGAGAGACAGTGTTTGATCCAACGGTTATTCGGGCATCCACGCGTTGAGCCTTCGATTGGATCAGCAATTCCTTTCATCCATCCGGCGAGGGAGCAAAGTCCTATGAAACCGCCGGGGTGAGCGAAGCCCTATGAAGTGGTTTGTTGACTACGTTGATAACGAATTCACTTTCAACCCATCGAATACCAGATCAGACTAACGGGGTATTTGGGGCGGGAACAAAGCAGGTTGTACGCCCGCAGCTTATTTCGCGAGGAGCACTCGATGGTTTTCTGAGTCGCCAACCATGAACCCAAATTCATTGGAATAGGCAATGCCATGCGGTCTTTTTAAGACGGTTTTATGCTTTCTCGCTCTTTCACCGAGCACGGTGATCACGGTTTGGTTTTGCAAATCAATGCGGCGGACGGCTTGGTTTTCGGTGTCCACGAGCAGGATTCTACCCTGATCATCTATCGCTAATCCCTTAGGGCCTCTGAAGAGGGCGGTGGAAGGCGGGCCACCCTCCTGTGAGTATCCTTTCTTGCCCGTACCAGCGACGTGTTCCAAGCGATTGGTGGATCGATTGATACGCCAAACACTGTTCCCCTCTCGCAATGCAATCCAGATAAACGCTTTGTCGATTGCTAATGATCTTGGTCCTAAGAGTGGTGCACCGAGAGCGAGTTGACCATCGTTTGGTAGTTTTTTCTCTCCGGTTCCGCAGATGGTGGTGACAACACCTGAGGCTAAGTCGATACGCCGCAGCCGATGATTCACCGTGTCGGCTACGAGTAGCCCGCCCCTTCCGTCAAGGACAACACTGTGAGGTTGTCGAAACTGTACCTTAGTACCTCGCTGCCCCTCGCCCGCAAATCCCTCGATACCATTGCCTGCGAGGGTGCTGACAATTCCGGTCTTACCATCGACTTTTCGGATGACGTGGTTCCGCGTATCCGCGATGTACAAATTTCGGCTCTCGTCAACGCGCACCTCATGAGGCCAATTGAATGTGGCTTCGGTCGCTTTCCCTCCGTCACCGCTGTATCCCATCAAGCCATTGCCCGCGACACGCAGCAGAGAGGCACCCGGGATTGAGCCTAGGTAGACGCAGTGATCATCGACCGAGGTGAGCCATACTTGATTCTGGTCGATCTCGACCCCAAATGGATTTCCAATGGCAAATGCGGTGGAATTACCTTTTGGAAATCCCTCGGGATAAGGCACTTCCCGCTTGGTCCCTTTGCCAGTCCCCGCAAACGTGATGGCAGAGTCGTTCCGAGACAGCGAGGTGGGTTCGTCTGCAGAAACTTGGTTCGTTTCAAGAACGCTATTGAATGTCGAAACCATTGCTAAAGCAACGATGATGCACCGCGTTTTAGGAAGGTTAAGTGATAGCAACAAATCACGGCCCATCCGTGCAAGCCATGAAATGGCTGGAGTGTGATTGGGGGAATGAGTGACCACGGGAACAACTCCGAGTAGTTTTCGATGACTGTTGGTTAATCGTACGGCGCCTTGCTTTGTCAACTTGTGAGCGTTTGGTAACGCGGCTGCCTCGCGCGGACCCGATTCTCATGCCTATCACGCCAAAATGCAAGTTCTCACCCACCTCGCCGACTTGCGGTGGACTACTTATGATGGGGGTCGGGGGCTGCTGTTACCCGCGACCGTCACCGACCAGTAGTTATTGATTTGATCCTTTAGATGAGTTTATCTCCATGACTGACATGCGAACCGAACGCGACTCGATGGGAACGGTTGAAGTACCAGCAGGTGCGTATTACGGAGCACAAACGCAGAGGGCGGTGGAAAATTTTCCCATCAGCGGTTGGCAGTTGCCGGGCACCATGATCTCAGCAATGGGATTGGTTAAATACGCCTGTGGGGTTGCGAATCGTGACCTTGGGAAACTGACCGGTAGCGGGAAGCAACCGCTTGATGACGGTCAGGTTCAAGCACTACTTGATGCCGCACTTGAGGTTGCCGAGGGAAAACTTGCGGACCAGTTCCCGGTTGATGTCTTTCAAACGGGCAGTGGGACCAGCAGTAACATGAACATCAACGAGGTCATCAGCAACCGGGCAACGGAGATTGCTGGTGGTGATCGAATGTCCGAGCAAAAACTGGTGCACCCTAATGATCATGTCAATATGGGGCAAAGCACCAATGATACGTTCCCAACCGCGATTCATGTGGCAGTTGCCAACACGATTGAGCAACGTTTATTGCCCGCGTTGAGGCGATTGCACTCGGCTCTGACGGAAAAGGCCGAGCAGTGGGATCGCGTGATCAAAATTGGACGCACGCACTTGATGGATGCAACGCCGCTTCGTTTGGGACAGGAATTCGGAGGGTTTGCTCGGCAGATTGAACTCTCGATCCAGCGTGCAAAAGCTGCCAGAGATGCAGTTCTCGAACTGCCTGTCGGTGGGACTGCGGTTGGTAGTGGTATCAATACGCACCCTGAATTCGGTGCTCGTGTTGCTGCCGAACTCGCGGAGAAAACCGGGATCGCTTTCATTGAGGCAGTGAACCATTTTGAGGGCAATGCGCAGCGTGACGCGTTGGTGGAATCTCACGGTGATCTGAAGACGGTCGCGCAAACCTTGTTTAATGTTGCCAATAATATTAGATGGCTGGGTAGTGGACCCCGATGTGGTTTTTATGAAGTCGCCCTGCCAAGTCGCCAACCAGGTAGCTCGATTATGCCCGGCAAGGTTAATCCCGTGATGTGTGAGTCGATGATGCAGTTGACCGCGCGAGTCATGGGTAACGACACATGCATCACTGTAAGTGGTGCGGCGGGAGGAAATTTTCAGTTGAATATCATGATGCCCGTCATGGCTCATACTGCGTTGGAGTCCATTCACCTTCTTGCCTCGGGTGTGGAGGCGTTTGTTGACTTCTGTATTGATGGGATGGAAGCCAATGAGCAGGCCTGTGAGGCAGCGGTCGAGCAGAGTCTTTCAATGTGTACCAGCCTGAACCCGTTAATTGGGTATGAAATGGCTGCCAAGCTCGCAAAAGAAGCTTTTGCCACAGGGCAGACGATTCGTGAACTATGCCTCGAGAAGGAGATACTGCCTGAGCAGACATTGAAAGAGGCGCTCGATCCTTGGAGTATGACCGAGCCTCGTGAATAAGGGTTTGCCGGGGAGGTCGTGAACGCGAGGCTCGCTATCACCCACCTCGTTTGATGCCCGATAGCACGCCACAGTGAACCAACGTGCGGCGTATCGGCTGCGGCTCGAGCTGTTCTTCGACTAACCAAGCGCGATATTCCGCAGCACTGTACGCTCGGCCTTCGGTGAGAGAGAACAGGGACGCTGAATAGAGGGCAATCGGTAGAGGCCCGTCCATGGCGTCATTCAGGAAAACATCGTGAATGACGAGCTGACCATTGGCATTAAGGTGGTTTGCTGCTTTCCTCACTAACTTTTGACATTGAGGTATGTCCCAATCGTGTAGGACATTCGAGAGCAGAATCGCATCGTACGACTCCTGCAGTTCATCCTCGAACATATCCCCCGATCTTAGTTCGACCCGGTCAATGACGTTGTATTGTTCTGCCATCTCCTTTGCGACTCGGAGTACTTCAGGGCGGTCGAGGATGGTCGCGGTAGCGCTCGGGTACTTCTGCAGTAAGGCGTATGCATAGATGCCTGTACCGCCTCCAAGGTCTAAAATTCTTGCGTCGTCAGGAAGTATCACCGCATCTGCGAAAGACGGAGCTACATTTTTTGCGCGGCCGGCTAACGCGAGCGTCAGGTGGCGAGCCGATTGCGCTGCCTCCATCGCTGATTTGATTCCGTCGCGATAAATGAATGCAGCACCATCGCCATCACTATTCATCGGACGATTTGTTCGCAGGAGCTGTACCATCTGAAGTACCCCGGGGGATGTGGCGGCAAGCCCTACGTAGTTGCCTACGTCATAGTCACCACCAGGCAATAGATGGTTTGCTGCCAACTCAGTTGGAGAGAGTTTCCCGTCGACGATCTTTAACAACCCCATTGCTCGCAGGGCCGTGAACAGGACAACCGCTGGGCGATCTTCAAGTTGTAGTGCTCTGGCCAGTTCTTCTTCTGACATCACTCCGGTGGAAAGCCGGCCGAAGATGTCGAAGTGGGCCACAGCGGCGGTTAATAGTTCCGTTGCGTGACACCCGCGGAAGTACTCAAAGATTTTGGTCGGATCACTCGGCGGAGGAGTGATAGCGCTGAATTCACGGGTGCCAGACATGTTAAGTGAGAGGTTTTTGGTGTCGCGTGACTAGTAATTTGGGGGTGGATTGTGCAACTCTTTACGATGGTCTGTCGCTCAACTCAGCGAAATGTTATCACGTCCAAGTGCGAATGTCTTGAGAATGGATCGAAGCTGTGTAGCGAGTCTCTGGATCTTCTCTCATAAAAACGCTTTGAGCAGGGTATGCCATGGAATCACGAGTGATTTATCTGATTAGATGGGATGGTAGTGAAGCGGGTGCCGCGGAAGTGGTTCGGATGCAGGTGGAGCAGAGTGAGATCGAGAGTCGCCTGATCTCTCGAGCCGAAGAGACGCTGCCCGCTGGTCGAGCCAGAGGATTGCATCTGGCAGAGAATCATCCTGAGCATGGACCTGTTACCTACCTGCAAGAGATTCTCTCCGGTGAGTTCTTCGTTTACGTCGGACAGCCGGACAATCTGCAGGAGCACGTTTTTCGTGAGGGTGATTGGGCGGGGTTCATTGATAATCAAGGGCTTGGGCACGCATCTCGTGTCGGCGATGACGGTTGCTCTCGACGTTTCCATTTTTTGCGGGGTCAGATTACGGGTACCGTTCTGCCTTGATCGCGTCGATTGCATCAGGCGTTGCTTTGGGCGTCCAACGCTCATCGCCGTGTTTTGCTGTCTCATAGAACACCTTGGCTTGCGTCGGTAGCGGATAAGGGG
>CAXQOB010000064.1:0-47591 GCA_964225475.1 Candidatus Nitrosopumilus sp. | reverse complement strand
TGATGGCCTAAGTGGGGGGTTAACCTCGGGCTAAGTTTTTTGCCGCGTTTATCACTGTGCGAGTTCTGCGTTATCGCTCTTTTCTAAATGGACGCAGGAAGACATTAATTTGCACTAAGGGCGTGATATAACGCGTTGTATCGCTGGTAAGCTCTTTCGATCGCGTTTGATTGGTTGCCGAGGGACATGCCATTTCTCCGGCAAGTTTTCCCAAAAAACGATAATGCACGTTGTAAAATCGTTCGAAATTGAAGAAAATCGGAGGTCCTTCTACAAAAAGATAGAAGTTCGCTGGCTATTTTCGGGTATTATTTACACCCGTACTTTTCTTTTCTAAGGAGTTTTCTATGAAATTGTCGAACTCTCGACGACAAGGTTTTACCTTGGTCGAGTTGCTGGTGGTCATCGCGATCATCGGGATTTTGGTCGGCCTGTTGCTTCCAGCGGTTCAAGCCGCCCGAGAAGCTGCACGTCGTATGAGTTGTAGTAACAACTTTAAGCAGATCGGTTTGGCGCTTCACAACTATCACTCGGCATACAAGAACCTGCCCGAGAATGGTGGTGGAACGAAGCGTGTGATTAACAACTGGGAGCGATCCAACTATCGCTGGTTGAGCTGGGCTGTAGGCATCACGCCATTCATGGAGCAGCAAGCTCTTTGGGAGCAGATCAGCAATCCGTTCAACAAGAACCGTAACGGTGGAATTCGTGCTCCTGGGACTGAGTTCCCTGCGATGGGACCAACCCCTTGGCACGAAGGTTACCAGCCATGGCTGACCCAAGTTCCTACGTACCGATGTCCTAGTGATCCAACGATTGCCATTAGCTCGCGAGTTGCTTTCATTAACTACGCTTGTAATTACGGGGATGCATTCTTCGAGCTAGCCGATGGTGGATGTCAGGTCTGGGGAGAGTGTGGTAACTGGCGCGGCTGGGGTGAAGAAGACTCCGAGCGATGGGCACGTGGTGTGTTCCGTCCTCGTCACTTCACCAAGTTCCGTGACATCACTGATGGTCTCGCCAATACGATTCTTTGTGGTGAGCACGTTGTTGGTTCCAACTCACGTGACCTGTTGGCTTCAGCGACGATGATGGCCGCTGACAACAACGCTTGGGATCAAGCACCGAACTACTGGAAACAGTACATGGATCCAGAGCGTCCGCAATACATCAACAACAATCCATCAACCGGTGGTTTGAACCGTTGTGGCGGGAAGCCTTGTTTTGATGGAAACGCAAACCATCAGCGTGGTCGTCGATGGCCAGATGGTCGTCCAGAGTTCTCGTCGTTTAACACGATCAGTCCTCCAAACAGTTTCAACGTTCAGCGTTGGCACGGTCACGCGGGTTCCTATTGTGCATCGAGTTTCCACCAAGGTGGTGCTCACATCCTGATGTCTGACGGAGCGGTGGTCTTTATCACTGATTCGATCGAATCAGGTGACCAGAACCATGTTCCTTACGGTCGCGACAATGGCGACGGTTTGGGAGCCGATGGCGGAGCTGGTCGTGAGAGTCCATACGGGCTTTGGGGTGCTCTTGGCACAAAAGCTGGTCGTGAGACCATCGAAGAGCAGTTGAACCAGTAGTCCTCTCGGGCTTTTCTGGAAATAACATTGAGGCGAGTGTGAGCGATTCACACTCGCCTTTTTTTGTGCGCCAACCCATTTTTTCTTCTGATGGCGGTGACGCCATGGGAGTGTTAGTCTGTCAGAATACTTTGAAAGTCTGGCGGTGTGCTGCAGCGACATTTTACGGTTCGTTGAGTGTAACGTCGTACAATGAAGATATGGGTTTGAGTATCGGTTGCGATGTCTCTACAAACATCAACCTTAGATATCTGATCAGAACACAAAAAACGGGAACGTGATGAAACGGTTTTTCAGCACGAGTGATGTCCTATTGGTTTTTCTTTTCATCTGCCTGACGGGATGTGGGGCAGGATCGTCCACGGATGTTACGAAGGCTCCATCTGATCAGAGCTCCCCCAGTCAGGAACCGAAAGACTCCACTGGTGATGCTGACAAAGCGTTCGACGTCGAAGCTGAATTGAATCAGGCGGTAGCTTTGGCGAAAGCGGGCGAGCTCAATGCCGCATCGAAAGCCTTGCAACGTGTGTTGCTGATCGAGCCTGATAATGCAGAGGTGCTTTTTCGTCTTGCTCAGATTCGATACCAATTGGGAGATCCAACGAACGCTGTCGAATTGCTCGATTCGATACCGCTTGATCATCCCGATGCGGGTTTGGCTGCATTAGGGCAATCTGCAGATTGGTGCATGGAGATGGAGCGTTACGAGGACGCAGAGGAGCGATACCAACGCGTGCTCTCGAAGGTTCCCGATGCGATTGTTGCTCATCGGCAACTTGCCTTTCTTCTGAATCGTCAAGGCCGAAGGCATGAGGCCTCGATACACCTTCGAACGCTTTGTCGCCTCGGTGATATTCGTCAGGATGAGCTACACGCTCTACTTGTCATCGGTCATGCAATCTTCGAAGACCCTAATGAGGTCTCCAAATCACCTCGACCTTATTGGCCAATTGGCCCCGTTGCTGAGGCGCGGATGCTATACACCGCTAATCGTTACACCCAAGCGGCGTCAGTTCTTGATGAAACAGTGAGGACGGGCAAGGCTTTGCCGACCGTCATGGCATTTTATGGTCTTCTAGCGATTGAGTCCCAAGATGATGATCGGTTTCAGTGGTGGCTTGCCAATTGCGACAAGGCAGTGTCAAGCTGCTCAGAGTACTGGGCAGCGATTGGGGCTTACTTGGTAGCAGAGCGACGATTTGACGAGGCTGTCTATGCCTTGTTGCGTGCGCTTGACTTGGATCCCACTGATCTATCCTCGATGCGTCGTATCAATCAAACGCTCCAGGCATTGGGCCGAGATCAAGAGGCGCAGCGGTGGGCAGACCGTTATGTCACACAGCGAAATGCAACCTTGGCGAGTAATGCGATTGGTGATTCAGTGAGTGCCAATTCAGATGATTTTGAAACGGTTGCTACTAATTTGGAAAAGCTTGGGCGGCCGCTCGAAGCGGTGACTTGGCGCCTTTTTGGTGCGTTTTATCGCAAAGCACCGGAGCAGGAACTCAATGCGTTGAATCGACAGAGAAAACAGTTGTCACAGGCTGACAATGCGTTCCCAGATCAGGTGATGCGGTTGGAGAAGATGAATGTTACTGATTTTTCGGAGCCTAAGATCGAGTCCTTTGCTGAGCGTTCAATCGACTTTCCTTCCACAAAGCCAATGGTTGCTGAGACCTACCCAAGACCAAAATTCGAGAACATAGCCGGTCAGCTGGGAATTGATCATACCTATTGGGTAGCGAGCCAACCGCAGTCGTTTCGTTTTGCTCTCTACCAGTCATTGGGCGGGGGTGCTGCCATTCTTGATTACGATCTCGATGGAGAGACAGATTTTTATCTTGCTCAGGGCGGTACCGAGCCTCCCGAGATGGTTGCTTCGGTTTCAAATCTCTTTTTCCGAAAGATTGATAACCAAGTCAGCGAGATTTCGCAGTGGTCTGAAACTCAGGAGTATTTCTATACCGTTGGTGTGACGGCCGGAGATTGGAATCAAGATGGTTTTCAGGATCTTGTTTTGGCGAATATTGGAAACAAGGTTTTCCTGATCAACAACGGAGACGGCACTTTTCGGCGAACGGAGTTTGACTCCGACCCTTCGAATGCCAATCTTATCAGTTCCGTCGCGATGGGTGATCTGTCTGGCGATTCGATTCCCGACCTCGTCTCTCTCTATTACGTTGAAGATGAATCGATGCTTCAGCGTCCGGAGCTGAATGAGGATGGGAATGTTTTAACGGTGTCCCCAGCATCCTTTCAGCCCGGCATCGACCGGTTGACCATCAATGATGGATCGGGTGGTTTTCAGACGAGCAAGATAAGCGAGTCAAACAATGCGGCCAGCACTGGCCTCGGTGTTGTGATAGCTGATTGGGATGAAAAGCCGGGAAATGAAATCTTTGTCGGAAATGATATTCGAGCTAACCACATGTGGGTTCGCTCGAAGTCGGGTGATCAATGGAATGAGGTCGCTGCACTGACTGGATGTGCGCATGGACATGGTGGGATTGCGACCGCGTCAATGGGAATCGCCGTGGCCGATTTTGATCGCTCCGGTACCCTCGATATTCACATCGCAAACTTTTATCAAGAGCCAGTCAGCTTCTATCTCAATCGTGGTGGTTCGTTTGAAGATCGAGCCATTCAATACAAATTGCATCAGCCGAGCCTTTCCGTGCTTGGTTTTGGTTGTCAGGCGATTGATTACAACAACGATGGTCTTGCTGACTTGGCAGTCACCAACGGGAACATTGAAAAAGCACCTGGTGAACCCCTTGAGCAGTCCCCCCAGTTCTTTGTGAATGCGGGACCTGAATTTCGCTTACTGGATGTCGAGGAACCATCTCGTTATTGGCAGGGCAAGTACCTTGGACGCGGAATGGCCAAACTAGACTTCAATCGCGACGGAAAGATGGATCTCATGATTACGCACTTGGACTCCCCGACAGCGGTCTTACTGAATCGTACCGATGCAGCCCAGAATTGGTTGCAGGTTCAGCTTGTTGGTGTTAAATCCGAGCGTGATGCAATTGGAGCAAAAGTTGCTGTTACAACAGACAACGAAACACAAGTGCAATGGTTAGTGGGTGGCGACGGGTATTTGTGTCGGAACGACCCCGTTCTGCATTATGGTCTGAAAGATAGCGTAAGCGTGAAAAGTCTTCAGGTGACTTGGCCAACGGGAACTGTCGAAGACTTTGGTGTTGTTGAGGTGAATCAACGACTTCTGTTAGTTGAGGGCATGGGCGACACAGGACCCTATCGGCAATGATGCCTAACGGTCCTTGTTTGGATTCGTGGCTTGCCCAAGTGCTCGTAGTCTCGCTTCATGGCGATTCGCTAATTCGGAGTGATATTGCGACTCGTCGAGGCGATTGTTGGTTTTGAGTATGGCGCTGAGCAGTCGATGTGCTTCAACATAATTCGGTGCCAGTTCAACCGTTCGTGATAGAGATGCAATTGCGGCAGCCGAGTCACCGGAGTTTTGCTGGCTGACTCCTAAAAAGAAGTGGTCCACCGGTTCTTGAGCGAAGCTTGTTAGTTGAAGGTAGTAGCCGACTGCTTTTTTGTAGTCTTGGCGTTGGTAAGCAAGTTGAGCGAGCACGCGTGTCGCTTCAATCTTTGCTCGATTAGGCGATTTTTCTTTTTCTACAACTTCGGCTGCAAGATCCATTGCGATGGCAGGTTGTTGTTGAGATCGCGCTAACAACGCGAGGACAGTATTCGATTCAGAGTCATCTTTGCCTGCGTTTTTCAATTGGATCAATGACCGTGCCGCGTCCATTCCATAGTTTCGGAATTCGTTCGCGCCGGGGTCTTCTTGCATCACTTGGAATTTTGCGAGTGCTTCGCAGCGTTCAAGTGCAACTTGCGAGATCCCTGAGGTGTCGAGGACTGGGGTAAGACCGGCAATCACCTCGCTTTGGCTTTCGCGATCGCTGTGGATTCCAATCCGATGGTGTGTGAAAGCTGTGTGAGGGACCTCACTGCCTTTCTTTGGCATGTGACAGTTTGAACAGTCGTTGTTTTTCAGCGACAACCTTTGCTCCAAAGGTTCGTTACAAGATTCATTTTCGTGGCAATGAAGACATATCGATCGGTAATGGTCAACCGATTTTGATGGCTCGATTGTACGGTGCGGGTCATGGCATGTGATGCAGGTGAGATTTTGAGCTTGCTGATAACACTTGCTTTGATGAAGTTGTTCCACATGACCTACCACTTTCATGCTGTCGTCGCCGAGACGGTATTGATAGTCAATTCTGAAATCAGTGAGTCGTTGACCGGGTCGAAAATCCCATTCATCCTTTCCCGCCCGACTTGCCTTTCCTGCAGCTTGGAGGTGGCACTGTTGGCAGATTGCCTCACTGAGCACGCGAGGTAAGGTTGCCGGGTTTGCGATCGTATCATCTGGCTCGGAAGTGTTTGTATTCGACGAAAGGGGAATGCCCTCGTGTCGCTTTGCGTGTAATTCCCCGGGCCCGTGGCATCGCTCACAGCCAATGACTTCCTCAAGAATCGCGAATGCGTTTGGATTATCATTCTTCCGATCAATTTGTCCGACGTGACAATAGAAGCATTCACGATTAAGTTTGCGACCGAATCCTGGATGGAAAGGCATATCGTACCCGGGTGACATGTCCCAGCTTCCGGTTTCTTGGTACCACGATATGGGCGACTGGCCGAAGACGAGGTCATCGCGATAGATATATCCCTTGCCGTGTGTGCCGGATCCAATCGTGTACAGAATCGGCTGTTCTGTGACAGAAAGCGACTGCCCTGAATTGTCGAGTTGTGTTTCTCTGTGAAACAACACGTCCTCTTTCCTGAACACTTCGTAATCGGTGTTTGATGCTTTGTGGTGGAAAGAACCTGTGGCTTCCGCTCCCCCTGGTCGAACTTTTTCCATTGAGCGGCTGTGGGTTGTCTGGAGCCAGCTTTGGTGTTGGTCCCGATGACACTCCTTGCACGCGGCAACGCCGATGTACTTGACGTCAGCATTGATGTTCTTGGGCGTCTGAGCCATTGCAGGCCTTGCCCCGATGTTGGACTGGCCAGTCGCAAGCAAAGTCATGAGCAGTAATGTCATCACGGACTGGTTGAATCGTCTCGTCATCTGATCCTTCGCAAAATGCATGAATCTGCTGTGTTGCTGCTAGTGGGGTGAGATCACTTCGGTTCCGCGTCTACGACCATCGTATCGCTTGAACTGCGTCGAATGAATATGAGTGTTGTGGTGACGTACCGTAAACTGAGGGAATGCATGAGAAAACCCGCAGAGATGATGATGAGTGCCGAAATTCGTTGATCAAGCGAGTTGATCTCGGGAGATAGATGATCACCGACGGTGTATCGACCTCTGCCATAATAACTGCAGGAAACTCCCAAGGATTCACCGCATTGGAAGAACCCAACGGTTTTCACCCACCGGGGTTTCAGGCAATGTTTTGCCATCAAAGTCCCTCATGAATTGGCTCTGAAGTGACTGGTTTTTGGTGTTCGTACCCTCGATTCCTCGAGTAACATTGGCTTCTTCACAGCACGCTGCTGATTCAAGTGATCGGGTTGGCGGATTAATTTGTGGGTGTTTATGATGACATGACGAGTTTTGGCGGTTCCCTTCACCTTGAGTGATTTGTGATCGCATTTGTTTTCCTCTTCAAGCAGAGAACTTGTGATTGTCCGATTGCTGACCGAAATTAGTTTTGCTTTTCAGGGGCGCGGTGCTGATTCGTTGAAATTGCGCAGCCGTGGCTATGGTGGTATTTGCCTGTTGGGAATGGCCTTTTTGGTTGGCTGTGGCGGATCAGACGAGGTTGTCACAAAGCCTGCCAATGACGCCTCTTCATTCATCAGCCCAGAAGATTCCCTCGTCGAGATTCGTCGATCCATCATTCGGCGTCAGTATGATGTGGCGAAACGACGGATATCAAACCACTTGTTGGTTTCACCGAAGGACACCAAGGTTTTGGAGTTAGCAGGTGACCTTCATGCACAGCTTGGCGAAGTGAGAGAGTCAGTGGAGTTTTTTCGCCAAGCGATTGAGTATCAAAAAAAACCGAAGATGACGCTCATCGACAAGTTAGGTCAACAGTGGATGACACTGGGCCGACCCTTTGAATCTTTGGCCGTTCTTGATCATGCGATTGACCTCTACCCGAATGATGCATCAGCCCGTCAGCGACTGGTTGGACTTCAGGTTTCTCTTGGTTTGGAACAGCAAGCTTTTGAGCATCTCCGTTGGTTGGTGCAACGTCAGCAGGGACAGCTGAATTTTCTGGTGATTCTGTCTGATCTTACTAGGCCTCAGACCGTCGAAGCGAGCTGCCGTTACGCATTGGATCAGAAAACGGGTGACCTTCGTCCTTGCTACTCCTTGGCAAGAATTCCTGCGTATCATGGCCGCTGGCAAGAAGTTTATCGTGAGTTAGAACCTTTGATGCTTAAGGATCCGGGGTTCGCGATGGGTAGTGCGCTTTGGGGTCGTGCGTTGGTCGAGTTGGAACGCTACGACGATTTGAAGGCTTGGGCGTCTAACTTGCCTGAGGGGATTGAGGATTGCGTTGACTACTGGATGGCGATGGGGGCATATGCGGAGACGCTGGGGCAGTTTTCTAGAGCGGTGGGTGCCTTTCAGCGGGTTCTGCTGATCAATCCAAGTCATCCCGAGGCGTTGAGTCGTCTCGCTCTTACACTTGGTCGTTTGGGAAAGAAGGAACAAGCGCGGAAAGTTGCTGCTCGTTCCGCAGAGGTGAGTCGCTTACGTACGCATGTGGATTCCCTGATTTCCTGGAAGAATAATTCTCAACAATCCGCTCTCAAGATTGCGACTTCCCTCGATAAGTTGGGGCGATTGTGGGAGGCGACCGCTTGGTTGGCGGCTGCTTATCCAATGACCCAGAATATCGATCGCGAGATCAAGCCTGCCTTTGAGTCAATGCGTTCTCGGTTAAGTACTCAAACGCCCTGGCAAACGGTAGACCAACTGGTTGTGTCGAAACAGGGGCTTTTTCCCATCGGTGAATTCGATTGGGCAAAGAGAGATTCGATTGAAACAACACAACAGTCGAGCGGTCTCTCAACACAACTCCGATTTATTGATGAGGCGAGTGAGCGAAATCTTGTACACCAGTGTGAGATCGCCATCAGCAGTGAAGATGAATCTGGTCTCTCAATCTATCAGTCAGGCGCCGGTGGTGCGGGAGTCATTGATTACGATCTAGATGGTTGGCCGGATCTTTACCTTACCGCAATGGATGGCACACCCAACCTTATGGATTCGATGCCTAACCGGTTGTATCGAAATGTGGCGGGTTTGTTCAGCGATCAAACTGATGGCGCAAAGGTTGGTGACCGCGGCTTTTCTCAGGGCATTGCGGTTGGTGATTATGATGCCGATGGTTTTCCGGACATTCTCGTTGCCAATATTGGTCGCAATCAACTTTATCGAAATAACGGTGATGGCACGTTCGCAGAAGTGAGTGACGGAGTTGGGCTGTCAGGAGTTCAGTGGACGACGTCCGTGGCGATGGCTGATTTTGATGGAGATGGAAACTGCGATATTTTTGAGCTTGGTTACTGTGCGGGCTCGGATGTGTTGAGTCGAAAGTGCGTCGAAAAAGAGATTGATGCGCCGCGGTCATGTTCCCCACTCGCCTTTCCGGCGCAGCCGGATCGAGTTTGGCGATCAAACGGAGCTGGAGACCTGATCGACGTGACTCGGGAGTGGCTGGGTGAGCATGAGTCGGGAAGAGGAATGGGGATAGTCGTGGGCCAATTCGACGAGTCGCCCGGTCTGGATCTCTATGTTGCAAATGACATGACGGCGAATCATTTGTGGCTTGCCAGTGAAAAATCGAATCGTTTTCTTTTCTCTGAACAGGCGACATTGAGAGGTCTGGCGTTGAACCAACGCTCGGTGGCTCAGGCCTCGATGGGCATTGCAGTTGGTGATGCGGATCAGGATTCCGACATCGATTTTTTGGTGACTCACTTTTCAGCTGATTACAACACCTACTACGAGCAAGTGGATAAAGGTTTGTGGATGGATCGGTCAGACGTGGCCGACTTGGCGAATCCGTCGCAGCGCATGCTTGCCTACGGGGCTCAATGGTTGGACGTTAATAATGATGGTGATTTGGAATTGTTGGTTGCCAATGGTGACATCGATGATTTCACGCACAAGGATCGACTTTATCGTCAACCTTTTCAGGTTTTTGATCGTGAGCCGGCGGGTCGATGGCAGTTGCTCCAGAGCGAATCATTGGGAGCGTATTTCACAAAGCCACACTTGGCGAGGTCCGTCGTGGGTGCTGACATTGACCGAGATCACAGAGTCGATTTGGTCGTCACACATCTCTTTGAACCCGTAGCAGTGCTTCGCAATAACAGCCAGGACACAGGCAACTCAGTGCGACTCATTTTCAAGGGGACAAGATGTCATCGTGACGCGATTGGCGTTGAGGTTCATTATCAGATTGGAGATCAGTCGTTCACAAAGCAACTTTTTGCTGGTGATGGTTACCATTGCTCGAGTGAGCGAATCATGTCCATCGGAGTTGGTGCTGCAGAAAGGCTTGAAGGTGTGCTCATTCACTGGCCTGACGGTGGCCGGGAAACAATCGGTGATTTAGAGACGGGTAGCGATTACATGATCGTGCAAGGTCTGAATGAACCATTTGGCATGTCGATTGTTGAAGAATCAACACCACTAGCCACGCATCTCCCCTGATAGCACTAATCTTTCGGCCAACTGATCAATGTCTTGCCGTCGGCGTCAACCAATTCGAGTTGATCAAGGGTTGCTTTTCCAATCTGATCGGATAGGTCAATCCGTAGTTGGTAGATGCGGTCTTTGGTATCAATTGGAACTTCAATGACTTGCCACGTTGAGCTGTTCTCAATTGCAAATTCCAGCCTTTGCCCTCTTGGAAGTATGGCTTTGGGTGTGGTGGTAAAAAAGACTTCTCCGCGGTTTTCACCAGACTGCTTTAAGCGGAATCGAATGCTGTAGGGACCCACAGGAAGTTGCTGAGACCGTAAATCCATGGCGATACCAGGGTCTTCCCCAGAGAAAACCAGATTGATCACACTGCCACGAATATCCATCTTGGTGTTTTTTCTGGCGCGAATGTGGTCTTTTTTTTGCTCTTTGTTTGTGGTCCGAGGAGGCGTTGGGCCGCCCGGCTGGTCATTCGCAAACTGAGTCCATTCACGGTGACGGTGTTCCGCTGCCTGATCACGAACTGGAGCATAGGAACTAGCCGGTCCCTGCAATAGATCCTTGCTCATCTTGGTCCATTGATCGATCATCTGCTGCAAACGTTCAGGTTGAATTTTTGCAAGGTTATTCAATTCTGTGCGATCCTTTGAGAGGTCGTAAAGTTCCCAGGGTTCTTGCCGAAAACTGACGATTTTCCAATTCTGATCGCGCAGACCACGATCTGAGGAGAAGAGAAAGTGCAGTGGCTCTTTTCGATTGAAGGGTCGTTCACTCAATAACGGGACCAGGGATTGTCCGGAAATATTCCTTAACTCACGATCTGGCCAGCTATCGGGAATCTGACTCTTCGATATTTCCGAGATGGTTGGCAGGACATCAATAAGGTGGGCAGCTTCGTGGATGACGGAACCTCTGCTTTTCTTTATTCCCGCGGGCCAGTGAGCAATGGCAGGCGTTGCGATGCCTCCCTCAAATTGATTTTGTTTGTAGTAACGGAACGGCGTATTTCTGGCCCATGCCCAGCCCGTTGAATCCCCGAACGCCTCTCGTCCATTGGTGGGCGTGATATTTAGAAGCGGACGTTTTCGGTCGTAGGGGCAAGCACCATTATCCGAGACGAAAAGGATAAATGTGTTTTCCAGTTCTCCACTGTTGCGAAGGTTTTCAACTAAGCGTCCAACTTCCTGATCCACCCGGTCGATCATCGCTGCCAGCGTTGACATGCGTTGAGCTTCATAATTTTTGCGCCAATTAGTCAGTTCTTCCCAAGGTGGAATGTGATTTGGACGCGGGCTTGCAACGGTTGACTCTGAAAAAATGCCCAGTCTTTTTTGCTTTAAAAACCGAGCCTCTCGTGTCTGATCCCAGCCAGATTCATATCGACCTTTGTATTTATCAAAATCCTCAGGTAGTGCATGTAGCGGTGCGTGCGGCGCATTGAATGCAACATAGAGGTACCAAGGTTGCTGATCTCTGCGTGCTTCTTTCAGGAATTCGATTGCAAAATCGACATTAGCAATTGTGGTGTAAAAATTGTCTTCGGGAACCTTCCACGGCTCACCATTCATTCGAAAGGTGTTATCCCCGGTGAAGTAATTGCATGCACCGCTGAGGTGTCCAAAGTAGCGTTTGAAACCAAAGTCGGTTGGCTCTTTCTGGAGGTGCCACTTTCCTGTCATTGCGGTGAAATAACCGTTCGCGCCAAGAGTTTCGGCACTGGTGATTCCGTGGCTCAAATTCGTGTTGCCTGCTGCATAACAGTACTGTCCTGTTAACAGTGAAACCCTTGAGGAGTGACACTTCGCGGTGTTGTAAAACTGGGAAAATCTCACTCCATCGGCTGCAAGTTGGTCCAGGTTTGGTGTTTCAATTTCACTTCCGTAGCATCCAAGATCCGAAAATCCGAGGTCGTCAACCATCATGATGAGAACGTTCGGGCGTTTCTCGTTGGCGTTCGCTTGATTCCCGTCGAGGAAGAAACAAACGATCGATAGCAACAGCATCGCAATGCCGCGCCAAGTTGTCACCGACGCGGTAGAGACTTTAGAGGGTAAATCTTGAGTATGATGCATCATTGATTTCGACTGGGTGGAGAAGCTTTGAAATACAAAAGGATTCTTGAAGGTTCGTTCACGGGCGTTCTTTCTGGGCCCGCCTCATTCAGGAAGAATTCGTTGATCTGTTTAGTGTTGAGCGGTGCGTTACCGATCGTCCAACGGTTGATTCGGAGTTTCTTGTCACTAAGGTTTAGTTTAATACATACCGTGGAAACTGCTATCCATTTCGTTCGATGTCCGTCTCGCAAGTGGTTTTGTTTTCCCATCGCATCGAGATCATGAGTATTGGATTCGATCAGAGTTCGTGTTTTTGTGGTGAAGTTGATAACCGATCTGAGTTTATTTAATCAGCGAAAATTGGTTTTCGGGAAATGAAGCAGCTACTGTTTGATGCCGAGAGGGGAATTTGGAAATGAATACATCGAAAGTGTTAATCACCGGTGGATACGGTTGTATCGGCGCGGAGACCACCAAGTGGTTTTTAAACAATACGGATGCTTCGGTCATTATCTGCAGTCGTCAGGTCAGTGAGGAGCGCACTCGCCGAGTGTTTCAGGATGTCGAAACAAATCGGCTCGAGTCTATCCCCGTCGATATTTCAAAGATGGACGAGGTGTCTAATCTTTTTAATGCTAACGCGATAAGCCATGTGATTCATTTAGCTGCTTTGCAAACACCCGATTGCGATAAGCACCGTGATCTCGGATTGCAAGTCAATCTTGCTGGCACGCAGAATCTAATTGAGGCGATGAAAGTTAGTCGTTCACCCATTGAGCGATTTGTTTTTGCAAGCTCGATTGCGGTTTATGGTCCGAGGGCGAATTATGCGGAGGGATTAGTTCCAAGTGATTCTGAGCCATTGCCTGTCAATCCTTATGGAGTCTGGAAACTTGCCGGTGAGAACCTCTCGCGAATTTTTCACGAGGATACGGGGGTTCCAACCGTTTGTTTGCGTCCAGCTGTTCTCTATGGACCCGGCCGTGATATTGGATTGACCTCGACACCAACGACGGCAATGAAGCATTTGGTTTGTGGATTACCGTATCAGATCCCTTTTTGTTCGCGACAGGATTTTCAGTTTGCACCCGATGTTGGTGCGGCGACGGCGTTAAGTGCTTGGGAAAGCTTCGCCAATTATGGAGTTTTCACACTTCCCTCCCATACTCTCGAGAGTCAGCAGATCGTCGAGGTCATTTCTAACGTGGCTTCGGAGATTGATTATTTAAAAGCATCCGAAATTTCAGTTGGTGATGAGCGGGTTCCCTTTATTTGTGACTTGGAGTTCAAGGCGTTTCTTTCGCAATTTCCAGGGGTACCCCATACTTCGATTGAAGACGGTATTCGTAGAACACTGGAGACGTTTCATCGTCAGCACCAGGCTGGATGGTTGCGAATTGAATCCTAGATTTATGGATGGACTGACTGCTAATGAGCCCACTGTTTCATGCATGATAAGTAATCCTTGGTGGGTTGATTCAGTATCAAACGCGTTTTGCGGTATGATGGGATCAACGATTATCATTCACCACCTGATAAAGGCTTGAGAGTTGCCAAATGTCGCGGATTCGTATCGAGCTAATTACCTTCCTTCATCTTTTCTTTTGCGTCCTGCCGGTGATGGGGCAGGGTGAGTTGGCTTTACCTGAGAAGGCTGACTTTCATCTTTATTTGCTTGCCGGTCAGTCGAACATGGCGGGTCGCGGCAAAATATCATCGCAGGACAAGGTTGCGCATCCCCGAGTATTCGTGCTGACAAAAGCAAACCAATGGGAGCCAGCAGTGGATCCCTTGCATTTTGATAAGTCAGTTGCGGGCGTTGGACTTGGCAAAACCTTTGGTGAAGTCATTGCGGATGCAAATCCCAATGTGGTCATTGGTTTGATTCCATGCGCTGTTGGAGGATCACCCATTGAATCATGGAGTCCCGGTGGTTTTCACGCGCAGACAAAAAGTCATCCGTATGATGATTGTGTAAAACGAATGGCCGTCGCGTTAAAACGAGGGGAGCTCAAGGGAATACTTTGGCATCAGGGTGAATCCGATGCGAACAAGGAAAAAGCAAGGCTTTATGAGAAAGCACTCGATCAGTTAATCAAACGGTTTCGGGAGCAGTTTCGCTCCCCTCAGGTGCCGTTTATTGTTGGGCAGATGGGGCAGTTTGCAGAGCGGCCTTGGGACCAATATCGAGTGCAAGTTGATCGCGTTCATCAATCATTACCCTCACGCGTTCCTGGTACTGCGTTTGTTCGCTCCGAAGGATTGGGTCATCGAGGAGACAAAGTTCACTTTGATTCTGCGGGCTATCGGGAATTGGGTAAACGCTTTGCTGCAGCGTATCTTGCTCTGATCGCTCCGTAGAGTGACTTTTTATTGGATTCATCGCAAATTATTTTGTGTCTTGTCTTCACGAAGTTGTGTCGATGCCGATTCGTGTCTTTGTTGGTCTAATGCCGGGCCGAGGATTTTAGAGCACATGAAATAGAGATAATCTGAGCACTGGACAGATCGCGATACTGTCTCGGTGATCTGTTCTGCTCCCTCATCTCTTTCTCGTTACGAAACTCACATCAATGCCTGAAGGACACAAAACCCACTTTTTAGCGAAAGAGCACAGTGATTGGTTTTCCGGTCAAAACCTACAGGTGCTCAGTCCACAAGGGAGATTTAGGCAAGGTGCCAGAAAGGTATCTCGACAACGATTTGAGTCTTGTGATGCGTTTGGCAAGCATCTCTTTTATCGCTTTGAGAGTGGCTTGCGAGTGCATGTTCACCTTGGGCGTTATGGCAAGTACCGAGTGCTTCCTTCGCCTCCTCCCAAAGCGGTCGGCGCCGTTCGCATGCGAATGGTAGGTGAGGAAAGGGCCATTGACCTGACGGGTCCAACGACTTGCCGAGTGATTGATCGGTCCGAGCAGGATGCGATCATCGCGAAGCTTGGTCCGGATCCCTTGGCAGGCGGATCTAAATCAGACGTTTGGAAGCTGCTCAGTCGCAGCGGTAAGCCCATAGGGGCTTTGCTCCTCGATCAGAAAATACTTGCGGGAGTGGGCAATATTTTTCGCGCTGAGGTTTTGTATGAGATTGGAATGGACCCAGCCTTGACCGGGCAAGAAATGTCACGTGAACAATTTGACATCCTTTGGAAATCACTGGTTCGAATGATGCGAGTTGGTTTGAAGTATGGGAAAATCATTACCGTCCGTTCAGGCGAGACTCGAGTGCCGCTTGCAAAGCTAGAGGGTAATGATCGGTTTCGTGTTTACGGACACACGACTTGCATGCACTGCGGTGGTGAAATTCAAGTCCCTGAGATTGCTGCGAGAAAGCTTTACTGGTGCCCGACTTGCCAAGGCTGACCCGCCATTCATTTTGTGCAAGCTTGCATTTCAGGGTTCACGGGTTGAGACAATCGATGGGTCAAGTGAATTGGTGAGAAACCTGTGTGATTCGACTGAAATCCATTTGTGCTGCTGAAAACACAAATGGGACTGGCAGTTACGAGAAGCGGATCAATTTTTGACGTTCAATGCTCGATCCAGAAAATCGTAAGCTTCGTTTCGCACTTCCGTCGGGAAATCGTGTTCAGCATCGGGATAACGGATAACCATTTGGTCTCCCGCATCAAGCGTTTCGTAGACGGAGCGAATCGCTGCCTCTGCCTGTTTAACACCCTCTGCATCGAAGTTTGAATCGTTCAGTGGGCTGCATGAGAAAAATGCGCGGGGCGCGATGGCGGCAATGGTTTCGGGGAAATCGAATGGCATTTTTTTTGGATCGAGTCCATAGACTTCCCGAATGCGAGGCATGTAACGCTGGCTGGACCATCCAGCGAGTTTTCCTCCGTAGTAGAAGGGAAAGGGATCCCAACCACAGCTTGAGATGACACATCGAACGCGTTTGTCGAAAGCACCGATGAAAATTGCATTATGCCCACCGAGCGAATGACCGATCGCACCAATTCGGTCTGAGTCGACCTCCGTCATTTTTGTCAGCACGTCAATTCCTCTTTGATGATTCACAATTGCCTTCATGGTGCCAGAAAGGTAGCTGTCGGTGGCAAAGTTATAGGTTTGTTGATCACCAAAGGATGGATAATCCGGTGCAAGGACGACATAGCCTCGTTTCGCCAATTCTTGTCCATAATTGCGATTGGGACGCGGGCCTTCACCAGCAACAATTCGCTTGCCGAGTACTGAAGTAGGGTGTAGGGCGAGCACAGCGGGAATCTTTCCATTGGACTGCTTTAGCCCTTTGTGCGGCAGGTAGAGGTGAGCTGTTGCATCAGCAAACGAATCAACGGAGTAGGAGATGGTCTGTCTTTCGTAGCCGTCAAATGATTCTGTCTTCAGTATTTTCACGTTGAGTGGTTCGAGTTCATCTTGAGTTGGGAGACGCCCCATCACTTCTTGCATCGCTTGCAAGATATGGTTTCGACGAATCTCCCAGTGCTCTGAGTTTTCTATCGGTAATCGCTTTCCATCCTGATTCTGCCAAACGGTGAGGTCGTCATGGTTCGGGTAGTCGGGTGCCGAGATCGTTCTCAATTCAGATCGTTTGATGCCTGTGAGTTTCTCTGCTTGGATTCGGACCTCCTGAATAATGGCCGATTCGATCCCTGTCTTCCATGGTGAGGGGAGTCCGTAGTAAAGCATCGACCCACCACCCTCGTAGCCACCTTCTCGAAGGACACGCTCCGAGGGAATGTATGCCATCACATCATTGGAGTATGCAGCGATCCAAGTCCTTCCCGCACCCAGCTCCTGTTTGATTCGCAACGCATAGTCGATCACCACTTCCCCACCAAGGAAAAACCAGAGTGGTCCATCACCGAGTTTCCAGCTTTGAATCGGGTAAGGGTAGTCGCTTCTGATGGATCCAGTTTCATCCCATTGCTGCAGTAGGTCCTGAGCTCGAGAGACTTCAAAGCGGTTGCTGGATTTAAGCGTTTCTTCAAGTTCATCCCGCGAGGGGATATCGGAAAAATTCAGCAAGATTTCATTCAGATTTGTTTGCAGAGAACCGTTGATAGGATTCATCGGCTTGCTGATGGCCAAAGCGGTCGCTTCATCAATCTGCTGACCATACTGCTGTGCTAATTCAATGGACCGTCTTGGGATGGGGTTTTGGTCTGCGCCGCATCCTACCCATACCATCGCGGTGACACCGGGGAAGCGAGTTTCGATGGAGCTTTGCGCAAAGCCCGGCCAGTCAGCACACCATTGATATCCAGATAGCACCGTAGCATGACATGCATAACCGCACACAATTGCGCGAAGCCGACTCTTCTCATCGCTGGATGGGGTCGCTTCATCCTGACCTTCCCGAATGGGTTCTAGCACAGTCAGAATTGGTAGGTCGTGGTCGACTGGTCCGGAGAGTCGATTTTCGCTCGCGAGTTTTGGCACTTCCTGTTCAGGATTATTTCGACGATTGACGGCGAACGTTGTACGACCAACGGTCCATTGCAATTCTGATGGGTATAAGTCTCTGATTGAAGTTTTAACCAGTTCAACCACGGTCTTGGTCAAAGTGTTGGTGTAGCGTTGTATTTGTTTCCATTCCTCGTGTTGCAATTGATACATCGACTGCAAGTTTTGCCCCACAACCGGTCCACTGTGTGTATGTGTTGTGGTGATAGCGATACTGCCAGCAGGTATTCCCGTCTGTTCGTTAATGGCGGAGCGGATTTTCGATGTGGTGGCAGCATCAATACCGATCAGGTCAAGGGTGATGAGAATCACCCGGTTTCCCGATGCGTCCTGAATGGTTAGGACTTTTGCCCAGAGATCTGAGATTTTTCCATCTGCTGGGCGGTTCCGAGAACCATATCCCGACATCCACATTGGTTCCTCAGGCGTAATCACTTGTTTGGCAATCCCCACCTTCCATTGAGCCTGATTGCCCGAGGTGATGTTGGTTTGCACAACGGCGACGGAAAGCAGCAGGTAGGTCATCCAACGATAAGGCAACATAAGAGACCCAGTTGATTGAGAGTGGTTGGCTAAAGTGGAAAATCCGCTGGTTGGTAAGAGGCTTTTAGCGTGTGTCTTTTGATTGAGCCGTGGAAGCTGGTTTTGTTTTCGCTTTGCCCTGTGTCCATTTTATCAGACCCTCCAGTCGCTGTTTTCCTCTACCGAAGTACGATTCATCCAAGTTGGCAAGGTGTTGCGTCATCGACTGTTCAAATCGTAATTTCGTTCCTTCGGTTTCATCTACCCAGGAGAGTGGTCGCATCACATCAAAGCATGCTTCCGCGATGACTTGATGTCCCTTGATCGATGGATGGACGTGATCAAGGAACCAGAGTGTGTCAGGGAGTCCATCGGCAAGATTGGTAGAGCGATAGTTCTGTTGATCAAGTAATCTTGGGACATCGATCATGAAAATGCCAGCATGATTTGAGAAAGCTCTCACCGTTGATTCAATGTTGCTCGTTGCCCGTAGTGGGCAAACATCTTGATCTCTCGCCAATGTGAGTTTCTTAATTGCTTCATCTTGCGATCCTTGCTCAAAAGCGATTCTGCCGCAAAGGTAGTTTGCCCCTGCATGATTTGGATCAACATTTAAACACGCTTTCGCCGCCTTGAATCGAGTTTCTTGTGTCTGCTGTAAATCACAAGCGATTTTCCATTGTGCGTTGAATTCAGTGAGCTGAGTCGGACTGAGATTGGGGTCCGGAGTTGTTTTAAAGGGTGCAGTTGCTATTAGATCACTCGCGGGTACGCATAGGATAAGTGGGATTTGTGCCAGGCTAACTTGATTGACCATCTCTCGCAGCGTTGATGCGAAGTGTGTTTCGACGCTATTACGCCAGGCAGGATCTCGTCGGTACTGTTCCATGCCGTTTTCATGGTCGAGACGCGTTGAGACTTCTCGATTGAGGATGCTGCTGGACTTTGGCGTTGGTTTGATTTTTTTCTGAATCCACGTTACCAATCGAGAATGTCGAGCAACCCTCGCAATCCCTTGTCTCATCGGGCTTAGTTGTCGAACCTCCGAGTACTCTCGATCTTCAAGGAATTCGTTGTGACCCGTGTAAAGCACAATTGCGTCTGGTTCGTGCTGCATCACTTGGTCCAATACTTTTGCGATGCGGTAGCTTGCATACGACACACCACCACAATTGACGACTTCGAAAGTTGTTTTGGGATCTGATGCCTCTAACTTCAAACGGAGCCAAGTTGAGAATGACGTCTCGGTTGCGAAGGGGCGTCCTTGGACGGTTGAACCACCAAGGACAAAGATTCTGCGCGTGTGCGGGGTTTTGGTGGCGGAGAATGAAGCTTCGCAGAAAAAGTTGGATCGGCTGTTTGGAATGATCCACCGATCACCTGCTTCATTCTTCACGAAAAGTGGTTCAAGTTGCTGGAGATCCACCCATGGGTCTGAATCAACCGATTCCTCGATTGGTATGCCTGAGAGGCGGATCACAGTTTCTGCAATAAAAAATGGAAGGATTGCAATCAAGATTGAAAGACCACGCATCAACCAGATTCGTTTTGATGGGATGGTAGTGCGCATGATTGCAAAATTCCTGAACACAGCAATGAGTATCGAGGGGATTCATTGAAGCGAGAGACGGCACATGCTGGCTGCGACATCGTTTTGTGGTAGTCTGATCTTACCAGTTTGTTCTGATTGCCCGCACGGTGGCTAACGAGCGGAGAGATGACTTGGGCCTGCAACTCGAGTTTAATGTAGTCGTATCCGTCGACAGACTCTTTTTGGACTGGCTTCGACAAGTTTTGAAAGATCGGCAGCTTTTCTCGCTATGAGGACAAACGATCTTCTTCCTACGAGGGGCGGAATCGGTCTCGCCGTGATTGGCAACTCTGATCAGAATAAGGGGATGAACCAACGCATGCATCTTTACCTGACTGGATATCGCGGCACTGGCAAATCCACCGTCGGTCGCCTTTTGGCAGATCGCATGGGAAGGCAGTGTGTTGATCTGGATGACTTGATTGAGGCCAATACCGGGCAGTCCATTCGGCAAATTTTCGATCATGGCGGTGAGGAATTATTTAGAAGGTATGAGTGCGATGCACTCGTGGAAGTCGCTCAGGGTGAGGCTGGGGTGATCGCATTAGGGGGTGGTGCGATTTTAAAGCCTGAAAATCGCCATGCCATTTCAAGAACCGGGCACTGCTTTTGGCTCGATGCTGATGCAGAAACGCTTCTTGGAAGGCTTCGAGGGGACGTGAGTACTTGCGAACGTCGGCCTCCGCTTACCGATCTTTCGGAGTTGTCCGAGATTCAAGAGATGCTTGAGGTGCGTCGCCCAATTTATGCGGAGGCAAGCCACTGGCGGATCGATGTATCGGATCACTCTCCCGAGCAAGTTGCGATCGAGATTTACGATCGGTGGTGTGAATTGCAGGGTTCTAGTGAATAGGGGCCGAAGGGGCGTTTCGGCTTTTTGCCTCGAATTTGACGTGATATCACTTGGGTGACTCAAAATCCCCTCTCTGGAATGTAGGTCAGAATCCTCCACAAAGCGTGGGAATTGACGACTGAAGATCGGTCTGTCGCCGAGACCCCCATAATCTGTATGCTCCCGACAGCACGTCTTTCTGCCGAATGCTTGAGGTTTGGCAAATGATGGGGACGGATGCGTCGCGCAGATCACCTGAAATGAATGAAGAGTAGAGGAAAGTAATCGTGTTTGTTGCAGCTTCAACTGAGTGCTGGTCGGAATTGGAATTCCAGGAAGCGATTGAGGTCTTATCTGATCTTGGCTTCACCGCTGTCGAAATTGCACTTCACGAATCAGGCGGGTTGAAACCAAGTGAGTTACTGGCGGATCTCGATCGTTCCGTTCAATTGCTCCGCCATACCCATCGACTTGATATTTCCGGTTACAGTGTCGAGCTCGCTTCCAAAGGTGAGCAGCATTACGAAGATTTTCAAGACCTATGTCGTATGGCCAAAACCACGAAGGTGGTCAACATCATTGTTCCATCAAGTGAGCATGGAACGCCATTCAACGAAGAAGTTGAGCACCTTAAACGGTTGGTTGAGATCGGAGAGTCGGAGGGAATACGAGTTAGTGTTCGCAGTCAGTTAGGATGCCTCAGTGATGATCCGGATACTTTGATGGTTCTCTGCAATAATGTGGACGGCCTTGGTATTTCACTTGACCCTAGTGTTTATCTTTGCGGCAGTGGCAAAGAGAGAGATATTGAGAAGATTCTGAAGTTCGTCTGTAACGTTTATCTTCGAGATTCACGACCGGATGCATTCCAGGTTAGTATCGGGCAGGGTGAGATTGACTATGCTAAACTCATCACTCAGCTTGAGAGAGAAAAATACGATCGAGCTTTAACGGTTCATATGGTGCCAATGGATGAATTGGATCATCGAGTTGAATTGCGAAAACTCAGGCGATTGCTCGAATCCCATCTCTAATCAATCCCTTTCAGCGATGGGCCCTTTCAGCGATGGGCCCTTTCAGTGATGGGCCCTTTCAGTGATGGGTTCGGCTTCTGACGTGCGTCACTTTGAGTCGTCATTCAGCGTCACGTCAAAGGTGGAGTGACGGCGGCATCGAGGAAGTAATGACGAGTCCCGTTTCGCTGGGCACCAGCTCCTTGGCGGTTTCTTGAGGTAACTGGCCTTGCCGTGTTAGGAATGATGGCTGACTTGTTTGGAAGAAGGGGGCAATAACCGTGACTTCGCAATTCGGTTCCGAGCGATTATCCCTTCAGGACTACGCGGAGGTGATTCGTAATCTGATGGTGGACGATAAGACCACCACCCCGCTTGGTACGATGGCTGCTCAAAAAAATGAGATGGCACCACAGCTTGCCTACGGTCGACACCGAGGTCCGGTTCCAGCCACGGCGAGGTCAGCAGCAGTCTTGATCGCACTTTATTTTGATGCGCAGCTTGGATGGGTTGTACCGCTGACCAAGCGGCCGGAGCACCTGGAGCATCATCCGGGTCAAATCTGCTTTCCGGGAGGCCAGGTCGAAAAAGGTGAGGCTCCTGTGGCTGCCGCGCGCCGAGAGTTCGAAGAGGAGCTAGGTGTTGCTTCAGATCAGGCAATTGTGGTTGGCGAGCTAACACCGACCTATGTCTACGCCAGCAATAATTATGTCCGATCTTTCGTCGCTTTGATGCCACCCCCTTCAGTTGATTGGAGTCCAGATCGCTATGAGGTAGCCGAAGTTATTGAGTTTCCACTGCAGAACCTGAGCGATCCGAATGCAAAAATCTTGATGAAACAATCAATATCCGTTCATTCAAGGGAAGCAGGCGCATCTGCCAAGACGTTGAATACGCTGCAGGAGGGTTTTTTTGACCAACTCGCCGATGATGCCCGTTCATCACTGAATTTTTCGACGCCCGCATTCCTGTTCCAGGAGCACAAGGTTTGGGGCGCCACGGCCATGTTGCTGCATGAATTAGCGTGTCGATTAACACCCACTCTTTTGACACCGCCTTCTTAAGTCTCGACTGCGTCTTGAATCCACGAGAGATGAGCGGCGGATCCCCGACGGACTCATATAGAGCAATTCTGAGCAGGGAGTCGGTCGACCCTGATATGTCGACCCCGATACTGGGCGTTGGGTGACCAAATTGACAGTGAGGAGGTCCGTCTTACAATACGTGCTCGATTTGGTCGATCCAACGTGGACCCCAGCAAACGCTTGTTGGGTAAAATCGGACTCGCATGTTTCCCTCTGGCTGCCGCTGGCGGTTAGACTCCAGTAGCTTCGCCGTCCGAAATTTGGCTTACCGCGGTTCAACGAATCAGCTCTTTTGACTCAAATTGGGCCTTGGGGTGCTAAGGCACACGCGTCGGAAGAACCAACACAACATTCGACTATCCTGTAAAGTGTTTACGGACAGTACCCAGTCGCCGGGCGAGACTGATTGCACCTCGGCGTTACCCACTTACTTTTCTCAAGGTGACTCTACCATGGCTTCTGATGCGGTTTTGGAATTCAGTGACGACAATTTTAGCTCGGAAGTCCTTTCGGCTGATGGAGCCGTTTTGGTTGACTTTTGGGCACCGTGGTGTGGACCCTGTCGTCAGATTGCTCCGATGATTGACGAATTGGCTGCTGAGAATCCTTCGATCAAAATTGGCAAAGTCAACATTGATGACAACCCGGGCATTGCTTCCCAATTTGGGATCAGCAGCATTCCAACTCTGCTAATTTTCAAAGGCGGAGAAATCACTGAGAGTTTCGTTGGTGTTCGACCCAAGGCTGCGTTGCAGGAAGCATTGGACTCCGCAAGCAATTGATGAGCTCGTTTTAATACAAACTCGCTCACCGAACTTGTTCAACAAGACGAAGCTCACATCGACTTGCATAGCAAGCCTGACCCATTAGATGGTGTTTGTGGCTTGCTTTTTTTATTGAAAGCCACGTTTGATTATTGGAAAGTCAGCAGAACGCTGATTAGGTGGGAATTTGTTTTTCATTGCTACAAGCGTTATCCCACCTTCCGTGATGTTATTGAAATGAGAGGCCATTGTGACGAGTTCACCCAGTTATTCCGTCGGAACAAACAGTCGCACTGCGTTTGAGCGCGCTCGAAAACTCATGCCCGGTGGAGTCAATAGTCCCGCGCGAGCCTTTGGTGCCGTTGGTGGATCCCCGCTGTTTATCGAGCGGGCTCAGGGACCTTATCTCTTCGACATCGATGGTCGGCAGTTTCTTGATTACATTGGATCTTGGGGCCCGATGATTCTTGGGCATGCGCATCCTGAGGTGCTCGACGCCGTCATTGAAGCGACTCACCGTGGAACGAGTTACGGCGCTCCAACCGAGGCCGAATCTGGACTTGCTGAGCAGATTATTGAGGCGGTTCCGAGCATCGAGAAGGTGCGTCTTGTTAGCAGTGGCACCGAGGCAACGATGAGTGCCATTCGGGTGGCTCGCGGTGCAACAGGCCGAAATAAGGTCATTAAGTTTTCCGGAAACTATCACGGTCACGTTGATAGCCTGTTGGTAGCGGCGGGGAGTGCGGCTGCCACCCTGGGGGTTCCCGATTCACCGGGAGTTACGCCGGGTGCGGGGCAAGATACCCTGGTCCTTCAGTACAATGACTGCGAGGGAGTTCAGCACGCATTTTCGAATCATCCAGGCGAAATCGCTGCCGTGATTCTCGAGCCAGTCGTGGGCAACATGGGATGTGTTGCCGGATCACCGGAATTCCTTCGTACGTTGCGTGAGGAGACAGAGAAAGATGGAGCCGTCCTTATTTTTGACGAGGTAATGACGGGCTTTCGTCTCGCCTTAGGGGGCGCACAAGAGCGATTTGGAGTCACCCCCGATATGACAACTTTGGGGAAGATTGTTGGGGGAGGATTGCCGTTGGGCGCCTATGGTGGGCGCGCCGAGATCATGGATCAGGTCTTGCCTGCGGGGAAAGTCTTTCAGGCCGGCACCTTGAGCGGAAATCCGGTCGCTGTGGCTGCCGGTAGCACCACATTACGCTTGCTGCGAGATGAATCTCCCTACGCCTACCTCGATCAGATTGGAGAAAGACTTGCTGCTGGGGTTGCTGCCGCTGCGAGCAAAGCTGGCGTGCCGCATTGTGTCCAGCAGGTCGGAAGCATGATGACGTTGTTCTTCAAGTCGGGCGAGGTAAGAAACTGGACGGATGCTGATCAGAGCCATCGTGAACAGTTCGCTAAATATTTCTGGGGAATGATCGATCAGGGTATCTACATGCCATGCAGTCAGTTTGAGGCACTCTTCATCAGCCGCACGCACACCACGGAGATGATTGACCAGACGATTGAGGCGGCCGAGCGAGTCTTATCTGAATTCTGAGTTGCGGGGCGACCAATTCCATCCCTCGGTTCAAACTTGGAGCTTGTGGTGAGGCATTTTTCGCAGCACGATCCCGACAAAAACGGCAGGCAAATGGCTCACGGGAGGGGGGGGCTGGCTGAGCTTGGTTGGCTAACCAGGCAAGAAGAGCTGCGTTAGGACCGTTAGACCTTCTCTAGAGTGTGGTTTTTACCCCCAAACCGCGTCGCACACGAATCTTTTTGAACCTTTCCCCCCAAGAGAAGGTGTGTTTGGAGCGATTGCAGCGATACATTATCGACCGACGTGAATCATTCGAATTAACTCGTTGAGTCCTCGAATGATCCGGTTATCCGCTGATCTTTTAAGACATGAAAGCCTCCCGATGTGCTTGCTGGCCGTTCAGTACCGCTTGGTCCCCGAAAGCCCCATCTTGGTCGCTGCGAACCGCGAAGAATACTTCGATCGTCCAAGTCTTTCCCCGTCGATCCAATCAGGGAAGCCGCGAGTCTTATGTGGAATGGATCAGAAAGGCGGTGGCACTTGGTTGGGTGTGAACCAAAACGGTCTTTTCGTAGGGGTTTGCAATCGTGCGACAACGGTACCTCTGTTCGGTCAGCGTTCACGTGGCTTACTTGCTCTGGATCTGCTTCGCTGTTCATCAGCGAGTCGCGCATTGGAAAAAGCCGAGGCTGAGTTTGCAAAAACCCGGTACGACGGTTGTAACATCATCGTCGCCGATGCAGAAAACGGCTATGCCATCCATGCCGATGAGCGTCAGGAAGTGGTTGAACTCCAAGACGGATTGAACATCATTGGAGCTCGGAATTTGAATGATCCTGAGGATCAACGAGTTCAGATGGCTCGTCGTTTGTTGACACTTCAAACACTCGATTCACCTGTCAAGTTCCTCGCCGTGGCGAGCAAGGTATTCGCACGGGCTCCTGTCGGGCCTGGTCGTCCTAGCATGGTGGTTCGCAACGGAGATTACGGAACCGTCAGCAGCACCTTAATTGCATTGGGTGTTAAACCGCGCGACGCGATCTATCAATTTAGCAATGGCGCCCCTGACCAGGTGAAATACGAAGATTTTTCACCGATGCTACGCGATATCCTCTCCAGAGGTCTTCGTGAGGCTCGAACCAAGGCAAAAGCCCAAAGCTAATTGCTCTGGTTTTGCCAGCTTACACAATCCGTGACGCATTCCCTCGAGATGCACTTGGGTCGGTGTCTTGAGTGTTCCTGCAAGCGATCCCGATCCGGATCTTGATTCGGATTGTATGCTGAGCACACCGGAATACATGCCCCGAAAAAAAGCGGAGTCTGGATCCTAAGCGGATTCTGGATCCTAAGCGGATTCTGGATCCTAAGCCGCGTCTGGATCCATCGACGAGCTGATCCGAGGGCCGCTAATTTGCTTATCGCTCGCAAATCGCGGCGATCAAGCCCGCTTGGGAACCCAGCAGTCTTGGATTATGAGTAGATCCTGGCAGTGAATTGTGCCGATAAACGGGGGGGATGGCCACTAGGCCGGTATTCCCCTGCAAGCATAAGAGCTTGGGGAGAATAGGAGACAGACGGGAGGAACGTGGCTTGGAGTGATGGCAAATTCCTTAACTCCATGGATCGCCGATTTTTCGTCGAGGAACACAGATTCAATGTTCCGCTGGTATTTCGTGCTTGGCTGGTCGTGCAGATTTGTCGTGCTAGTGAGTTACACCGATACGATTTATCAGGACAGCGATGAGAACGGTTGAGGGCACGATAGGAAGCGAGATGACGCATAGCACGATGGATGTATTGAAAGACAAACGATGCTTGGTGACCGGCGGCGCTGGTTTTATCGGATCACATCTGACTCGAGCATTATTGGAGGCGGGTTCAGAGGTTCGCGTTTTGGATAACCTCAGCACCGGTTTTCATCAAAACCTCGAGGGTTTGGATTCCGCTCAATTTGAGTTTATCAACGGTGATGCCTCTGATCGTGAGACGGTTGAACGATCCATGTCAGGCGTTAATTACGTGTTTCACCAAGCTGCGATGGCAAGCGTGCCTCGCAGTATTCGAGAGCCAGCTTTGTGTCACGCTTGGTGTGCTACGAGTACCGTTGAATTGCTACGCGCGGCTTCCACGGCTGGGGTGGAGCGATTGGTGCTGGCGTCCACAAGTGCGGCGTATGGTGATTCAAGGTTTGTCTCCAAACGCGAATGTGATCCCGTGGCGCCACTCTCTCCGTATGCTGCTGCGAAGTTGTCAGCGGAATCGTATTGTCGTGCTTTCATGACCAGTTTTGGTATGGAGACCGTTATCCTCCGATACTTCAATGTTTTTGGTCCCCGGCAGGATCCTCAGAGTGAGTATAGCGCGGTCATTCCTAGATTCGTTTCGATGATTCTCTCTGGCAAGCAACCCATTATCTACGGTGATGGCCAACAGTCTCGTGACTTTGTCTATGTCGGCGATGTCGCTCGTGCGAACATGCTCGCCGCAACGACTGAGGGAATCTCAGGTCGTACGTTTAACATTGGCCGAGGCGAGCGAACGTCGTTATTGGAGTTGCTCAATCAGCTGAGCGACATTCTCGGCAAGACGATTGATCCAATACACGAGCCCGCTCGCGTCGGTGATATTCGGGACTCTCTTGCGGACATCAACCAAGCGAGAAATGACTTGGGATTCGATCCCGAAGTTTCAATTTATGAGGGACTATCTCGCAGCGTCGATTATTACCGAAGCATCGTTTGAAGACCCGCGCCGATCTTCTTTGGGTCATGATGCATTAGTCGAGCGACTCTAAGGTCAATGGAGCTTCAGCCATGTCGCTGTTCTCAGGGTCATCGCGGTAGTAGGTTCGAACGGCAGCAGGTAAAGGGTTGATTGCCAGCTGATCAGACAAGTACCCACGATCTTTTGCTTCGCGAAGCATGTTAATCACGTCCCCATAGCAACCTCCGACCTGTACGATTCCAGCGATCACATCATCCGCGGAACAAGAAACGACCACTCGTCGATCTTGTTCGCCCGGTTGAAAGCGGCTGATTCGGACCAGATCGTCTGGATGGTTTGGATCTGGCTTGATCATGATACCGCTGGGGAGCCGTAGGAAGGTTGAAATCTTGATGGGACTCACATTCCCCATCAGCACCACTTCGGGTTCCTCTTGAAGAGAGATCACCACGGCTGGTGTACTTTGTGAGGGTAGTTCGTAAACACTTAGAGGCCCGAGAGATGTTCCCCCCAACGCAGCTTTACCGTCGATACGTCGCCGAATGGAACAGAATGCTCCGTAACGAGTCTCGAGGCTTTGTTCATCGGTGAGTCGACGTAGGGCGTCGATCGCTAGTTGTTGTTCCAGCCCCTGTAACGCAATCAACGAGGGATGTCGAAATGCTGCGATTTGCCGCGCCGCATTCTCGAGTGGTTCGATTGCCTCAACGCGGTCAAGGTAACCCAGCGCTTCCGCTGCATAGAATTTTAGCTCGGGGTTGTTGGATTCGAGACCCTCCAACAGGGTTGGGACGGCGCTCTCACCGAGTGCCTCTAACTGTAACGCGGCATCTGCGGCGGTTTCTGGGTTTCCGAGTCGTTGCGCTAGTTCAGCAAGTCTCTCTTGTCGACCACTCATTTCTGCCTTGATCCCAACTGCTTGGATCACTTGCATCATGCGGGGCACATTGTCACGGTAACGTGGGTGAACCTCGATTTCGATGAAATCGTCTTCAATCGCTGTCGCGATGCCGCGTCGTGTGGTTCCGTCAAAAAAGAACAGTCGTCGGTTGATCGCATCAGCAATTGCTTTTGAAAGTTTTGCATGCTGGTATTTGGGACGAAGGATCAAGCCAAGTTTCCGTGTCACCTGAACCCGACCGCCTGAGAGAATCCGACCTTCATTTCGAAGGTTTTCATCTCCACTCGGTTGGTGATCGGCTCGAGTGAGGATCGGACCTTGGCCGATTGCAAGGACATCACTTTGTCTCACAATATTCTGTAGCATGCGTTGTTCGCGAAGTCGCGTGTTCAGTAGCCATCCGTGATGAAGGTCTGTGACACGACTCTCTTTGGGAGCAACAACTCGGATATCTACCAGGTCACCTCGCTTCGCACCGGGTGGAATGAGTGCAAGGACACGAACCAGCGCGGTGTCATCTTTTTCCAGCCATTGGTTCGGCGCGATCACATCGTGACGTTTCATTTCCTCCAGCAATTGATCCCTGAATACAGAGGGGTCAGGTGGACCTCCGGTTCCTGGCAGGGCATTAACCGCTCCAACACCCTCGATCCTCAGTGGACGAAGTCCCTGAATCACGGTGCCGTCTCGGACCAAATCCGGTGGATCCGGCGCACGCATTAGTTCTCGCAGTTTTGCATCGTTATCTGCCTCCTCAAATCTACCGGGAAAGAGGGAGTTGCAGCCACACGATAGAACGACCACCAACGCGATGACGGTACTCATCGCTCCATTTCGTCGGGGCGTTGTGTAATGTTTTAATTGCGGATAACGCATGGGGTACTTTGACATCCTGTCGTTGGGGCAGCTTCCAGGCTCTTGTTCGCACGGTGTCGAATCATTTTGCGTTGGAGACTTGAAGCTGTGCGGTTAGTCCTCGAGTCGACCGAGGGATCCTTCGCGTCAATTCCTACCGGAAAAGCCTATCGCTCCACCCGGTGGGTCTATGGATCTCAGGAGGCTTCTCTGGAAAGTTATTACTTAGCGGCTCTGGAGCATTCGGAGCAAGGTCAAGGCAGCATGGAGCACTTCCTCAAATCGCTTTCCTTTTTCGCCAGAGCGGTCCCATCGGCGGATTTCTGGGGTAAACCTTTGGTACTTCTGGCTACTTTGGGCAGGCGGGAATCCCTTCAACGTTGACCAATTGCGGGGGGAGGAAATGGCGGGTGATCCGAAAAGGCCAGCAATGCTTCTTGCCGTATGGATTTTTTGGGCCCGGACTCGCCGAGTGAGTTCATGGCTGGAGGGTGCCTGAGGATTTGCCCGTGCTGGCCCTTTTTTACGGGTTTTTCGGGGTGAATTTAGCTGATGAGCGTTTTTGCCCGGGGGCTTCGGGCCTCGCTGTTCTGCATCTGACTAACCGGTTGTTGCCCTGGCTGAAGGTACCATCCGGGACGTTTTTTTCCTGAAAACAGGCTATCTGCAGTGAAAAACGGGTCTCAAGGGTGATGGAAGGTCGAAAAACCACTCCGCACCCCTATATTTTCCCAGCGGGGTTCAACAGTTTTTTGAACTCGGCAATGAAGCTCTTGACAGAAAAAATACAGCGGGGATACTCTTCGGATTGCTCAGATCCGTCTTGAGTTTTTGCATGCAATTTCCATCTTAGCCGTCATGCTGAATCGGCTCGGATGTCGACAAAATAGCGGATCTAGGAGCAAAATCATTCGACTACGTCCCATTCGGAGGACGTGGCCCCGATTTCCATAGTGTGGATCAACCCCACCCGAACGACAATTTTATGCCCACAATCAACCAACTTGTCCGCAAACGCCGGAAACTGAAAAAGAGCCAAAGTAAGTCTCCAGTGCTCGAAAAATGCCCGCAAAAGCAAGGTGTTTGCTTGCAGGTTCGTACGATGACCCCCAAGAAGCCGAACTCAGCGCTGCGTAAAATCTCACGTGTTCGCTTGAGCAATGGTAAAGAGGTCACCGTTTACATTCCCGGTGAGGGCCACAACCTTCAGGAGCACTCGATTGTGCTTGTGCGTGGTGGTCGTGTGCGAGACCTTCCAGGTGTTCGTTATCAGGTCGTTCGAGGCTCCCGTGATGCCTTGGGTGTCGAGGGGCGAAAGCAATCGCGAAGCCGTTACGGCGCCAAGAAGTAGGCATTTTACTGCGTCCCGATTGATAGGGCCGCTGAACACAGAACCAATCACTCCATTTGTTTTTAAGAACCAAAGATGGGACGAATTACCTCCAGTCGCTCACAGCTCAAGGGTGACCCAAAACACGATTCGCTGCTTGCGAGTAAATTCATCAACTGCTTGATGCTTGATGGCAAGAAGACGACCGCACAACGGGTCTTCTATGATGCACTTGATGAAATTACCCGTCGGAATGAGGTTGCAGATTCCTCGTCGATCGAGGTTTTTGAGGCAGCTGTTGAGAATGTGAAGCCGTACATCGAAGTGCGAAGTAAGCGGGTTGGTGGTGCGAGTTACCAAGTCCCGATGCAAGTCAATCGAGCACGTCAGCAAAGTCTGGCGATTCGTTGGATTCTTGGTGCGGTCCGAGATAAAAAGGGACGCCCGATGCATCTGAAGTTGGCTGATGAGCTCCTCTCGGCTTACAAGAAAGAGGGTGTTGCCTACACCAAGCGTGAGAACACGCATCGTATGGCGGACGCCAACAAAGCGTTTGCTCACTTCGCTTGGTAGCGAAAATTCGCCCACAAACGAAATTCAAACCGCGGCACATTGTTGCCGCGGTTTTTTTTTGCATCGATTGATTAGGTGCCCAGTGATTGATGATTCAGCCAGCTTGGCTCGGTGCGGATGGAGATGGATAGGTGCCCTGATGGGTGATTTCACATGGTCGCTATCAGATTGGTGGGTGCTTTGAGCTCGAAATCATTTTGCCGTCGGGAGTTCGGTTTCGGTGCTGCCGAAACCGAGATGTCTAGAAAACTACGTCGATTCATCGAGCAATGCAGGAACCCGCTATTGCAGAGCAACGACAGCGAGTGAATGATTGGATCAGCTAGGATAATGGGGTGAGGACCACAATCATGCTGGCTGCTCAACCCGCGAAGGTATTGGCGTTCGCTTTTTGTTTCACTATGAGTTTCTGAAGTTTAGATCACATGGCCACGGACATCTCTGAGATTCGCAATATCGGTGTCATCGCGCACATTGACGCCGGAAAAACGACGGTGACTGAGCGGATGCTCTATCTGAGTGGTGCGAAGCATCGCGTTGGCCGCGTGGATCATGGCACCACCGATACGGATGATGACCCGGAGGAACAGGAACGCGGTATCACGATTTTCAGCGCCTGCGTGCAATACGCGTGGGGTGATTACTCCATCAACTTGCTGGATACACCCGGGCACGTCGATTTTACGGCTGAAGTGGAGCGTTGCTTACGCGTGCTTGATGGCGCGGTTGTGGTTTTTTCTGCACGCGAGGGTGTTGAGGCACAAAGTGAGACGGTCTGGCGTCAGGCCGATCGATACGAAGTGCCGCGTATCGTTTTTATCAACAAGATGGATCGTGAGGGGGCTAACTTTGAAGCGGTCTTTAATGAGATCGGTCCGCGTTTGGGTGGTAATCCAGTTGCAATTGAAATCCCGGTCGGGCAAGGACCAACGCACGTGTCCGACCCATTTCGAGGAGTGATTGACCTCATTGATATGAAGCTACTGGAGTTTGATCCCTCAACGGAGGGTAAGACGATTGAGGAGAAGGACATCCCGGCTGAGTTGTTGGACGATGCAATGTTGTGGCGCGAGCAAATGCTAGATGCCATTTATGACATTAGTGAAGAAGCGGCGACGTTGGCGCTTGAGGAGCAGGAAGTTCCTCGCGACCTATTGATTGCTGCCTTGAGGCAAGGCTGTATCGACAAGACGATTCAACCGGTTCTCTGCGGATCGGCATTGCATGGGATCGGAGTGCAGCCGCTGATGACCGCGGTGGGTAACTTTTTACCGAGTCCGCTGGATCGACCTCCTGTTGAGGGAGTGGATCCCAAGCGAACGGACAAAACTTTGACCCGGGGTCCGAACAACAAAGATCCATTTTGCGGATTGGTGTTCAAAATCCTTCCAGCAAAAACAGGTGACAATTACTGGATTCGGATTTATAGCGGTGAGTTGAAGCAGAACTCACGAGTCTATTGCCCGAATCGAGACAAGAAAGAGAACATTGCACAGGTATGGCAGATTCACGCGACCAAGAAGGATCGAGGCGGGCAAAAGGAAACCGTTGGTGCTGGTGACATCTGCTGCGTGATTGGACCTCGATTTGCAATCACTGGTGATACCATTTGCGATACCAAGGCTAACATTGAGCTACCAAGTATCAATTTTGCAGACACGGTGCTCTCGATGGCAATTGAGCCGGAGAGTACTGCCGACAAAAAGAAATTGGAAGAGACGCTCGATATGTTGCGCCGTCAGGACCCGACTTTTCACGCGAGCGAGAGTAGCGAGACGGGACAGACGCTGATCAGTGGAATGGGAGAGTTACATCTGGAGGTGATTCAGCATCGGTTGACCCGAGATTTCGGATTGAACGTTAAGTTCTATAAACCACGGGTCAATTACCGCGAGACGATCGGTGGTTTATCCGAGGTGGTTGGACAATGCAATCGCCAGATGGGGGCCACGCAGATGTTTGCTCGATTGGGCTTGAAGGTTTCACCGCTGGAGAACTCTTCGGCACCCGCATTGGTATTCGACCGTTTGCCACCAGAATGTCCACTGCCCAATGCGGTGCGTTCTGCTGCGGTGGATGAGATTCGCGAGAGGGCCAATGGCGGAGGACTGCTAGCAGGTTTCCCGTTGGCAGGGGTTCGCATTGAGGTGGTTTCTGCTGAGATGCAAGAAGAGGGAAGTGATGAGGTGGCTTTTCGAATCGCAGCGGGAGACGCTTTCGATCGAGCAATGCAGGAGGCAGGCCCCGTCTTGCTCGAGCCTCTGATGAAAGTCGAGGTAACGACTCCTGATGACTACATGGGAGAGTTGGTCGGTGATTTGCAGCAGCGACGCGCGATTATCTCTTCCACCGAGTCACGAGGCATGATGACAGTGATCACGGCTCATGCACCGCTTAAAGAGTTATTCGGCTATTCAGGGGCCGTCAGGAGCCTTTCTCAGGGCCGTGCGGGCAGCAGCATGGAACCCTTGGGGTATCAACCCGCTCCGAAAGAGGATGCTGAGGCGTTTCAGTTCTGAGGTCCCTTCCTCATTTTGGCTAGTTTAACGGCCGTGGCGGCGATGATGCGGGCAATCTCAGGTAGCTGAAACCTGGCGTTGGCACACCGAAGAAGCAGGGAAAACATTGCATTCTTGCTGTAACTGATCCCGCTGAGATGAACCAAAGCGGTAAACTGGACGAAGAACCGCCGTTGCTCGATCTTTGACGCTTCCGTACGATCTAACGGTTGCCTTTTCTGCCGATGCATTCCAATTTTGGTTGGTTTGCTCGACGTGACGGCCCGGGACGTAAATTGACTTTTGCATCGCGTTTTACTTCGAGAGATACGGTTTCCGCCGGCGTTCGTCCGTTTCCAATGAGCGAGCGACTGTCGTCCTTCCTAACATCGATGCTGACTAGAATCCAGGAATTCACGATGGATAATCCTTCAAGGTTGTTCTTTAGAGCCCGTCTGCTGACATTGGTGCTCGCTGCGAGCCTACTCGCTCAGGTACCCGCTGTTTCGCAAGAGGTTGAGAAAGACGCCTCCGCAGATGCGAATGGTTCTTTTCAGCTCGGCGAGCCACCTGCACGAGATGGGCGGGTCGCTCGATTGATTGCAGCACTGATGCCACGAAATCACATTTCGGCGCAACGACTCAATGACACGATCAGCGAACGAGCTCTTCAGCTCTACATCAAGTCGCTGGATCCCTTGAAGCTATATTTCTATCAGAGCGATATCGACGAGTTCGAAAAAGCCAAAGCTGACATCGACGACATGGTTCGTAACGGAGACCTTGGCCTCGCGTACGATATCTTCACTCGATTCATTCAGCGAGTGGATGAGCGAGTTGCGGTTGCAATGGAGCTGCTTGATGGAGAGTTCGATTTCACAAAGATCGAATCGATCGTGATCGATCCAGAGGAGGCCATCTATGCCAAATCGCCCGAGGATTCTCGTGATCGTTGGCGTCGCCAAATCAAGTACGCAATGCTCGATCTGAAAGATGATAATGCTGATGAGGCTTCAGATGATGAGGAGCCCAAAGATGAGGATTACGTTGGCCAGTTGCAGCGGCGGTATTCACGATACGCCAAAAGATGGAAGCAGACAGATAACGATGACCTGCTCGAGATGTTTTTGACATCCGTTACCACTGCATACGATCCTCACTCGACGTACATGTCACCGGGGACACTTGATGATTTTCAGATTCAAATGAGTTTGAATCTTGATGGGATTGGTGCTCAGCTTCGAGAGAAGGATGGTAACACCGTTGTCACGCGAGTGATGCCCGGTGGTGCTGCAGCAAAACATGGTAAGCTCAAAACAGATGACATCATCGTCACCGTTGGCCAGGGAGAGGATGGTGACATGGTCGATATTGTGGAAATGCCATTGAATGATGTTGTCGATTTGATTCGCGGCAAGGCAGGCACGCTTGTTCGTTTGGGCGTGAAGCCTGGTGGTGTAGGGAACGTTGAAGAATACCTGATCACACGCGCACGAATTGAACTCGAGGAATCTGCCGCTCGTGGCGAAATCATCGAGCACCAATTGCCGGGCTCCGAGGAAACACTAAAGATAGGTTACATCAACCTGCCAAGCTTCTACCTCGATATGGAATCTGCACGGCAAGAGAAGCAGGATTATCGAAGTAGCACACGGGACGTCAGTCGACTTTTGATTGGCTTTCAAGAAAAGGGCGTTGACGGACTTGTGCTCGACCTCAGCAAGAATGGTGGGGGAAGTTTAACCGAAGCCATTAATCTCACGGGACTCTTCATCGATCGCGGACCCGTTGTTCAAGTGAAGAACTCGGATGGATCCATCCAGCAGTACGCTGACGAAAATAGTGGCACAACTTGGGACAAGCCATTGGTTGTAATGACCAGCAAGTTTAGCGCGAGTGCGAGTGAGATTTTTGCTGGGGCCATCAAGGATTACGGGCGAGGAATTGTTGTCGGTGATCCTGCGACACACGGTAAAGGAACCGTTCAGACACTCATGGACCTCGGACAGCAATTGTTTGCACATAACCGGGCAAATTATGGAGCACTGAAGGTGACTCTGCAGCAATTCTATCTACCTGACGGTCAGAGCACTCAACTCAAGGGTGTCGCTGCCGACGTCGTCCTTCCAAGTATCAGTGCAAAAATGGACGTTGCAGAGGGTGATCTTAAGTACGCACTTGATCATGATGTGGTAGAGGCGGCAAAGCACTCGGTTTACAACATGGTCCCAATGGATCTTCTTGATCAATTACGTCAACGGTCGGAGAAGCGTGTCACCTCGGACGACGAGTTCACCGATTTGCTGCGACGGATCACTTCTTACGTTGCCCAGAAGGATGAGAATACCGTTCCTCTTCAGGAAGAGGCTTTCATTGCGAGACGCGAAGAGCTTGACACTCAAAATAAAGATGAGGAAGAAGATCTAGTTGAGCAGATGAATGACGGAGTGGTTTACCGCGATGGCTTTTACAATCGTGAAGTGATGAACATTGTTCATGATTACATCGATGGTCTGCGAGAGAAGAAGCTTGACAACGCAGGTTAAGCAAAAAGCTTCAACGTTCCCCGATGATTGAAATAAGCAATCCCCTATCGAGATTCGATAGGGGATTTTTTATGGGTGGTTGCTAAACGGGAAAGACTCTGATTTCCTTTTCAGGTTTCGTTGTCTGGCGGTTTCGCATCGCGGGTGAGATACCAAGCAGTTGGCTCGATTCCTTGTGACGGAAGAAGGTTCAGATTGCGGGGTTCTGTCCATACGCGATTTAACGCATCGCGTTTTGACTCTCCGGCAACCAAAAACCAAATGTTTCGTGCGGCGTTGATCGCTGGGTAGGTGAGCGTGTAGCGATGGGTGTCAAGTTTCTCAACCCAATTGTGCACGAACCACCTTTCTTGTTGCGCGAGTGCTTTGGTTTCCGGGAAAAGGGATGCGGTATGCGCATCGTCGCCAAGCCCTAAAAAGATAAGATCCCATTGCGGGTATGCATGATCTGCAAAATGCTCTCGCAGGATCCGCTCGTATTCTTCGGCTCCTCGGCTAGGTGACTCTACATTGACCGGAACGGGGTGAACATTCGTCGGTGGCGATAGATTGTGAGCGAGTAATGTCTGGCGAACCATGCGTTCATTGCTTTGGTCATGACTTGCGTTGACATTGCGTTCGTCACCCCAAAACCAGTGAATGTTCGACCAAGGCAAATCTTGTTTGGATAGTAGTTGGTAGATGCGTTTCGGGGTGGATCCGCCTGATAGGGAAATATTCGCAATTCCTCGTTCCTCAACCGCTTGGTGAATCAAGGCACTGCAGTCACGAGCGACTGCTTGCTGTAGTTCATCGGTCGAGTCAAAGAGGTTAATTTTTTCTTTCGAGATCATTCAAATGATTCTTCTTTACCGGGGAACTGTCCTTGACGAATTGCATCGCAATAATCTTCCGCGGCTTGTCGAATCGATCCGCGCACGTCTGAAAACTGTCGTACAAATTTTGGCAGGTAGCCAGAGTTGAATCCAATCATGTCATGAGTGACCAGGACTTGTCCGGAAACATGAGGGCCGGCACCTATGCCAATGGTTGGAACGGAGATTGCCTCGGTGATTGCCTTTCCAATGGGTGTTGGAACGCATTCGATGAGAACTGCGAAGGCACCGGCCTTCTCCGCGGCGATTGCATCCGCGATTAATTGCTCTGCTTCTCGCTTGATTCGATAACCGCCTTCCACATGAACGTTTTGTGGCCTCAGGCCCACATGAGCCATGACGGGAATGCCGGCGGTAACAATTGCTTGGATACGGCTTGCTTGTTCCGCACCACCCTCAAGTTTGACAGCATGACATTTGGTTTCCTTTAAGACGCGAGCACTGGCCTCAATGCTGCGATTGATTTCCAACTGTCCCTCCGGAAATGGCAGGTCAACAACGACCAAAGCACGTTTCGCAGCACGGCCAACCATCTCTGCATGGTAGAGCATTTGATCCATGGTGACGGGTAGCGTGGTTTCATGACCCTGAACGACCATTGCGACAGAATCACCTACCAAGAGGACATCCACACCGGCATCATCCAAAGCTTCCGCAGTAGGAAAGTCATAGGCCGTCAACATGGAGATCGGCTGTCCATCTTGACGCATCCTCTGGAGTGTTTTGGTTGTCACTCGTGGGGAATTACCTTTGGTCTTATCGCTTGGATTGTCGGTTGGGCTCATCGAAATGGATCACTCGCAACACGGGAAAACACATCCGTTACTCTTTTGGACTGTCGCTGAGTTTAAGCGGCAGCAACGAGATTCTGACAGGGTGGGCATGTGATCTTTCCACGTTTTTAACCGGGTTTTGACTGTTTTTGCCGTTTGTTGCTGATTTTACTGACTTAGATCCGCGTCATTTTCGTTCTATGGAAGATCCACCGTTACAATTGCGTGATGGGCAGTTGGAGCTCTGGTGATTCAACAAACGTTCTCCTCTGGCTCTTCTTGATCGATTGAATTTGTTTTCCTCGTATCTTTTTGGAATCAATATGAATCAAGTTCGTTTCGACCCGATTCACGCGCCCATCGTTTGTGCTCTTACGATGCTTTTGGTTGTTCATTCAATGACAAGCAACGTCAATGCTCAAAACGCACCCGGTAATCAATTGGGTGGCAATCAGGCGCCGAACGCAAACCCAGGTGTGGGTGCCGGTTTTGGTGCAAACCAGAATATGGTCACTGAGTTTCGCGGTAAGTTGAAGGGTTTTCAGAGAGGCGTGGTTTACGTGCAAAAGGAGGACGGCACAGACGTGATGGTGCAGATTCCGGAAAGCATAAGTAATTTTCAATTTGTGGCGTTGGCAAAACCAGCCTTCATTCAACGCGGGCAACTAGTGAGGCTCTCGGGTGACTTTAATCCTGCCAATGGCATGGCGATTAGCCCGATTAACAAAGTGGAGCTCTTCCAGCCAGTTACCGGTGGTTTGGTGGGTCGTGCGCGTGAGCAGTTTTTGCCGGGAGTTTATCCGTTGAATCGAGGTGAGAATCCTCAGGCCTTTGCTCAGCCAATGCGTTGTCGTGTCGTTGGTGCGGTGATGGGGCTGAATGCTAACGGGGTTTTGGTTTTGCAAGCTGGAGGTCGACCATTGCAGATTCAACTTGCTCCCGAAGCAACATTTGAGGTTCGCTACAACAATCTCTCACTGGCGCAAGAGGGTGATGAGGTGAGTGTCTCCGGGTTTTATCAGCCGCAGGATGAAACACGCATTCGTGCTGAAAGAATCACCGTCACGACGGATCGTGTCTACGGAGAGATGACGGAGGAAACGCCCAAGCGTGCAACGAGGCGTCGACCCTCTCGAGAAGTCGAAGAAAACGCTGAACAGAAGGGCGAGGAAGAATCAGAAGCTGCTGAAGAGGGGGCCGCGGAGAATGGCAAGTCAGAGGAGGAAGCTGAGTCCTTGGAGAATATTGAATAAATTCCGATCCACAAACTCGGTCGTGGGGTTTGTATTTAGAGCTCTCACGCCATCGAGTCACCGGGGCTGGTCTTTTCTAGATTCTCGTTTCTTGCACAATCCTATACACTCCTAGGCGGTGATTGCGCGTTTTAACGCGGGTGTGTCTCAGGCTTCAGAATAGACGAAGGTGACGCAGAATCGCTTACTGAAAGAATGACTCGTAACTTAAAAATCAAAGCGTTGGGACGAATGTGATGTTCCAGCGGTTACTTGGACCCATTTTAAATCTACACAGAGCTATGAAATTACGACTCTTACTCGCCACATTCATCGCTGCCGCGCTTTGTTTCACTACCTTTGAGCGACCACGTTTGGCGGCACAGGGCGTCGCGGAGCTGAAAATTGGATCGGCTGCACCCGATTTGGCGATTGAACATTGGTTGCAGGATGGGAACGGTTTTTTTAAGCCTGTAACCAAGTTTGAAAAAGGGAAGGTATACGTTGTTGAGTTCTGGGCGACTTGGTGTGGACCGTGTATCCAGAGCATGCCTCATCTTGCGGAGTTACAAAACAAGTACCGAGGCCAGAACGTGCAGATTATTAGCGTCTCAAATGAGACAGTGGAGGAAGTGAAGGATTTGCTCTCCAAGCAGAATGAGCAAGTGGGTAAATCCTTTGGTGAACTCACTTCCGCATGGTGTCTCACAACTGACCCCGATGGATCGGTCTATCGAGATTACATGGATGCTGCGAAGCAAGGCGGTATCCCCACCGCGTTTCTAGTTGGTAAGTCAAGTCAAATTGAGTGGATTGGTCATCCGATGGACATGGATGAACCCCTTGAGGCAGTTGTCAATGATTCTTGGGATCGTGAGTCATTCCAAAAGGAGATGGCTCTTCAGCAAAAGTTGCAAGAGAACATGCAGAAGGTTTCGATGCTCGCCGGTGCAGGCAAGTTTGATGAAGCGGTCAAGCTTGCTTCCGAGCAACTCAGCGCAACCAAGGGAACCGCATTGGAGGAGCAATGGACGGGCGTGCTGTACCAATTGAAATTGATGGGTGGAATGATCGACGATGACGTTCTGAACCATTTTCGAGAGCGTCTGACCGGGATGAAGGGTGATGCGTATGCGGTTGGACAATTTGCTTACACCCTTTATGGACAAATCAAGCAAGGCGCTGAGGTCGGCGCCTTGGCAGGCGAAACACTGGCGGCTCTTCAGGCGGAAGTGGATGGGGCAGATGCTGAAATGCTTCCGCTTTTATTCAACACCATGGCACTGCTTAAATCTGAAACGGGTGACCTTTCTGGAGCCGTCGCGGCACAGCAGGCAGCAATTGATGCTGCACCCGATGAGAGAGTGAAAAAGCGACTTTCGACGCTCCTTGAGGATTTGAAATCGCGGCTTGGCGAGTCAGAAAAAGAAGGAAAGTAGCAGATCCTTCTGCGGCTTTCCTCGTGAACCTCTTTGGCAATGAAAAACGGCCACTGCTTGTCGAAGCAGTGACCGTTTGTTTTTCTTCGTTCGCGTGAAGACGCGAAGGATTTCCCCATCGATGATGGCTTAGGCAAGCATGTAGCCTTCTTCACCATGTTCAGAGACATCGAGTCCGCGTTGCTCTGTTTCAAGTCGAACGCGAATGCCAATGACGAGGTCGATGAGTTTTAACAGAACATAACTACCGGCTCCTGCAAAAACGATGGTGATGAATACGGCAACGATCTGCCCAATCAGCAAATCGGGGTTTCCGCCAGATTCAATCAAACCCAGGGTTTGGCCTTCATTAATATTCCAGCAGGCACGTGTCGCAAAGACGCCAGTGAGAATTGCTCCCAACATTCCGCCGATGCCGTGTACTCCAAAGGCGTCCAAGGCATCATCATAGGCCAGGCCGTGTTTTAGTTTGGAGCAAGCAATGTAGCAGACGACTCCCGCAGTCAAGCCCATGATGATGGCGGGCATCGGCTGAACAAATCCGGCTGCCGGTGTGATGCAGACCAAGCCGGCAACCGCACCACTGCTGGCACCGAGAACCGTTGGTTTTCCCAAGGCAAACCATTCGGTCGTTGCCCAAGCCAATGCTCCAGCTGCTGCAGCAAAATGGGTTACCGCAAAGGCGCTACTGGTCAAGCCATCCGAGAGAAGTTCACTCCCAGCGTTGAAACCAAACCAGCCGAACCAAAGCATTGCGGCACCGAGCGCGGTATAGGTGAGGTTGTGTGGCTGAAGCGGTTCTTTGAGAAAGCCCATACGAGGTCCAATCATCAATGCGGCAACCAACGCTGAAATGCCACTGCTGATATGCACGACTGTTCCTCCCGCAAAGTCCAGTGCACCGCCTGCGATACCGTTTTCACCATATCCCAGAGGGCCGCCATCCCAAACCCAGTGACACAGAGGGCAGTAGATGAAAGTTCCCCATAGCACCGAATAGACCACCATTGCGCTGAATTTCATTCGTTCAGCAAATGCTCCGCAGATCAGAGCAGGGGTGATAATAAAAAACATTCCTTGAAACAGCATGTGCGTAAGTCTCGCCATCCCGCCTTCCATGGGGGTCAACGGCTCTTTAACAGCGTCGCTCCATTCTCGCTGTACCCCCTGCATGAACAGGTAGTCGCCGTTACCGATCCAGCCACCTTCGCCACCGAATGCGAGAGAGTAGCCATAAGTGGCCCAAATGATCGTCATTAGTCCCATCAGGAAGATGCATTGCATCATGACACTGAGGACATTCTTTCTTCGAACCAGCCCCCCGTAGAACATTGCAAGTCCGGGTGCGGTCATGAACAGTACCAATGCACAGCAAACAAGCATCCAGGCATTGTGCGCCGCTGCGGATGATTCCGCGAATTCCTCGTCGGTCATCATCCCCGTGGGGATTACTGGATCTGCGGTTATTTCTGCCTCATTGCCCGGTGAGGGGTCTTGAGCATTGACTTGGGTTAGAGATGCACTGGAGCTAATCAGCAGCATGCCTAGCAAAAGAATCTGGCGGTAGTAACGACTCACTTTGGCGACCTTTCTTTGGGATGAGCGCAAATACAAACGACACCCTTAGAACGCCTGACAAAGCGTTTTGTGTTTGCGTTGGCCGCCTTGCCCCGGAGTCTGGCGGGGCACCATCGCTACAAGAATAAGGGTGTTGAAGACAATCGGCGGTCATCACCGGAAAACCCGTGGGAATGCAAATGCCCTCAAATCTCCCTCGTCCGCCTGCCCTACAGAATAGGCGTTTAATGACTCGATTCCTAGCAGTGGGCAGTGAGCAGTGGGCAGTGAGCAGTGAGCAACTCGCGTGGTTCCTCCGCATCGGGGGCCGCCGGCAGGCGGCAAATGCGTGGTGCGATTGGGAGAGAATATTGATGGGTGCCCAAAAACATAACGTTTTCGGGTGTTTTATGGAGTTGTTTGTCTCAGCGTCCCGCAACAAGCCTCATTTGCCGATCGCCTTTTGGAGGTTTGTTGAGTGATTGAGGTAGGAACCAACCTCAATCAAGGAATCCGTTTTCCAAGTCAAGGCTTGAGATTCAGGGCCGTTCGGCATTCCGAGTTCAACAATCTTTCCGCTCGGGCAGAACGGGATGGAAGGTGGGGCGAGACAGGATGGAATGGCCAACGAAAGTTAGTCTTCCTCGGAGCTGAGTACGGCCATGAATGCTTTCTGGCTAATTTCAACACTGCCGATCGCTTTCATGCGTTTTTTACCTTCTTTCTGCTTTTGGAGCAGTTTTCGTTTTCGCGTGATGTCACCACCGTAGCATTTAGCGGTCACGTTTTTCCTCATCGCGGGCACGGTCTCCCGGGCGATTACCCGGCTTCCGATTGCAGCTTGAACGGCGACCTCGAACATGTGACGCTCAATTTCTTTCTTCAGTCGCTTTGCTACGGCTCGCCCACGCCGATCCGAATCGGCTCGGTTGCAGACAACACTTAACGCATCAACGCGTTTTCCGTTGACCAGAATATCGAGTCGGCAGAGATCAGCAGGTTCATAACCAACCATCTCATAGTCCAAGGTTCCATAGCCTCGAGTGCAGCTTTTGATCTTATCGTGCAGGTCGTAAACGACCTCCGCAAGCGGGATATCGTAAGTCAACATGGCTCGTTGAGCTCCGAGGTACTCCTGTGATTTTTGGATTCCTCGACGTTCTTGGCAAAGTTTCATCACGGCCCCGATGAAATCATCAGGGACGATAATGTTGCAGCGGACAATTGGCTGACGAAACTCCTCGATATCACCCGGGTCAGGTACATCTTGAGGTTTGTGAATTGACATCGTTTCGCCACGCTTATTGACCACTTCATAGGTCACATTGGGGGCGGTTTGCACCAAATCGATATCTGCTTCATTTTCCAAACGTTGCTGAACGATTTCCATATGAAGTAGTCCAAGGAATCCGCAACGAAAGCCAAATCCGAGTGCATCGCTTGTTTCAGGTTCAAACTCGAAACTGGGGTCGTTCACAGCAAGTCGCTCAAGTGCATCTCGCAGTTCACTGAAATCTTGTCCATCACTTGGAAACAAACCACAGTAGACCATTCGCTTGGGGCGTGAGTATCCCGGTAAAGGTTCGGCCGCTTCGTTTCCTGTCACCGTGACGGTGTCGCCGATGTGAACATCACCCAAGCTTTTGATATTGCAGATAAGGTAGCCAACTTGTCCTGCTTTTAGTTCATTGCAAGCTTCACGTTGTGGAACAAACTGCCCCAGTTCAACCACTTCGTGTTGAGATCCGGCACGAACGAATTGAATTTTTTGACCCTTTCGGACCGTGCCCCGCATGACCCGGACATAGGTGATTGCACCACGGTAATCGTCGTAATTCGAATCGAATACCATCGCTTGCAGGTTTTCTTTTGGCTCTCCCGTCGGTGCCGGGATGTTCTCGACAATGGCGGTCAGTAGATCGTCGACACCTTGGCCTGTCTTCGCACTCACCCGAACACATTCATCGGGATCAGTGCCCAAGGAGTTCATCATCTCCTCCGCAACCTCATCCGGACGAGCATGGTTGAGGTCAATTTTGTTGATCACCGGAATGATATTAAGTTCGTGTTCCATTGCCGCATAAGCATTCGCGACGGTTTGAGCCTCAACTCCCTGAAATGCGTCAACCAAAAGCAATGCCCCTTCACAACATGCGAGCGAGCGGGAAACCTCGTACTGGAAATCAACATGACCGGGTGTGTCGATCAGGTTGAGTTCGTAGGTTTCGTTACCGTGCTTGTATGTCATGCATACCGCGCGAGCTTTGATTGTAATTCCACGTTGTCGTTCCAGCTCAAGATCATCCAGCAACTGCTCCTTCATCTCTCGAACCGTGACTGTTCCAGTCTGCTCGAGTAATCGGTCAGCTAACGTGCTCTTTCCGTGGTCAATGTGTGCGATGATGCAGAAATTACGAATGTGTTTTGACATGCTGGTATTGGTTCTAACCGGTTGTATTGCTCGAGATCACTGGATCTTAAGAAGAATCGATGGTTTCAACTGGTTGAGGGGGAAAAAAGGTCCGTTCGAGGATCTGGCTCAAGTGCTGGATTTACACGCTGAAATTCACGTTTGGCTCTCTATAGAGGCGTTGTACTCTTTTCTCGCATATCCGGCTGCCCCAAGGTAGCCGGCAGCTGGTCCTAGACGGGCGAATTTTATGCTAGTTCCGGCAAAAACAGAATCGAACGTGTGTTGTCGAAATTCTTCCACTATTGCATTGAGGAAACGCATGCCGATTCGGCAATTTTCACCACCGAAATTCATTGCGCCACCCAAAACCACAGATCCGGGATCAAGCGTGTGTACAAGGGAAGTCACTCCAATACCGAGCCATTTTGCCGTTTCCTCCACGAGATTGAGCGAAAACTCATCACCGGTCAGGGCTGCTTGGTAAACCTGTTTAGCCGATACAACACTCTCGGAACCGGATAGATGCGTCTGAAGACAACTTTTGGCTCCCTGCCTCAATCGCTCCGTCGCAATCATTGAGACGGCGCTCGCGGAGCCGTACGCTTCGAGTTGGCCGCGACCTCCCCCCCAGATGCATCGTCTCGCATCCGGTGATGGGTTCACAATCGTGTGTCCAACCTCACCCGCGAAACTATTCGTCCCGTTGACCAATTCACCCTCGACAACAATGCCACCTCCGACCCCCGTGCCGAGTGTCAGGAGCAACATGGATCGGTCTGTCTGCCCGCTTCCAAGCCAGAACTCGCCGTAGGCAGCAGCGTTCGCATCATTCTGAAATGAAATCGGTCGTTTCGTTCGCCGTCGCATTTCTTCCACGATGGCGTAGTTTTTCCAACTTGGAAGTTGGGGTGGCTCGACCAATGTTCCTGCCCGAAGATCCATTGGACCAGGTGCACCGATTCCAATCGCAACCGCTGAACCTAGTTCTGGATTGGAAGTTTCCCACTGCGTAATGAGATTTGTGATTCGGTCCAGCGCCGCCTCCGGACCATCGGCTGCGTTAGTTGGAACACTGGTTTGCAAGAGAGTCTGGCCGACTGCATCCACCAATCCAATTTTGATCTCAGTCCCTCCAATATCGATTCCCCAGAAATGGACCGAAGGGGGATTAGTGCCGTGCGGCAATGGTGCATCCATACTTTGCTTTCGTTGGGTACGGTTCGTCGGGCCGTTTTGTCAGGTCCGGTTTGCTGGACGCTCCGAGTGATATGCCGAGTATTCATTGAGCCCGATCGGCAAGCGTGCCCTCAGTTGCAAATCAATCGCTCTTCGCTTTGTCCTGATATTCAATGAGGCAATCGCCGAACGTCCTTGAACTTAAGCTCTATGGACACTCATCGTTCGACGCTACACAGTATAGGATTCTGGGTAATTCGCCACAACGAGAGCGGAGAGGCCTGATCGCTTCAACATTAGGTCAATCAGGGGATCAAATTGAAAGGATCGAGGATCTTGCCCGAAAGTCATTGAATCGGAGGCAGTATTGTTGCCGTTGACCTGCTAAAACTGGAGTGAGATTCTTCGGCGTCTCTGATTTTAAGATATCCACGAATCGCGCTGCGAATCCTTACTTGCTGTTTACCCGGGGGAGAAGTTTGAAGGCAGTTTATCTGACGGCTGGTGCTGCAGGAATGTATTGCGGTAGTTGCATGCATGACAATTCGCTCGCGAAGGCAATGCGGGAGCAAGGTGTGGATTGTGTGCTGCAACCCATCTACACGCCGATTCGAACGGATGATGAAAGTGTCGCAGCAGATCAGGTGTTCTTTGGGGGCATTCACATCTATCTGTTGCAGCAATTTCCAGTATTGAGGCGACTTCCACGTTTCATGCGGAGGTGGCTTGATTGGACACCCCTAATTCGTTTTGCGACTCGTAAGTCGGTCTCTTATGATGCAAAGCAGTTAGGGGAACTCTCCATCTCAATGCTCCAAGGTCGGGAGGGGCGACAGGCCGATGAAGTCGACCGATTGTCACGATGGTTAAGCGATGAGATGCAGCCTGATGCAATTCTGTTTACCAATCTTCTTATCGGAGGATGTCTCCCCGAGTTGAGTGAACTGCTACCAGCAGCCAAACGCGTAGTGCTGCTGCAGGGGGATGATATTTTCCTTGATCACCTTCCTGAAACAGAACGCGGCAAGGCGATCGCCTTGTGCCGTTCGCTTGTGCCCTACGTCGATCGCTTTGTAACGCACAGTGATTTCTACGCGAGGAAAATGTCAGAACTTCTCAATATTCCCAGTGACCGAATCAGCGTCACACCCCTCTCAATCGACCTGGCCCCATTTGAACAAGTTCAACAAACTCCCGTTCAACGAACGGGTGAGTTTCGAATAGGGTATCTCGCAAGGATCGCGCCGGAGAAGGGGCTACACCACCTGATAGATGTTTTCATCGATTTGGCAAGCTTGCCAGAGAACGATCATGTCTCTTTGCATGTGGCCGGTTGGCTTGGTGAGCATCAGCAAGAATACTTTGACAGCCTGTTAACAAAAATTAGAGATGCTGGGCTGCAGCATCGTTTTACCTATCACGGGAGCCCTAATCTCGATGAAAAAATCACGTTGCTAAAATCATACGATGTGACCTGCGTCCCAACGGACTATCAGGATCCGAAGGGTTTATTCGCCCTCGAGTCGCTTGCCGCAGGTACCCCTGTGATTCTTCCCGA
>CAXQOB010000063.1:0-5893 GCA_964225475.1 Candidatus Nitrosopumilus sp. | reverse complement strand
AAGGGGATTTTTCGAGAATCGACTGGTTCCTTGTTCGGGTGACTATGTCCGCTAGCGATCAGTCGCCTCATTTCTGAAACGAGATCTGCTACCTTTTCCTTCTCAATGGATGCCAAATTGGTCGTTTCGGCGGGGTCTTTTTCAAGGTGGTACAGCTGCACGAAGGGATACTGTTCCAGTTCGGCGCTGGACTTTGGTGTTTTCCCATGGATTTGTATTGCAAGCTTCCATGCCGCATCCTCTTCTGGTGTATTTCCCCACCGACCCGGTGACCCACTGCCGGGACCGAGGATCAATTTCCAATTTCCCTGACGAATTGCGTTGCTGCGGGTTCCCTCCATGATGATTGCCGGTCGGGGATGGCGTTGTGGTTCGTCGTCGTTGGGTGGAAAAAGGCTGAATGAATCGGGGGCAGGAGCTGCAGCGTTGTCGCTGTTTTCCAATTGCTCAGATTGTTCGGTGATCTGGTCAATCGTTGCAAAAATATCGACCAAGCTGATCACCTGCTCAGATACTTGCGAAGGTGCAATTCGATTCGGCCATCTCAAAATCAGAGGAACTCGCATTCCTCCGTCATACGCCGAAAATTTGTATCCACGATAGGGTCCTCGTGAGTAATGCCCAAGTCGTTCAACCGCCTTCATCTGACCTGATATGGCTTTACGTCGAAGACCCGCGTAGGACGCAGGGCCATGATCCGACGTGATAATCACCAGCGTGTTGTTGACACGGTCAACCTTTTTTAGAGCGTTAACGATCGAGCCAATGATGTAATCGGTATTCATCACATAGTCGCCATAAACACCGACTTGGCTACGTCCTCGGAAGGAGTTCGTGGGACTCGAGGGTGTGTGTGGCGCTGTTAGCCCGACAAACAGAAAAAAGGGAGCTTTGCGTTTCGATTGAATAAACCCCGTGGCTTCGTATGCAAGTGTGCTGAGAACACTGGTATCCTCAAAGTCGTGTGATGCAGGCCCCATTCTCGCAAAAGCTGACCAGCCCTTTACCGCGGTTACATCTCCTACCCACTGATGATCTCGCACAAATGCGTAGGGGTACATGTCGAGTGAGCCGGGGAGGATAAAACTATGGGTAAATCCGAACGTTTTCGGTCCTACCTTGATAGGCTTGGAGTAATCGACAGTCCCGATGTTTTGAATTTTGTCGTCATAGGTATCCATTAACGTGCCGAGATGCCATTTACCGACGTAGCCCGTTTCGTAACCACGTTGGTGAAGCATCGATCCGAGTGTCCTGGTTTTTGTCGGAAGCTGGACACCGATGAACCCCCAATCGCCGCCTTTGACGGGCGGCGGATACCGAAACGCATATCGACCGGTCATGATGCTCATCCGCGAAGGGACGCACACGGAGGCAGATGAATATGCATTGGTGTAGCGGATGCCCTCACCCGCAATTTGGTCAAGGAAGGGTGTTGGGATGATGCACCTATCTTTACCGAAGCATTTGACGTCTCCAAAGCCCAGATCGTCGGCAACGATCAGGACAATGTTGGGTGGTTCCTCGGAGTCATCGCTATGCCCGTCAGAGGCGAGGAGCAAGTTGGAGGCGGTGAGCACGAAGATGTGCGACAGAACCATGCAGCGTAAAAATTCCCCAGCACTGAGTGCGTGCATCAGTCGTCGGATGAGAAAAAGCAATGACCACGTTTTTTTTGGCATGGGTGCTGTATCGTTTAACGCTGGGGGAATGAGTCGTTGAATTGGGAGTGTCGTCCACACAAGGGAGTCATCCGAATATCTTCTTCAACGTTATAGGTGGTTGCATCAGCGAGGATTAGGCGGCAGGCTCAATCAGGTTAGGGCGGTAAGATAGCAGCTGATCTGACGGTGTTGTCGGCGACGTTTGGGCTAAACATGTTACACTGCATAACGCGTGTATGTTCGGAGTTAGGCTTTTACTGGTTCTTTATTGATTGACGGTTAATGAAAAGTTTTGCTGGATCTTATATCGGCGATACGTTGGTTCGCCTGTGTTTGTTTGTGTCGGTTGTGTTCGTGGTTTCGGTGGGGAGGGGAGTTTCCGCGTTTGATCGGCCCAATATAGTTTTTGTTTTTGCGGATGATTGGGGGTGGGGCGATCTTGGTTGTCACGGACATCCATACTTGAAAACACCGAATATCGACCGGTTGGCGCGGGAGGGTACCGATTTTCATCGATTCACCGTAGCCAGTGGCGTTTGCTATCCCAGTCGCACCGCAGTGATGACGGGGCATTTCCCATCGCGATACAACATCAACGGTCATTTTGCTTGGGTTCCACAGAACGAGAAAAGGCGGATGCCCGATTGGCTAGACCCTGGCGCGCCCCTCCTGCCTCGTTTCCTTAGGGCTGCAGGCTACGCTACCGCGCATTTCGGAAAGTGGCATCTCGCGAATAATATGATTCCCGACTCCCCAACACCGGCTGAATACGGGTATGACCGATATGGGGCATACAATTGTTCTGGGGAGCAGATGCCAGTTCATGACGATTCCAAACTCACCGTTGAATTTATTGAGGCATGTGTCGAAAAACGCCAACCGTTTTTTGTAAACCTCTGGCTTCATGAGCCACACACACCGTTTCATACTGTGCCGAAATATGAATGGCGATTCCGTGAGATGGAGGATCAGGCCGATGCTATCTACGCATCAGTTATCTCGCATGCGGATGATAGGGTCGGTGAAGTTCTCGACGCGCTTGATCGTCTGAAGATTGCGAATGATACGCTCGTGGTGTTCAGCTCCGATAATGGTCCCGCCAGAGCCTCCCGTAGAGTTGATTTAGAGTTGATGTACGACACTGCAACGGGAGCCGGTTGGGGGATCGCGGCCGCAAAGGGTATCACTGGGGGCAGGAAAGGATACAAATCGGCATTGTTTCAAGGGGGCATTGGGGTGCCCTTTATTGCTCGTTGGCCCGGAAGGATTCCCGCTGGTGAGATTGACGCCAAGACGATGATCTCGGCCGTTGATCTGCTACCCACATTTTGCGAAGCGGCACGCGTTACTTTACCCAGTGATTATAAGGGTGACGGTATAAGCCAATTAGCCGCTTTGCTCGGTACACCATCGTCGACGAGGCGGAAACCGCTGTTCTGGAAAATGGATTCTGCATGGCCGATACCAAAGGACCGTCCCTATCATTGGGTGTCCTATGCCGTTGTCGATGATCAATGGAAATTACTTACCAATCGGGATCATACCTACCATGAGCTATATGATCTCTCAGATGACCCCTACGAGAAAAGTGATCTAGCTGATCAAAAGCCGGAAGTTGTAAAGGAACTACTAGGTGCAATCGAGTCGTGGCGAGCAGGGCTTCCGGCGAACCCAACCGGAGAGGTCTTCTCACGGTTACGAGCGAATTAACGCGGGAATGAATTTTGGATTTTGTGCTGGCAGAGAGGATTAGAGCTCGCCATAAAGTGGATGCAGAGATTAACGAACCTCCAGAAGCACTGTTGGATTTCGCCGTAGGATCCAGAGAGGTGCTGCTTCTTAAATGAGATCCTTTTGATGGTAAGTCGGAACCCTATTGTTTTACTAGTCATTTTGGTGTTCGGTTGCCAAGGCGTTGGTAATCATGTGCTTTTCGCAAGCGACACTTTGGTGCGCTACACTTCACCGGGGGATGTTCCTCGTTCCGCATTGGATCTATGGAATTCTTATGATCCATCGAGCGAACCGTTGGAGACGGAGATCGTTCAGGAGTGGAAGCAACGTGGGGTGACTACACGTTACGTACTCTTTACGGTTGGGACGTTCAAAGGTCAGGTTGCCAGGATCGCTGCTTACTACACCTTTCCGGATACGGGCGGGTCACATCCGGCGTTTGTTTGGTCACATGGAGGAGGTCAGAGAGCCGAGCGGGACAGAGGGATTTATTTCGCATCGCAAGGTTATGCGACGCTCGACATCAACTGGCTGGGGCGACCGCTTGAGGAGGCGATCGACGAAAATACAGATTGGGGAAAGGTGGATCCGACTCAAGGACCGCGTTTTTACTCAAAAGCGCTTCGCCAATCGTGGAAGCTGAATCTTCAGCCCGATGAACATACAATCGATTCGATCGTCAGCCCTCGCACTTGCAATTGGTACCTGCTCTCACTGGCCTCGCGCCGGGCAATCACGTTTTTGTGTCAGCAGGAAGAGGTTGACGCGGAGAGGATTGGTTTCGCTGGTTATTCAATGGGTGGCATGATAACGGCGCTTACCGCCATTGATCGCCGTTTAAAAGCCGTCGTTCCGTTCGTGGGAGGGAGCGGATTCAAGCATGTGGATTTTATCGGTGGCGTGCAGGGCAGCAGTTTGAAACCACAACTTAGGGGTGATGTTGAGCTTTACAGCAAAACCATTGACGCCTCGGCCTATTGGCCACATGTCAAGGTGCCCGTCATGTTTCTTAGTTCGTCCAATGACTTTCATTCCACTTTTGAGCGGGTGTACCGGTCCATGGAGTTGGTACCGCATACTGATTGGCGAGTCTCAACCAATCAGCATGTCAATCATGGTCCGGGACCTGAGCAATGGGTGATGCTTAACTTATGGTTTGATCGGTACCTGAAGGGTAAATCGGTGGCGATTCCGCGCACTCCGGTCACACGCCTAGAGGAGTCGGAAGCGAAACACCGATTCGTGGTGCTTCCTGATCAACAGGAGTCTCTTGTTAGCGTTGATATCTATTACAGTCATGATCCGAACTCACGTACGCGTTTTTGGGAACGCGCAGAAGCGTTAATGAAAGGGCGATCGTATTCTGCCGAGATACCTGTGCATGCAGGTTTGCCAACATTTGCCTTCGCTCATTGTCGTTATCGATTAAAGCAACCAGTGCAACTTCAACGCGGGCAAACGGATGTGTATGGATTGAATTCGCTCGAGACCATTCTATTGCCGGAGCGGCTGGAATGGTCCGCCATGGAAGACCTAAGCGAGACGCGTGTTGTACTGAATGATTTATCGATGGAAATGAAGGACTGGTCGAGCCGGGATGGGCGGACAATTGCCACCTATAAGCTTCAGAGTCCTCGAATTAAAACGAGTGGGGCAAGTGCATTACGTGTAGAGGTGGATCCCAACGGTAGAGAATTGTTAGTGCGGTTACGGGCATCTGGGAAGTTTCTTGATCACAGAAAGAGACAGGGAGACTTCGTCTGTACAACTTCTGTGGGTGGTGACAGTGTTCAGCGTATCGATTTCACCCAATCGGACTTCGTCGGTGAGGCCGGGAGCGAAATTGATTTCGGACGGGTTGCGACGCTGGAGGTCACTCTGATCGATAAGAATTCGCGAGATGTCCTTGCGTTGTTTTCGCAGGAGGGTCCTTCGTTCCTGCGGCGAATCGAGTTGATCGAGTAGAGCTTCACTTGAGAGATAAAATCGGTAAAGATGATTCGGTACCGTCGTCAATAACTCAATGTATTTCCACAAGCCATGAGGTTTATACCCCGGGGGACTTGCTAGAATTCGGTGTCGTGTTCTGTTTTGGGGTTCCTGCTCTGCTCCCGTCTTACGCGGGTTCTGATGTCGAGTGGGTGGAGGTCAGTACTTATAAGGGAGTCTATTTTGGTTCAATCGCCGAGAATCCGGAGGAGTGTTTTTTCACTCGTAGCCTGTCTTTCATTAGCGCTCATGCACACGGCCGGTGCGGATGATGATAAAGACGAATCCAGCATCAGTATGGCCGCACAGGACGTCATGGTTGAGCGTGGTCTCAGTCGTGCTGTTCATCTGCTGGAAATTCATTTGCAGAATTCACCTAGTGACCAAGAAGCACGTTGTACGCTAGGTATTGTGCAGTTTCTGCGTGCAGTGGAAGAGCTCGGTGCCGGTATGTACCAGTACGGTGTCAGAACGAATCTGACCAATGCGATGTTCGTTCGATTGCC
>CAXQOB010000062.1:0-23822 GCA_964225475.1 Candidatus Nitrosopumilus sp. | reverse complement strand
ATTTAGAATTGTCGACACCCTCCTGTTGTATTGCGTCGAGGTCGATCCGCTGGGCGTCTGATGGAACAATTAAAGGTCAACCCGATTCATAGACTCGGTCAATGACTAATAACAATCAAGCTACTGTGCTCGGAATTGACGTTGGAGGTGCAAACCTCAAGTACGCTGTGGTCGCCGCCGATCAGGATCACCAAAAGGCCGACAAGTCGGAATCAGAGCGTTTTGTAACGCTGTCAAAATCAACTCCGTTTCCAATGTGGAACGAGAGTCATCGACTGGCAAATCAGATCGCCCATGACCTTGCTGAAATCAAGCGTGACTCCATTATCGCATGCGCGATCACCATGACGGGCGAACTCGCTGACTGTTTCTTTGATCGCCTTACCGGGGTACGCCATATCTGTGATCATGTCGATCAGGCATGCAACGAACTCGATTTACCCAAACCTAACTACTACTGCGTTGATGGTGTTTTTCGAGATCGCAAAAATCACTCTGGTTACGAAGAACTCTTAGCAGCTTCCAATTGGCATGCTCTTGCCAAAGATGTCGCGGAAACACACTGCGATGACGGCCTACTTCTGGATATTGGGTCAACCACAACCGACCTCATACCAATTCGACACGGAAAAGTAGCGACATCGGCGACGACTGACTTTGATCGATTAGCAGAAGGTTCGCTTGTATACATAGGTGGTGAGCGAACCTCAGCTGCCATGATCGTCGATCACCTGGAATATCGCGGCCAAAACATTGTGACCATGCGTGAGCATTTTGCGACGATTGCGGACGCTCGCCTCGTGTTAAAACTGATTTCTGAATCACCTCATGAATGCAACACTCCAGATGGTCAACCTCTGACGCTTCAACACTCGGTCAATCGCTTAGCGAGACTAATTGGCTTGAGCTATCAGGACCTGAACTTGTCGGAAGCAGAGCATTTGGCTCGTCAGGTCCACGAGGCTGCCAAAGAGAAAATCAATGAAGGTCTCTTAAAACTAACGCAGGAATATGGACCAACGAATCGATTCGTCATTAGCGGGCACAATGATGACATGCTTGCCCTACCTTCCTCCGCAGAGTTGATTACTCTTCGAGATTTCATCGACGACGATGGAGCGAGAGCGGCGCCGGCGGTCGCGATCGCGAGGCTGCTTCTAAGACAGAACCAAAGTAACGGTTGGGCAATGGAGAAAGCCAATCCCGCCCGACAGGTGAAGGAGCCGCGATCATGAAACGAGTTATCAAGATTGGTGGCAGTTTATTGAAAGCCCCCAGAATCGATCAAATCTTTGATCGATGGAACCGGCATCACTCCACGACTCCTTCGCTCGCGATCGTTGGAGGTGGTGACCTCGTTAATGCAATTCGTGAAATTGATGCAATCTCGAGCCTGAACACGACTGAAATTCACTGGCTATGCGTTGAACTTCTGGGACACACTTTCCAGCTACTGAAGCAACGCTTGGATTGGCCGGTGATCGAAAGTAGCGATGAGCTCGCCCGCTGGACAAAGGAACCTCAGGAATTTGCACAAACGACACTTGTTCGTGTTGATACGTTTTACAATCAACAATCCACCTCGGGTCGCGACGACCTACCCGAGAATTGGGACACAACGACCGATTCAATCGCGGCAATGCTCGCCAAGAGAGTGAACGCCGAGGAATTGATCATCCTCAAGTCCTGCGACATCCCTGAATTTGACTCCTTGAGTGATTTAGCAAGTCAAGGCATCGTGGACCATGCGTTTCCCGAAGCATCAAGGGGAATTAAGAAGATCGTGATTGAGAAACTTGAGCACTGACGTTTAGTCTCAGCTAGGATCGTTGATGGCGGAAAGAGACAACGACTCTCTAACAAAAACGACTCAGTAACTCCGTTCAGGGCGCCTTGCTAATTTCCTCTTTCTCTGGCAAAGAGCGTTGAAACAGCCGAGCTCGAATTCGATTACCGTGCTCTTGGGGATCTCCATCCGTCTTGTAGATTTCGACAACCCGCTGCGAATCCCCCAGCCGCTCCAGACACCTCGCGAGGTTATAACGAGCCGATGGCTCCCAAAGTGAAAGCTGAGACTCTAAAAGGACCCGTTTGGAGAACCAGTTCTCGGCGGTTTCGTATCGCGCGTCGTCGTACTGTATCAGACTAATCCAATAGGTAGCAGTACGCTTTCCACCTCGCATGATCTCCTGAGCCTGTGCCAACTGCATTTCGTATTGCTGCTGATCCATCCCAAGGTCACGTCGAACACCGTACGCTTGTTGAAGGTCAACGTCTGTCTTTAATTTATCGATTTCAAATTCCGGCGCCCTCTGAGCGAGGTAAAGCGTTCGAGCGCCTTCACTATCTCCTTCTGAGTCGTCACTAAATTCCCCGTGGAGATGCCGCCATCTACCTAGCGATAATTCGCGAGACATATCAATGGGAGCATCCAAAATCGCCCACGCCGATCGATACCAGAAGGCAATCAGTGGGTCGCGTTCACTCGCCTCTAACATCTCCTCGGCGTAGAGATCCGCTTTGTAGGGAATCTCCCACAGTCTCACTCCAGCAATCCCAGGAACTGAGTCAATTTGTGCCATCAAGTGACCAAGGTCCTGATGAATGATCAAGCGACGATCACCGGTTAATCCAGACTCGAGTAATTTCATTCGGGGAGCGACCGTCTCGGGCAGCAGATTCAGCAAAGCGATTGATTGCTGAACATCATCCTTGGACAGTGGATAATCAAAGAAGCCGGGAATATTCAGCCGACGCATCACCGACGCATCTTGCCGTGCCTGCGTCAGCGTCGCGATACCATCCTGACCAGGTCCCGGAACATAGGTGCTGAGGTCTGGCTCAAACAAGTAAACCTCTTCGCCAATCATTGCAGCGACACACCAAGGAACGAGCTCACCCGTGTCATTGTCTTGTCGAGCCAGAACGAAGGCGGGGATCTCCGCTTGGCGACACAACTGAGTAAAAATCCCGGCTCGCTGAAGCGCATCGCCAATACCACGCCACAGAGTGAGGTAATCCGTCTGCCGATAGCCTGCACCCTGCAATGTCAGCCCAAACGGCAGGCCGGGTGCGGGTGGTGTTGGCTTGTTAAGTTCCATCGGCTCGTAGGCAATATTTCGAACCGTCCAGTCGAATAGACGAGCAACCGTGCGCAGTTTCATTGCATCAGTGTCGCCGAGAATTGACTTCTGTTCCTCGAGCCATTCAGCCAACAGAGGATCGTCACTTCCAGGACGATCAGCCCAATCCAATACACGGCGAAAAAGGTATGAATCTCTCAGGTGGGTGATATCTCCTATTTGGAATTCGGTCGCTGAAATTCGCTCTTCAGCCTGTTGGGTTGGTAGTAACTCACGGATCTCGGAGAAGGGAGCGGGAACAGGCTCCTGGTTTACTACCCGATCGTTTTTCCATCGATTGAGATGATAAACAATCTGCCGTGATGCCTTTTGATCATTTAACTCAATAAATGTGCGTAGTAATTCAAAGACTTCCCCCAAGTCATCCTGCTGGGACTGCGTCTGCATCTGCGACTGACGCTTGCTTTGGATTTTTCGAGCTTGCTCAAGATCGCTTCCACAACCGAGTACGGCGAGGAGGATTAAAACCGAAAGTAAACGTCTGAAAACATCCATAGGAGCCAAGCGTCCTGAGTGGCAAAGGGGTTCGGAAGCAAGCGTGTTTTGAGCGTTGAAACGGTTGTGCCGCTTTGATCTGTCACACACCGCGAAATACCATGAAGAGCTTTGTGGTTCAAAAACTTCGTAATACGACACAAGCGGACAATGCCTGCCCACTTTGATTGTACGAGACAACCGGGAATCCTCACTCGGAATCCTGATAAACGACCGCGAACAACGTAGGGATGCCGATGAAAACCTTGGCTCTGCGTCTGGTACCGATTCCGCTGACATTATCGAGTTAGCGAATCATCCGTTTTTTGCGTCAGATGAGGACTTGGCTGCAACGCTCCCCCAAATCCGCTCTTTGGATTACGCATCATGCCACCAGAAGGTTCAGGGTGCCGATCTCAGAACACGAATACCGGAAATGATACCTGTCAGCAGGCGAGTGTGACGCAACAAGCCGCAATCTCACCCCATACCTCACGATGCATTGGAACCTGTGCAAAGATTCACTCAAACCAGATGCCGTCGACGGCCAACCAACCAGCGATAACTAGGTCGCGTTGATTTCCATGATGGTTTCGCGGACTCGCAGGAGACGATCCAGCAGAGAACGAAACTCACTCAGGGGTACCATGTTCGCTCCATCACTGGGTGATTTTTCGGGATCTGGATGCGTTTCAAAGAACAGCGAATCAACGCCAATGGCAATCGCTGCTCGAGCCAGTGGCTCAACCATCGCACGATTACCACCAGTTGCACCTCCCAGCCCCCCCGGTCGCTGCACACTGTGAGTTGCATCGAACACAACCGGTACACCGAGTTCGCGCATCACGACCAGAGACTGCATGTCATTGACCAGGCGACCATAACCGAAGAAAGTGCCGCGTTCACAAAGCATTACACCACCGTCGCCACTTCCGTTTACCTTATCAATCACATATCTCATGTCCTCCGGTGCCATGAACTGGCCCTTTTTGACATTCAACGGTAAACCCGTCTGCGCGGCTGCAACCAACAAATCGGTTTGCCGCGCAAGAAAAGCAGGTATTTGAATCAGACTGCAAACCTGAGCAACACCCGCAGCCTGCTCGGGCAAATGAATATCTGTCGTAGTGGGTAACCCAGATCGACGTCCAATCTCCTCGAGTCCGCGAAGCCCCTCCTCCAAACCAAGTCCGCGGTAGGCTTCTAGGCTCGTGCGATTGGCCTTGTCGAAAGAAGCTTTGAAAACAACCTGAACATCTGAGCGCTCGTTGAGGTCTGCAAGAAGTTCTGCGATCACCATTGCTTGATCGGTTGACTCCAGCACGCATGGTCCTGCAATGAGAAGCAAGGGTTGTCCCTCCCCGCAGCGATAATCACCAATTGAAATCACGTTCCGCATTCCCATAAACAAGCCTTGCTATCATTCCCGGCGTATCGGCCTCAGCTGACACATTACCGGCTACGCAAGAATCAACCAATCGCAAGTCTTACTGAAAATGCCCATCGGCACAGAATCAGCCCACCAACGCAGAAAATGTGGGCTCAAAGCTGGACTGAAAGAGGTGAGCGTCCAGAAGAGCTAGAGAGAGGGAGCATTGCCAGACGGAGGCGTTTCTCGTCTTGATCGTTGGCAGAAACGGGTGGACTCAACGGATCAACGCATCGACCTGAGAACTCGCCTGTCGATCACCAGGAGTTTGTGGATCTGAGGTTTGTTCGTCCGGAGTAAGTTTGCTCAACGGACCCGAAGCAGACGTTTCAGGCTGTAGTTGAGGAGAGTTGGGTTCAATCCCGACGCTTTGATATGAATCACTTTCCTGAGGAAAACGGTCTTCGAACAATGGTTGAACTCGAAGCGCGGATGGCTTTTTAGAGACCTCTGAAATGAGACCAACAAACTGCGATCGAATTGGCTCTTCCACCTGTGAAATTCGATTGGCAATATCGACCATTGCGGAAGTGTTCTGCTGAGAGGCCAAGGACACCTGCGACATGAATCTCGCCGTTTCCACAAAATTGTAATCCGCGGATCTACCAATGAGACCACTGAAGGTTCTCGCGATTAAATCGGCCCCCAGATTATCAATTTGTACAAAACAATCGATCGTTCCAGTAACCGTTGTTTGACCAAGACTACTTCTGGCGTAGCTACTTCGTAGAACGAACACACCTCGACCTTTGATCGTTCCAGCGACGAGGGGACCGTCGTAACTGCCCTCTGCGGTGTAGAGGTGCAACGAGGTGTCTCCATAGACAAGATCAATCTCACAATTTGTGCCACTTCCATCCTCAGCCGTCAGATGATAGGGCCCTGTTCGTTGCGTCTGAACTTGGGTGATTCCCATCAGCTCCCAGATACCAACCATTACCTCAGGTTGACGGGTCAAGAACAAGAACATTTCAGGCTCGCAAGTAATCGCCTGCGTCGGCAATCGACGGTATAGGGTCGGAGATTTTGCGACAGCAAGAATGCCTTCTTTGGCCTCGGCGGTTAATCGATCAAGAGGAAGCTCCGAAATGATCTGCTGCCGCTGATCATAGGGACTTGGATTCCCGCGGGACATGCGAAAGAGGCGAAAGGGTTCTGCGGCACCCAGGGGAGTGATCCATCCCCAACTCGTTATCAGGAGCGTCGCAACGATGCAAAATCGCACCGACGCCAGCAACCAGATCGCTGATGATTTACGGTCTGTGCTTGCTGACAACCCAACCCCCTCCTCAAATGCTGTCAGATTGGGTACTTGCCACCACAAGTCGTCCCAAAACAGCGGAAACTACGACTCGCTGCTCAATCACAGCGAGAATGACGTCTTTTTGGCTTATTCGGCCACTGAGCTCAGGTGAATTGAGAAAATCACAACATTCGGTGTGCTTGGCGATGCTGGGACTCGACACTCGGCCAGGTTTTTCGATAATCCGCACCATACGTTGCATTTGTTCTCAAGTCACACGGCTGACACCACCCAATCAGGTGGAATCCCAACAGGCCCAGTGGTTTCAGAAACCAAATCACCCACCACCGGTTTGTGTCATCGATTATTCGATCGAACAAATTGCACCGGAATCCACTCCCAACAACCGGTCCATTCGACCAACTAGCCACCACGGCTGGAACGAGCGACACCACCACCTCAGCCCACGAGTATTTTCCAGATGGCCAAAAAAACGATTGATCAGATTGAAGTCTCAGGAACCACGGTTTTGATGCGTGTTGATTTCAATGTGCCGCTCGATGAAAACCAGTCGATCACCGATGATCGACGTATTCGAATGGCACTTCCGAGTATTCGTAGCGTGATTGATCGTGGCGGTCGACTGATCCTGATGAGTCATCTGGGGCGACCCAGTGGCGAAGGGTTCGAGCAAAAATTCAGCTTGGCCCCTGCAGCAAAACGCTTAGGGGAACTCATCGATGGCAAAGTGCTGATGGCTGAGGACACCGTAGGTCCTGATGCCGAGTCAAAAGCCTCGGCACTCGCCGATGGCGAAGTCCTGGTGTTGGAGAACCTAAGGTTCAACTCAGGTGAGAAAAAAGGATGCTCCGAATTTGCAGGCAAACTTGCATCGATGGCGGGAGCCTACTGCAACGATGCCTTCGGAACCTGTCACCGAAGTGATGCTTCCATGGTTGCAGTCCCCGAGGCGATGGAAGGAAAACCGCGAGTTGTGGGGCATCTTGTCGCAAAAGAGATTCAGTACCTCACCGATGCGATCAGCAGTCCAGCACGACCGTTTGTTGCCATTCTTGGCGGTGCAAAGGTGAGTGACAAAATCAATGTCATTAACAACCTCCTTGGCATTTGTGACGCGGTCTTGATTGGTGGTGCAATGGCCTACACCTTCTCCCTCGCCAAAGACGGAAAAGTTGGAGATAGCCTGGTTGAAAAAGACAAAGTTGATCTCGCAAAAGAGTTGATCAGCAAGGGTGGAGATAAGCTTCACTTGCCTGTGGATACTCACTGCGGTGACGACTTTGGAAATATCGCAGGGTGCAATAAGCAAGTGGTCGCTGCGGGGGAAATCCCTGATGGCTGGGAAGGAATGGACGTGGGCCCTGGCACTGCAGAGCGTTATGCTGCCATCATCAAGGATGCGAAAACAGTCGTGTGGAATGGTCCAATGGGTGTCTTCGAAAAACCACCGATGGATGCTGGCACCAAGGCAGTTGCACAGGCCGTGGCCGATGGCGACGCGATCAGCATCATCGGCGGTGGAGACAGTGCCGCAGCTGTTGACCAACTTGGATTTGCAGAGCAAGTCAGCCACGTCAGCACTGGGGGTGGAGCTAGTCTTGCGATGCTCGAGGGCCAAAACTTTGCAGCGGTTGACCTTCTCGACGATGCAGATGCCTAAACAATACGCTTTCGATCACCAAGACGTAGATTAGATCCATGACAGCGGAAGACCATCGACTGGTTCAATCGCAAACGAGAGAGTTGAATTGGCAGCGCTGGGGGCCCTACCTTTCGGAACGTCAGTGGGGCACTGTCCGCGAAGACTACAGCGAAGGTGGAGAGGTCACTTGGAGTTACTTTCCGCACGATCATGCTCGAAGTCGCGCGTACCGTTGGGGCGAAGACGGGCTTCTTGGATTTTGCGATCGTCAAGCTCGACTCTGCTTTTCGGTCGCCCTCTGGAATGGAAAGGATCCGATCCTGAAGGAAAGGCTATTCGGCATCACGGGTCCCGAAGGCAATCACGGCGAGGATGTTAAGGAGTACTACTTTTACACTGACAGTACTCCGACCCACTCCTACATGAAAGCTTCTTATAAGTATCCACAGAGTCGGTTCCCGTATGAGGACTTGGTGGATGTAAACAAGAAGCGAACCCGCAAGGAACGCGAATACGAATTATTTGACACTAAGATTTTCGATGAATCAAAGTACTTTGATGTGACCTCAGAGTACGCTAAGGCATCACCAAACGATCTTCTAATACGACTAACGGTAACCAATCACGGTCCACAAAAAGCACCGTTGCATATCGTGCCCCAGATGCTATTTCGCAACACTTGGACGTGGCAGTGCGATGACGAGGGATGCACTCCACGTCCCAGTATGCAACTTCGAGATGGCGTGGTGCAAATGAACCACGAAACGCTGGACCAGTTCTGGCTAGCGTGCGATGTGATCAAGCCATCGAATGCGAACCCCAACAAGAAGTCAAACAAGCACTCGAAACGAAAGGCGAATCAAGATCCGCACTGGTTATTCACGGATAATGAAACCAATCGTGAACGCCATCCCGGGCTACCTTGCGAATCAGAACATTTCAAGGATGCCTTCCATCGTTATGTGGTGCATTCCGAGCTTGGTGCAATCAACCCCGAACAAACAGGAACCAAGTGTGGAGCCTATGTTTCCTTGAACCTTGATCCAGGGGAAACCCAATGCATCCGTTTGCGACTGACAAGCACCGACTCCAAATTTCTTGCTGAGCATTGCGAGGGAAAGCCTGAAAGGTTTGCAAAAAACGCTTTCGACCAAGGTTTTGACCATTGCTTTGAGCAAAGAATTCGCGAAGCAGATGAGTTTTATTCAAAACGCATCCCCAGCACACTGAGCGATGAACGCCGAGCCATCATGAGGCAAGCGTACGCGGGACTCCTCTGGACCAAACAGTTTTACTACTACTCAATATCAAACTGGCTGGATGGGGATCCCAATGGGGTCCAAGGACACCCTTCTCGAAAAGAGGGACGCAACAGCGATTGGAGACACCTATTCAATCGCGACGTGATCTCCATGCCAGACAAATGGGAGTACCCTTGGTATGCAGCTTGGGACCTGGCCTTTCACATGGTCCCAATGGCAAGCGTTGATACCGAATTCGCAAAAGAACAGATGATTCTGTTTCTCAGAGAATGGTACATGCATCCAAGTGGGCAAATCCCTGCCTACGAATGGCACCTCAGTGACGTGAACCCGCCCGTTCACGCTTGGGGAGTTTGGCAGGTCTATAAAGCGTCAGGACCGCCGAGACAGCGTGATAAAGTTTTTCTGGCCAGAGCCTTTCAGAAACTGCTCATCAACTTCACCTGGTGGGTCAATAGAAAAGACCCACGTGGCAAGAACATCTTTGCGGGTGGATTCCTCGGGCTCGATAATATCGGCGTCTTTGATCGAAGCAAACCGCTCCCCGAGGGACACCTTGAACAGGCCGACGGCACTGCCTGGATGGCATTCTACTGCGGTTCGATGCTTCGCATCGCGTTAGAACTAGCAGAGGACAACGTTGCCTACGGCGACATGGCGAGTAAGTTCTTTGAGCATTATGTCGCCATCGCAGAGGCGATGAACACGATCGATGGAACGGGACTCTGGGATGACGAGGATGGATTCTACTACGATCACCTGTACCTCGACGGCAAATCGACACCCCTGAGGGTACGCTCGCTGGTCGGCCTGTTACCCCTGACAACCGGAGTGATCCTTGACGACGCGATCATTGATCGGCTACCCGGTTTTCGTAAACGCACGAATTGGTTTCTCAAGTACCGAGGAAACCTGGATGCACACATGACCTGCCTAGAACAAGAGAGCCACCCATCGAGCAAGACCACGAGAAAGCTTTTAGCGATTCCGTCGGAGGATCGATTCCGTCGACTGCTAGAAGTGATGCTTGACGAGAAGGAGTTTCTCTCGCCGTTTGGGATTCGAAGCCTCTCAGCAGCTCATGGCGATAAACCGTTCGAATTTAAGTTTGGCGGTCAAAAACACCAAGTGAATTATGCTCCCGGTGAAAGCGAAAGTGGCATGTTTGGCGGAAACAGCAACTGGCGTGGCCCCATTTGGTTTCCAATGAACTTCTTGATCATCCAATCCCTGAAGCGATATCACGATTTCTACGGTGATGAATTTACCATCGAATGTCCGACCGGCAGCGGAAATCAAATGACACTGATGCAAGTCGCCAAGGAACTGCAACGTCGATTGGTGTCTCTCTTCGAAACCAACCAGCAAGGACGACGCCCCTCCAACGGTGAAGACCCCTTTTTCCACGATCATTCGGACTGGCAAGAGCTGATTCTCTTCTACGAATACTTTCACGCCGACACTGGGCGTGGGCTAGGTGCGAGTCACCAAACAGGCTGGACAGCGCTTGTTGCTTCGATTCTGGAAAGCGAAGTGGATTGATTGTTGTACAATGGTGTGACAGTTGGTGGTGGGGTGCGTTTGAGAAGCAAAATATCGAGACTTACCCTCGCCGCGATAAGATTCGGTTACACAATCATCTCCAAACTCTGAAAAGGCTTGAACATGCGACGCGGATCCCTAGGGCTGATCGCTTTCACCTTGATCATTGGCTTCATCAATCAACCGTCAGCTCACTCGCAGGAGCTTGCTACCCTCGGTAAGATCGAACACCTTGACGCCAGATTCGATCAATTTGTGAGTGACGAGACTAAGATAGAGGTTCTCGCCAAAGGTTTCACGTGGTCAGAAGGCCCAGTCTGGGTCGATGATGTGAGTGGTGGACACCTACTTTTTTCGGACATTCCCAGGAACACGATTTTCAAATGGAGCCAATCCGAAGGAATCGAAACCTTTATGAATCCAAGCGGCTACACCGGTGTCGGCTACTACGGCCTGGAACCTGGCTCAAACGGTTTGGCCTTAGATCCGAAGGGACGCTTAACGCTTTGCGAACATGGCGACCGCAGAGTTTCTGTGCTCACACCCAACGGTGGCAAAAGGACCCTCGTTGATCACTATCAAGGAAAACGACTCAACAGCCCAAATGACTTAGTCTTTGACCGGAAAGGAAATCTTTTTTTTACTGACCCACCCTATGGATTACCAAACCGAGAAAAAGATTCACGACGCGAACTCGATTTCTGTGGGGTTTACCGACTTGATCCCGCCGGTGAGCTCACTCTCTTGAGTACCCAGTTGGATCGTCCTAATGGGATCGGCTTTTCGCCCGATCAATCGACACTCTATGTGGCCCAAAGTGATCCAAGCAATCCAATCTGGATGGCTTTTCCGGTACGGCCCGATAGCACGATCTCAAAAGGCACAGTCCTCTTTGAGGCGAGTGATTTCATGCGGGAATACCCGGGGCTACCAGATGGTCTTGCTGTTCATTCGAGTGGCGTCATATTTGGTAGTGGACCCGGTGGCATTTACGTAATCACTCCCGATGGTGAGTTAATCGGACGAATAATCACCGGTGGCAGAACGAGCAACTGCACCTTTGGCCCCGGGGAACAACACCTGTACATAACGGCCGATTCTAATCTGTGCAGGGTAACGCTTGAAAATAGGGTAACGCCTAAAAACTGACGCTTAAAAACCAACCACACTTAACGGTTCGGTCCTCTCAACAAAGACCAATGGCAGCATCAAACAGTGGATTGGATGAACCTACAGGCAAAGCAAGCACGCATCCAACAGACCTGAAAGCTCTACCCGAACACTTGATTTTAAATTGCCGGTGCTAGAATTAATCGCGAGAAGACGCTAACACCAGAATTCAACCAAGTGCAACACAATTTCGCGGATGAAACACCCAACGATTCCCGGAATAAAACCAGTGGTTCTACCCCCGACCAATCCGAACAATCAAACATCGCAGCACACTGACAAGGGACGATCAAATGATGAATGAATTTAAAAACATACTCGTCGTGACCGACACCCGTCTCAACGATCATCCAATTGTTCAAGAAGCTGCCGAAATCACCAAACGCAATGGTGGAAAAATGACGGTCGTCGATGTGGCACCTGATTTTCCTTGGACGGTACGACTCGCCATGGCAGATCATGATCACGTGCATGACTTGATCGTCAAAGAAAAAGCTGAATCCCTCGAAGCCATTGCAGCACCCTTACGGCAGTCAGGACTTGATGTCAGCACCAAAGTCCTGGAGGGAAAATCATCTGTTGAGATCATTCGAGAGGTGAACCGTAATGGACACGACTTAGTGATGCGAATTGCGAAAGGATCCAACAGTCACAGCGATTCTTTTTTTGGCAACACCGGCTCGCGTCTTCTTCGGCAATGTCCCTGTTCCGTTTGGCTGGTAACCAAAAACACCACTCCAATCTTTAAGCACGTGCTCGCTTGCGTGGACACATCGTCCGAAGATAAAACCGACCACGAGTTGAACGATCGCATCTTCAAGTTGGCTGCAGCCATTCGAGATTGCCATGAGGGTCGATTCTCGTGTATTCATGCTTGGTCAATTTGGAACGAGCAGATGCTGAAAGGTAGACTCGGGCAAGACGCATTCGAATCCTTGGAACAAAAAACCGAAACGGTTGTAACGGAACGAATGCAAACATTCCTTGATGCACAAGGTGAGCACTGTGCAGAAACTGCGATCGTGAAAGGACAAGCAGAAGAGGCTATCACCAACTTCGCAAAGACCAATGAAGTTGATCTAGTGGTCATGGGTACTGTCGCACGTTCTGGTCTGGCAGGCTTGGTTACCGGGAACTCCGCGGAGGAAATCCTCAGCAAAATCCAGTGCTCGATCCTAGCCCTGAAGCCTGCCAATTTTGTAAGCCCGATTCAAAATGAGGAAAACATTTAAATCGGCAATCACGAACAGCAATTCCCTGACACCTCAGAGGCGACCTAATTCAATTGACCAAACCAACCTATGACAGCTCGGGCCACTATAGCTGATCGCATGGATTTATCGCTCACGCAGCTCGACGATCAGAACGTTGCTTTGACAGATTGACTGGTTCAAGCGTTGATGCATGACGGCCGGAACCAGAGAGTATCTGCAAGTCGTTATCTCGCAACCGCCGCTCATCAGGCTGCTGCTCGAGTGCGGCGGCGTGGTTTAGTTCGTAATTGAATCCAAGAACTCGCCCCAGCCAGGTCTTCCTGACCCACACCTCATAAGTGACCAAGGAAAGCGTGACCGATCCAGCAAACCCGATCGCGACCTTGATCAGAGATGAAAGCTCCGGGAATAGCCACTTCATATCGATCTGCATCAACCCCAAGATGGGGTGATGAACCAAGTAAATCCAAAAGGAAGCGGCTGCGAGATACCGCCACGATGGCGACAACGGCTTTCGAACCGAGGCTGCAGCTCCCAGTAAGGCAACTGTGATTAAACTTGCCGAGGCTGTGGTTGTCAGAGCAAGCATCATGCTGGCTAGATCGTGATCTCCACCACGCAGATGCCACTGCCCGAGAAGCATCGCGGGAATCACCATGGCTACCGCATAGCCTGAATGACGCAAAAATGTTTTTGCCAACCATCTCATTTCCGTATCGAAGCTCGCGAGCGATACACCCAAGGCAAAAAAGGCACCGCTGTAGAACCATTTACTTGGCACTGGATAGAAACGGTGCTGGAACCCCCAGACCACCTCGGGGCAAACCACCAAAACACAACTAGCAGCAATAAACAAGATTGAACAACAGGTGAGTGGCGATCGAAAAACCCGGCCGATCTGGGGTAAGCGTCGACAGATAGCAAATACAATCCCGAGCACCAGCACGTAAAGGAATAAGTACTCGAGAAACCAGAGATGACTTAATCCCCACAAATCTTGATCCACACCATCGGTGAACTTAAGGCTCTGCATTTTTCGAAGAGCAATCTGCCCGTCAGCAACCCAGCCAGTTAACCAGATGTATAGGTCCGCTGGCAGAATCACCATGATTCCAAATCCAAGTGGAACCAAAAGACGACGCGCCCGAGATCTGACCAGACGTTTGATGTCACCACGCTTGAGAGATAACCAAGCGAAATAGCCAGCTAACACAAGGAACACAGGCATGATGAAAATCTCAATGAACCAGAAACACTGAGATGCCAGCCAGTGGGGATGATCAAAGACAGACCAAGCGAGTCCAGGAACAACGGGTTGCATGTAGGGTACACAGCAGTGCAGCAAAACAACCCCTAAAGCAGCTAGACCACGCAAAGCATCCAAGCCAGGAAGCTTTTCCCTATCCTTATCCGCTAGCTGCGATTCGCTTTGACGAGCGATACCCGTGCAAATCGGTTCGATCCCCGATCGGAGCGACTCAAGACCGCAAGCTGTATCTTGATCAGATACAACCGACACATTGTCGAGTGCAACGCGAGGCTTATCATCGCTTGGATTCGCATGGGGGCTCTGTGGGTGACTCATAGAGCAAGATCTACCACAAAATGGCCAATTCCGGACAGATCAGACCCTGGCCGGGTGACTTAAACTGCAATGTCAGAGCCGAGTTATTCGCCCGTGAGGCTTTTCAGCAATTAGAGAAAGATCCCTCGCAGATTATTCTGGAGACAAATTGACTCATGCTCCTAACTTCGAAGGCTGCCAAGGCCGCCCCAGCTTCGAGGTAATAGGTTTAGCAAGTATGGGAAGACGCGATAGCAAATGCCCAGCGCACGATCTGGCAAAGGAGCTTTGCAGGAGCGTGGTCAACAATCGGCAGTTTCGTCGTCTGGAAGCCAATAACTGGCGCTGATGCTTGCACCATTGGTCACCGAATTTTTCGAGTTGCCCTCTGCTGTGAGCGATTCGGTCGGCGATCTCATAGCCGCTCATCATTCCCCAAGTCATCCCCTCGCCGGTAAAGGGCTCGACATACCCGGAAGCATCACCGATAGCAGCCAATCGTTGGATTCCGGCAAGACGATTCCTCCGTAGAGGCGGTGTAACCATGACCTCGGAAATTGGAGTCACGTGGCCCAACGACAGAGAACTCCGCTCCAGAATTGCTAAGGTGCGTTCAAGCGGACGACCAACGCTCTGTGCGACCGAACCCGACGCAAGTGCAGCCGCAACATCAAGTCGCCCATCTTCGAGACAGACCACCCCGACATAACCATCCTGATCAACGGCCATCCCGATGGTGCCCCTTGGGAAGTTGCAAGTATTGGCAAAGAAGGATGTGCCGAATGGCCCGTGAGGTGACTCGGTCCAGGGAAGTAATCGATTCGCTCCCGCTGCGTTCAAACCGGAGGCAACCACAACCAATTCATATTCCATCGTCGTCTCAACTGCGTTCGAGTCACATAAGCGAACGGTGACAAAGTCACTTTCGAGTGAATCGACAGTTGCAGTAACCGGACAGTGAACGATCACCCCAGAATTCCTCACACGGTCCAACATCTCTGTGTCCAAACGTTCTCTTGAAATCGCAACTCCGTCAGGTGTTGAAATTTCGACCCGCTGTCCCCCCAAGGATCCAATCCAAGAATCAATGGTCTCACCGTGTTCCAACACCCATGATTTTAGATCGACCAGTTCCAGGACACTCAGACCTGTCCCACCCAGACAACAACCACAAATCTTTGCTCGCGGAAAACTTGCTTTCTCTGCCAGATGCACCTCGAAACCATGCTGACGCAGACGCAGCGCACAAACGGCGCCCGCCACCCCACCACCGATCACTAACACTGGGCGATTCATTCGCAATCTCACTCGGATGAAACAACAAGGCGAGGGGAAGAGTCGCGGTTGAAAAACAGGTGCACTTGCTTGGTATCCTGTAAAAGCAGACGCAAACCCAATCAAATTTACCGCAAAAGGGAAAAGAACAGACCTTCACACGACCCGGGCGATTCGATTGTACCTTGAGACAGAGGAAAATTGCCTCAAGATTTTAATTCATTCACTTGAAACGCATCGACGCAAGAGAACCAATCGTGATCAAGCGATTGCGGGGATCGGACTTCTGACCACCGACTCTTTGGTGATCAGAACAAATCGACTTGGAAATACTCGATGAATCTGAAAGGGTCTCCCCAATGCAGAGGAGGCGAGGCCGCTAAACTCCCTCATCGTAAATGCTGCTCGCACACTCGCTAACGCATCATAATGCACGACCGTCGAACGACTAAGACAACGAGAAGCGAGTAGAACGAGTTCGAGATTGATTCGACTCCGTTCCAGATCACATAGGATGAGACCGCCGCTTGAGGCCGACTGCATTGCCTGCAGGAGTTGGAAGACTTGCGGATTCGACAAATGGTGAAAAAAAAGAGAAGAAGTGACCACATCAAATCCGCTCGGTAGCGGCTGAGTCAGGCAGTCTGATTGGATCGACGTGACCGATACCCCTTGCTCCGAGGCTCGTCGTTGCTGTTCATCGCAGGCCGTTTGTCGATTGTCAAGAAGTGTTAAGTCAAGTTTCCAACCTTCACGCATCGCTTTGCGAACCCAGCGAATCGGAACGTCACCGGAACCGCTGGCGACATCAAGAACTCGCAGACGCCGATCGGGTCGGTGTTGCACAAAACCTCGGATGCTCCGAAAGAGCGACGGACCAATCCCGCTTACACGGTTTAGCCGTGCCAGACCGCGCAGTGCGAGCAAGTGCTCGGCCTCAGGCAGGCTGGGATCGTCCATTTTTTCAGGCTGCAAATCACGTTGCTTCATGATCGTTTTACCATTCCGACGGCAAAAGATACCGAACGCCCAAGACAGGCAGATCGCATGACCCAGTTTAACTCAGAAAACACCGCAAGGCATCAAGATCCCTGAAGCTCTTTGCCGCTGCGAAATGTCTTGATCCAAACCGCACCCGAAACGGATAGCATTAGCACCACTAAGCTGACAATCTGGGAAATGGACAGCCCAGTGCCAAATTGCCCTAATTCATCCACACGAACAATCTCCAATCCAAAACGCAGCAAGGCATAGGCACTGAAACCAAACATCATCAACATTCCATCTTTCATGGAAAATGATGAAAGGACGCAGAGAAAAATACACATGCAGAGGCCGGAAAGACTGCTGATCAATTGTGCGGGATAAACAGGTAAAGCGCGAGCGGGTAATTCCTCAGGGCTCCATCGGTACCTCTGGCCATCGATGTCGATCAAAAAACCGGGTAAGGCCTGCTCCGCCGGTAACTCCCTCGACGCAACAGCCAAGTAAGACAAATCATTACCCATGGACTGAAGCGTTCCACCCGCCCGAATCCCCGATTTGGCCGCGAGCGAATCACCTTCGACCCGCGTAACTTGCTTCGATTCCTTATCAAACTGGAAACCAATCAATTCACCAGTGCTTAATTGTCTTTCGTAGACCGGGCTCTTCGGGGGAAAGTGGAGCGCGTAATACGCGTCCTCGCAACGCCCCCCGTAACAACAACCATTGAACAGGCAGCCAATGCGTCCAAAAAACAAACCAAGAAACAAGCAGGGAATAATGATGTCGCCCATCTTCAACATACTGAGTTGATTGCGATAAACAAAAAAGGCAACCGCGAGAAATCCCCCAATGAAGGAGCCATACACCACAAGTCCCCCTTCGGTGAAACGCATCATGTTGGCGAGGGTCTCAAATGCCGTCTCACCAACGAACTGTTCCCAATATTGGATCACGAAGAAAAGCCTCGCTCCAAAGATCCCACCGACAAAGGCAAACGGAGCCATCGAGAAAATGATCTCTGGATCCACATCTCGACGTTTGGCCCGATAGGCAGCTAAAGCCACTGCAGACGCAATCGCAATCAGTAACATCACACCATACCCTCGGATCGCCATCCCGACCGGCTCATTATCAAGGTTGGTTAGCTCAACATTTGGCAACACTACCACAACAACAAAGGCAAAAATCCCCCACAATAACCCCTCAGACTGAAGAGTATTTGTAAGGCCGGATCCGCGACGGACGGCAACAAAGCAGCGAAGAGCAATCAGAGCAACGAGCAGTACCAATGCCCAACCGATCCCGAAAACTGGTAGACCGAGAAACTCGTGGGGAATAAGAAAAAGGGTTCGCAGCATGGTTCAGCCAGCAGGACGGAGAAAGAAGACAGGACCATTGCTATGGACGGCTTCGGCAACGCTTTTCTACGCTGTTTTGCAAAGTGTGGCTAGATCGCTAACCCTGTGAAGCGGATGGATGCACTCTGCCCACAAAACACTTGTAAAAATGGGTAGTTCGCAGTTCAAGGTGACCGACCAAACAGAGATGATGCCAGCTTTGAACCCAATCGCTATCAAAAGCGAGAAAAACGGTTTACGCCAGCAACTTTGATCAAGACTCATTCCAAACGAAAGCTCAAGCCACGATGCTCGTCAAACGCAAGCCAATTGGTCGATCACGGATCTGCTCCCTGACCGTTGTGATGATGACTTGCATCATCCCGAACCTTGCCACGAACAAAAACGAATTACAGGCTGAGACGTTTCGGATTACGACCAAAGTCTTTTCGGGAGCCAGCCTCGAGGCATCGGCCGAGCACTTGATCCTATTTCAGGAAGGCCTCGTCTATGACTTCCCGCAACTTGAAACCCGCTTCGTAACGATCTTTGACTCCGGCAAGAAGCAGGTCACCATCATGGATCGCGAAACGCAAGTACAAGCCTCGGTAAAGGAGGAGGACCTGATCAAAGTGACAGCGCAAGCACGAGCCGCCGCTTCGACACGAGAACAAAAAGAGCAACTGGGTCTCAATGCAGCGGTAGAGAAGAGCAATCGAGTCCAAGGCTACAGGCTCCGTTTCGGCAACATGGAGTATCACATCACGGGCCAGCGTCCAGCTTCACAGAAAGTCGCAACGGAATTTGCCAAGTTCGTTGACCTTGCAGCAAGACTCAACCTCGTCCGCCGACTCGGTCCCCCACCCTTCGGCCGAATGACGCTCAATCAACATTTAGCGGATCGTCAGGAAATCCCGCTGGAAACCATTTTGATTGTGCGTCGAGACGCCGAGTCACAAGAGTATCGATCGACCCTAACTCTGGAACCATTAAAAATGCTCTCCGATGCGGATCGAAAAAAAATACAGGAAGCGATCGGAATGCGAGCTATCTACCGACAAGTGGACTTGAAATCATTTCCGTCACCCTGAGTGACATTCATCCTCAGATAAGAGCTCGCTGACGGTTCTAAATGCCTAAGCGATTGACTTCGCATTGATTCAATGAGCGATTCAGCTTCTTACCTCCTGATACATTTCCTGACCGAAGATCGGCCGCAAACCATCGCCGAATTCGATGAAATCCGGAAAACTCGAGTTTGAATCACTCGAATTTCCCGGCAAGTGGCTCGATCTTCCTAGCCGGCAAATTGGCCTGATGGCAACCGCGCAACGCTTGCTCAACACCAATCAACTCACGAGAATGCACCCAAAACAAACTAAATCAAAGCGGGTAATCGCTTCAAAAACCCAGCTCATCGTGCCTGCATGATGAAAGGGATCTTGATTCAGATAGAATACAAGGCAATAAATGCAGGCTCGCATCTTCCACGTTTCAAGACCCAACAGTTCATTGACTGAGAGGCTTCTCCATGAAAATCAAATGCCCAGCATGCGCAAAAGTTCTCTCAATCCCAGAAACGGCAGCGGGCAAAGTGGTGAAATGCCCTTGCGGTAAACAGCTCCGCGCCCCAAACGCCCCGCCGCAGGGACAATCCTCGAATCCAACCTCAGCTGCGGCCTCCGCGGCGGCTCCAAAACAGCCCGCTTCGACCGGTGGGATTGATGCGGGAATGTTCGATGATCTAACGGACAACGATTTGCAACCGGTGAAGACATCAAGCAATCCCTATCAAAGCCCTGTGGGTGCAGCCGCAACCGCCTCTGCCGGAAATCAAGAATTAGCAAGCATCGGTGCAAGGATCGGTGGCGCGTTACTCGATGGCCTCTTCATCATCGTCGTTCTGATACCAGGACTCTTCTTTGCAGGAGGCTCCCTGTTTGCAGCAATTTCAATGTCTGAAGATCCTTCCGCAGCGGAGGTGGCCGCTGGTATAGGAGTTGCCGCTGCCGTCGGAATTATTTTCGTGAGCGCAATCATCCCAATGATTGTACAAGTTGTATTGATCAGCAAATCGGGTCAAAGTTTGGGTAAGAGGATCGTGGGTACGAGAATGGTAGATCAACACACAGGTGAGACGGTTGGTTTCGTTCAGGGGTACCTTGTCCGTACATTTGTCTTCGGATTGATCACCGGATTGCCAGCCATTGGTGGTTTGGTTGCAATCGCCGATATTATCTTTCTATTCATTGACGGACAACAAACGTTACACGATCGACTTGCCAAGACGCGTGTGGTTTGCGCGTAGCAACACTCCATTCTTTCCTCTGCACTTTCCCCGAACCAATTAGATCCACGGGAGTCCATGCGAAAGAATGACGATTTGTGACCAGACAACATTCGAGCATTCATCCGCCGAACACTCGATGCACCAAACCTTCCGACAAGGTTGTTGAAAATGGCAAGAAATGAACAGCTCATCCGTCAGCACAAGCTTTTGCAACTTCTTGAGTTTTCAAGATTTGGACGCACCCTTGAAGAAATCAGGGGAGACCTTGTAGCAGATCTCGGCTTAACCAATCTACACACCCGAACCGTACGCCGAGACATCGAGGCCTTGCAGGCTGCTGGGTTTGACATTCAGACTGATACACTTGAACGAGGCAAGGTTTATAAGCTTGGCCAGAACTGCAACGGTGTTCACGAAGTGGGTATTTCAGCCACTGAGTTAATCGCTCTTTCCATTGGGCGGGAGTTACTCTTTCCGCTGCTGGGAACACAATATTGGCAAGGCATTGAAACGTTTTGGAATAAAATTCAAGAAGCAGTCCCCAATGGAGTCTTTGATCACTACGCAAGGTATCGTAAGTCACTGCATGTCTTTGGCAGCCCGAGGAAAAGCTATGAGGATCAAGCTGGTATCCTGAAAACAGTCAATCGAGCGGTCCTTGAGCACCGGGTGGTTGAAATCGAATACGAGCCCGTTGGGAAAACCGCATCTGTCCGTAAGATCGAACCCTATGGGTTGGCGGTCTACCAAAGCAGCATTTATGTCGTCGCTGCAGCCGAAGAAATCGAAGACCCTGCGGAAAGATTACGTCACTGGAAACTGGATCGCTTCCGACATGCGAAAGCGTTGGATGAATACTTTAAACCCGACCCCTCCATTGATCTAGAAAGCCACCTCGGTCGCAGCATTGGTATTTTTTCAGGAGATGAACCGACCACTGTAAAGATCAGACTCGGAGGTCGAGCAGCGGCGTGGGTTCGAGAAGACCCGTGGCATCCCGAACAGAAAATTGAAGCCCAAGCCGATGGCACCAGCATCCTGTCGGTACCCGCCTCACACCCTCGGGAATTACTTCCCAAGGTGCTGTCTTTGGCGTCCGACGCGGAGGTGATCGCGCCATCGTCATTCAGAGACACCATTGCTGAATCGGTCAAATCAATGGCAGAACAATACCGCTGATGGCGAATTACATCGCTGACTTTGGCGAGCCGGCCGTGTCACTCATTGCAATGAATCAATACCAGAGACAATGTCGGAAGGGGGTCGAGAGCCCCAATAACTCTCATTTCAATTCGAAAAAGCTCTCGCTTTTATTCAACCTATGAATTCAGCACGTTACACCAACCGATTCCAATCGGCTAAAATCGGAGCAATGTGAGAACTCAGGTTGAGACCCCTGTCAGGAACGATGCTCTTTTTGGGCTATCTCGTGGGCGGAACGGTAACGGTGCACTTGAATTCAACCGTGCACCCATCACCAAAGAGGGATCAAAGTCATCGGACCTTTGTACCTTAGCCTGCGCCCTCACACTGAAATCCAGAAATCATCATGGACAATGTAGACGATACATCTCATTGTTCGACGGAAGGATTAGATCATGCCAACGGATCATGATTGATAAGTGACCTAATACAAGGATTTGTTACATGTCCTTTTCAAGTGCATGTTTTACAGAAAGACTTCGACTAAAACTTCCGTTCTGTGATGCATGCCGCGCATTGTTCCTCTGCCTAATCGTACTGGCCTACGGTCAGGGTTGGATACAACCCTTTCTTGGCACCTCTGAGTCAAATTGTGCCACTGCAATTGAAACTCGGCCGTCACGCGACATCGTAGCAAAGCTAATTGAACAACTTGGTTCGGAAAGCTACGCGACACGAACACGTGCGAGGGAGAGCCTACAGCGAATTGGACTCGAGGCTTTTGACCAACTGCAATCCGCTCAGTACCACCCAGATAATGAGATCGCATTAACAGCGAGGTACCTGATTACCAGCCTGAATGTAAGCTGGTCCAAGGAGGGCGACCCACCTGCAGTGCGAGAGACCCTGCAGGAGTATGGCGGTTTAACAGAAAAAGAACGTCGCCAACGAATTGAGAAAGTTGCTAACTTTTCAGATCGAAGTGGCTTGGCCGCCCTTGTGCGGATCACCAACTATGAACGTTCGGAAAAGCTCAGGCGGCTTGCAGCGATGTCCATCTTGGAGCAAAGACTCTCAGAAAGCGAAGCAAGTCGATCACATAACGGAAAAGTGATTCAGGACAATCTCGTTGACAATGATCGCTCAGCAACTGCTTGGCTGAGACTTTATGCGGAGGATCTGCTCGCAAACTCGTACCGCTCAGGGCCTTGGCGGGAACTTATCAAGTCGCAGCGAAAAGGTGCTGAATCAAGTATCGAAAATGCTCCAACGCCCGCCGAACTGCTTGAAATCGTGAGAAGCTGCGCGACGCGCGCTGCCGATGACGGACAAAAAGAGGAGGCGATTTCGCTGGCCGTTCTTCACAGTGATCTGATCAGCCCGACCACACGTGATCTAATCGATGCATCAGCATGGGCTATTGAAAATCAACTGCATCAGTTTGTTCTCGAGCTTGAGAAACAGCAAAAACGGATGTTCAGCGATCACCCGATACTTCTCTATGCAGCAGCCGAGGCAGAGGGAGTGGCAGGGGATGCAGAGCGTGGTGAAGCTATCGCCTTGAAAGCTCTTAACATGAATCCTCTGCCAACACTCAACCCAGAGGACAATCAAGTACCCGAGTCATCTCCTGCTTCCAGAGAGATCGAGGAAGCTGCACGCGCGCACCGAGAAATTGCAACCCAACTCGCTGAGAGAGGACGATTCGATTGGGCAGAGAGAGAACTTCGGAGCATCATTGATTCCTTAGCCCTGGATTCACTTCCCTCAGCCATTGCGAGAAGTGACCTTGCGGTGTTACTGGCAGACCTTCAACGTCACCGCGATGTCGCGGACACCTTGATGCCGTTAGTCAACCGACTTCAGAAAGACGCGCAACTACAACAACAACTCATCCGACTCAGTACCTTTAATTACGCCTTTATCATTAGCAGCGCCCAGTATCACTCAGCGTTGGCGATGATCCAGGAGGGGAACCAGGAGGAGGCAAGGCCTCTTCTGGCACAAGCCTTTCAACGTTACCGCGTCAACGTCGACATCCTGATCTCCATGCATCAAACAGAGGGCGATGAAACATGGAAGAACC
>CAXQOB010000061.1:0-5052 GCA_964225475.1 Candidatus Nitrosopumilus sp. | reverse complement strand
TTCTATCTTGCGGCCTTCCCAAATTCATTCATCTGTAATTCTCGTAACTTCAAATCGCGATCGATGAGACTCATCTTATCATCGGTAGCCAGCGAATCGACTCAGCAGCACTTGGATCGGACAAAGCTCCGAGGGAAATACCTACTTGGGTGAGCCGACATCTTGTACCACAAGCGTTGCAGGTACAGAGAGCTTACTGGAAAACCACGCCCCAAACAGGCAACAAAAAAATCGCAAGTCTGAACATCGGACTGGTGAGGCCTGAATCAAAGAGAGTGAAGATCGAAGGATTTTGTTGACCATAGGCGATCAGGTTTTATGGTTTGCTCTTCGTGACACCACGATCCTCTATTTGGTCCCAAACGATAATCGTCCCGTCACGACCTCCGCTGACCACTCGACGTCCATCGCTGCTGATTGCAAGACAGAGAACATTGTCGGAGTGACCTTCGAGGACCGTGAGTGACTCTAGGGTATTCGCGTCTCGGATTGTTACGGCATGGTCATCGCCACCACTACAGATATATTCGCCATCCGCACTCCATGCGACGCTGAAAATGACATGTTGACTTTCCGCTGCGACGACTTCTTTCTTTTTCTCGATGTTCCAGACTTTTAGAGTGCGGACACCACCAACGAGAACCTCGCTTCCATCAAAGCTGAACGCGACGGACAAGACAGGAGCCCCCGCGTCGAGGGCATCCACTTCGATGCCCTCGTTCGAATCCCACAGTTTCAAATACTTTCCAGTTCCCGTGGCGATGGTTTTCCCGTCTGAACTCACCGCAAGGCTGGAACTTGAACCTTGTGGGTTGAGCTCTAGAGGATCATTTTCGGTCGCAACGTTTCGAATCATTATTTTCTTGGAGCCGACACTGACCACCTTTTTTCCGTCCGGAAAAAACGCGATATCTCGCACCGATCCCTGACCTGGATGATCAAGGTTGCTTAAGGGCTCACCGTTATTCAGCTCCCATAGTTCGGCGGTTCCATTGAAACCGCAACTTGCGATCAACTTTTCGTTCGGACTGAGGGCGATACCGCGGATTGAGGCACGGTTTTTCAGATTCATTAACTGCCTGCCGGTTTCAGCGTCCCAGATCAGCAATTCTTTCCCCCCACTGACAACCTTTTTTCCGTCACCGCTGATAGCCAAACTATTCAGCGGAACGGTTGAAGCCTCGATGGTCCTATTCATGACGAATCGAACAGAATGATTCTGCTCACCACGCAACGGCGGTGAAGACAGTGATGTCGAGATTGCAATTACACATAACCCAAGGATTTCGCGCGCATGGGTCTTGCAACGATTTAGCATTCAAGGATCTCCAAGCAAAAAAGTCCCGCCACACCAGAACTGAGCATTTATATCATAACACGATGATGGCAATCTTGATTTCGAGATGAAGCAGGAAGCGATCCCAACGCTGCTTTTAAACAAGCCGGCAGAGAGCGCGAGAGTCTTGGGGCAGATCGGCCAAAACCTGATCGCACGTTTTTACTCCAGAGAAATAGAGAACGCTCTCTGGGAGTTGCCGTCTTCTGAAAGACTGCAAAACACGGCCCATCAAACGACAAAAGCCGAGGCGTCAAACCTCGGCTTTTAGTGATCGTATTGCAAGCGGAGTGGGACGCTTGCGGGAGCAAAGCTCCCCGTGCTTGATACGTTTCGAACTTTTCTCCGCTCACAGTCCTTTGATTTCCGACCGCATGATCAGGTGAAAAGTGAACCTGATTCACGACAAGATTTCCGCAATGGTGCCGCTGCTATCGGAAAACTTCTGGTTGGGAACGTTCAACGCATCCAGCAGCGTTAAGTAAAGGTTGGACAAGGGCGGCGCTTTTTTTCCGAAATCATGAAATGCACCTTGTCGGATGCCAAGCTTTTCACCACCCATCAACATCAGCGGATAGTCGGTATTGACGTGTGTTTGACTGTTGCTGCTTCCATACAGCACGATCGTGTTGTCAAGCATCGTTCCGTCACCTTCGGGCGTGTCTGCCAGTTTCGTGATGAATTCAGCTAAAAGTTCTGCCTGGAATTTGTCGTATCTGCCAAGTTTTTCCAGGTGAGCCCCACCTTTTACCGCGTTGTGGGCAAGTAAGTGGTGCGTGACACCGAGGCCGAGGGTGATGGGGATGTTATCCCACTTGCTGCTGTTCATGCTTTGCAGCATGTACGTTGCATAGCGTGTTGAATCGGTCTTGAATGCCAGATAAAGGAGGTTGTACATCGTGCGGATGAAGGTTGCCGGTTCCCTTACGGAGGCTTCAAAAGCCAGTTCACTGGACAGTATTTGTGGTTTAGGTGTTTCTGCCCACCGCTCCATGCGTTCAATTTCTTTTTCGACATCACGTAAGGCATGCATGTAATGCTCGAGCTTTTGCGAATCATCGCGCCCTAGTTGGCGTTTGATTTCACGGTATGACTCAAGGACGCGATCAACACGACGCTGTTCTTTGCTGAGTCGTTCTTTCTGACTGTTTCGCAGAGCTGGATCAGCATTGAACATGGCATCATACATTCCACGTATGTTGTTCGTGGACGGTATGCCGCGGCCGAATCGATTGTACGACAGGGTGTTGGACCTTCCCTCACCCCCTAGCCCTCCCTCATTGCCAAGCACCAGACTCGGATAGCGAGTTTCATGTCCGAACTTCATTGCAGCGATTTGGTCAAGCGAGGGGCTTTTCGCTGTCGCTGTTGGGTTACTGCCAGTCAGGAACGAGTCAGCCGTGCTGTGTCCCCCCGCACTGACGCACTGAGGGTGCTCGAGACCTTTTATGAAGGAGACGTGCTTCGCCAATGGGGTGAAGGCATCCATCGATTTCCCAAAGTGCATCTTGCCATCAGCCATTGTTGGGTACCAGCCCCAGTCGCCGTGCAAGGCAAAACCATGCCCCACATATAATCCCAGAAATCGCTTGGGATGGTTGTGTTCTGTAATTCCGGCCATGCATTCAAGCAGCGGAAGGCTGAGCGCCAAGCCACCAGTGCCATGGATAAATGTACGTCGGGACAAATTCTTTCTCGCTATCATCACTCTCTTCCTTCCTCTGCCGTCGACTTTACTGCAAGTCGATTGCTACTTTTGGTGTTCAAGCTTTGTCGAAAAATCTCCGAAGTGACGATTGATTTGATCAGGCTGCGCATTTTGTATCCGCTCTTTTCGAAATCGGATTGGATAGCCAGACGTGTGCTCTCATCGCGGTAGGTGAGAGGTCTGCCGAGAGCATACGAGAGCATGTGACTCGTAAATGCACGAGCGAATTGCTTGTGGCGGTGCTTAAGGAGAAACTGTTTCAAGGGCAGCAAACCGTCGATTTCATGTTGGCCAATCTGGACGTTTTTGACAACCTGACCAGCATTGCGGATTGTGTTTCGCGGGAGCCCAACCGCATCGAAACCTTCAGTTGCAATTCCCCATGAATCGATATCTTTGTGACAGTCGTAACACGTCGTCCCTGTCTTGAGATGCAGATCCAACCTTTGCTTAACGGAAAGAGGAATACCGGTTTTACCATCGCTCGCAGCGTCCGGGAGTGCGGGCACGTCTGGTGGTGGGTCCGAAGGTGGATCGCCAAGCAGTCGGGATCGTATCCAGACTCCCCGGTTGACCGCGTGCGAATCCTGTCCGTCAGAATGGGCTAACAACATTGCTGCTTGGGCCAACACGCCACCACCTCGATGAGTGGGTGCGGTAACCGGCACAAATCTTGGTGTGAATACGTCCGGGATGCCGTAATGTTCTGCCAACGTTTCATTGACCATCACAAATTCTGATTCTAGAAAACTCAGGCAACTCAAATCCGATTTGAGAACATGGATAAAAAACTCGACGCATTCCTGTTTCATGTATTCCTTGATTCGCGGCCCACGAATTTTGAATGAGGGATAGAAATTTGGATCGATAGCGATTTGATCACAGCGTGTAAAATCGATCCACTTGGCGACAAAGTCCTGCACGAATCGTCTCGCTCGTTTGTCGGCCAGCATGCGGTCGACCTGTCGTTCGATCGCCGAATCACCAATCGATGCTTGTTCACTGGCCAGCGTGATCAACGGTGGGTCCGGTAAGCCATTCCATAGGAAGTAGGACAGACGGGATACCAGATCGTAGCTGTTCGATTGACGCAAATACAAAAATCTTGGATCACACAGTATCGTGACAATGGAACTTCGCAGTGCTTCTACTTCACTGCTGCACGTGGCACGTTCCTCTGCCCAGATCTTTTTCACGTGATTTGCGTCAGACTGAGACAACGGCCTACGCCATGCTTTTTCCGCAAAGGCCTGCAGCTTACTTGGTATTTGGTCCCCATCTAATTCCCCTTTGGTAAGGAAGGGTTCAATCGTCGCCGGTGGCCATGTTTCGAAGAACGGTGTTTCAAATTCCACTTTCTCGATGACCACATGTCCATGAGTTTTCATTGCCTCAGGATAAATCGGCGGGCCTTTTGCTTCATTGCCATGAGTGCCATTGTTGCCATTTGCCGATGGGATCAGGCCGGGAATCTGACCGAATGCCTTGATCCATTGTTCATCGGGCCGAACGAGGTAAATCGGCTCAGTCCACTCGAATCTTGCTGGTAGCGGAAAGCCTTTGAGGTGGTTGTGATTCACAATGGTTAGCGTGCGAAATTTTAACCAGTAACCAGGGCTTCGGTCATCAGCAACGATGGGGTCGGAGACAACACCAAGGTGATTTTCCAATGTTCCAAATAACTCAAAATGCTGTGTTCCTGCTTTTGCTGGAACTGTGATTGGGGCGACCAACTTGTAAGGGTGCTTTCCCGACTGATCCATGTAGACGCCGATTTCCTGTGGAGTACGCGGCTGACCGTTTTCAGGTGGCTCATTGCGTACCGTCAACCTGATTCGGAATCTGCCTTTGCTTCGGTTCTCTCGCAGGAACATTCGGTATTCGTGCTTGGGTGGTATCGGGATTTCAAATTCATCGCCAATCCACTGTGGACCTTCGTACAACCGCCGATGCCCGACGTAGAGATAGTTATCGCCCGCCCAATGGCATTTTTCCCAATCATTCCCAG
>CAXQOB010000060.1:0-11845 GCA_964225475.1 Candidatus Nitrosopumilus sp. | reverse complement strand
GATTACGGGTACCGTTCTGCCTTGATCGCGTCGATTGCATCAGGCGTTGCTTTGGGCGTCCAACGCTCATCGCCGTGTTTTGCTGTCTCATAGAACACCTTGGCTTGCGTCGGTAGCGGATAAGGGGCTACCACTGCGTGTGACGCGAAGGTGGATATGGACCGTGCTCTTCGAGATCGTCGAAGCAAAAAAAATGTGCCGCTCTCAATCCCCTCGGATGAAAGCGGCACGGTCTGTTGTTCGTGAGAGAACGCTTCGATTTTCTCGTCGCTTATTCTCCGGCGGCTTGGTTTGAAGCTAACAGAGTCATGTCGCTATGGGAGGCGACAATGCGTCTGTTTAAAAGCATCGTTACATCCCGAGGTCACCGAACAAAGGTGTGCTCAAGTAACGCTCGCCCAAGCTGCACATGATGGTAACAATGCGTTTGCCTTTCATCTCGGGGCGAGCAGCAACCTGAGCAGCAGCCCACATGTTTGCACCGCTGCTAATGCCCCCGACAATTCCTTCCTCTTTCGCAAGTTTTCTGCCCCATTCAAATGCATCTTCATCATCGACCTGGACAACCCCGTCAATGATGGAGGTGTCAAGGTTTCCGGGGACGAAGCCTGCACCAATTCCTTGGATGCGATGTTTGCCTGGGTCCCCACCACTGATGACCGGTGAATGTTTAGGTTCGACTGCAAACGCTTTGAAGTCTGGGTTCATCTTTTTGAGGAAACGGCTCACGCCGGTAATCGTTCCGCCTGTACCAACGCCCGCCACAATCGCGTCAATCTGATGTCCACTGTCTTCCCAGATTTCAGGTCCTGTAGTCGCTTCGTGAATCGCTGGGTTGGCGGGATTCTCAAATTGTTGCGGCATGAAAGCGTTGTCGGTCGAGCCAACCATTTCATGAGCCCGGTTGATGGCCCCTTTCATGCCTTCACCTGCGGGTGTTAGCACCAAATTGGCACCCATGGCTCGCAGCAGCGCACGGCGTTCTACCGACATTGATTCTGGCATCATCAAGGTCAGCTTGTAGCCTTTCGCAGCACAGACAAAGGCAAGTGCGATACCTGTGTTTCCGCTGGTAGGTTCAATGATGTGTGTCCCTTCGTTGATCTTGCCGTCCCGTTCTCCGGCTTCGATCATTGCCACGCCAATGCGGTCTTTGACGCTATTGAGTGGCTGAAAAAATTCGCATTTGGCAAAGATGGTCGCTCCACCCTCTGGTGCAAGACGATTGATCTGCACCATTGGCGTATCTCCAATCGCCTGTGATGCATCTCCGTAAGTTCTTTGGCGGGGCATTTGAGTCCTCAAATAGTGGGATGGATTCGAAATCGGAACACATACTTTCCACAATTTACCCGGTTCGAATCAACCGCGTTTTCAATTTGGGCACGATCAAGCGTTTTTCAGGGTGAACCTCGGTGATTTCCCTTATTCCACTGTCCAAGTATCACCAGAGTTGAAGAGCTGATTTAAATCGCCTTCACCCTTTTGTGATTTTGCGGTCTCCACCTGATCATTGATCTGGTCGTCATAGGTCGGGACTCCACTCACTGCTCGCAACACCCCGATTGGCTCGGGCATCGCCGGGTAACTCATGCGTGCCAGCATCATCTGAATCGACGGATTGGGTTCGGCCTCATCATGGATCAGCAGATCATCTGCCGGGACCTCGCTTGTGTCCACCACTTCGAGGTGAGTCCCGACCAAACGGATTCCTTTTGTACCGTTGGCGAAGGTGAGTGGTTTTCCGTGTTGGAGTTCGATGACGTTTCCTGCACGTTGTTTCTTCTCTTGGGCATAGGACATTGCCCCGTCGTTGAAAACGTTACAGTTTTGATAGACCTCCACCAAACTTGTTCCCTTATGATTCGCTGCGCGTTTTAGTGTCTCGCCGAGGTGCTTGACATGAGCGTCGAGGCTTCTCGCCACAAAAGTGGCTTCCGCGGCCAATGCGACGGAAAGCGGTTGCAGTGGGTGATCGATGGAGCCCATTGGTGTGCTCTTAGTCACCTGTCCCTCGACACTTGTTGGGCTGTATTGTCCTTTGGTCAGCCCGTAGATTCGGTTATTGAAAAGGACAATGTTGATGTCCAAGTTACGACGCAGCACGTGAATGAAGTGGTTCCCTCCGATCGAGAGAGCATCCCCATCACCGGTGATTACCCAAACCATCAGATCAGGCCGCGTTGATTTCAGGCCTGTTGCAAATGTGGGCGCGCGACCATGGATGCTGTGCATCCCATAGGTATTCATGTAGTAGGGGAATCGACTGCTACAGCCAATTCCGCTGATAAACACGGTTTTCTCCCTCGGTACTCCCAAGTCCGGCAACACTTTCTTCATTTGCGCCAAAATGGAGTAGTCGCCACAGCCAGGGCACCAGCGAACATCTTGATCCGAAGCAAAATCCGAGGCGGTTAAAACAGGTAGCGTCATCGTGGAGTGTGCGTTCTAAGGGGCGAGGTTGTGGTAGGTAATATTGCTGAGCGGATCGTGGCGACTGGCATTCGGTTATCCAAGGAAGGCTCAATCGTCAGAAGCGCGTTTCATCTCGTTTGGTGAAAACTGTGTTTGAAAGGTTGCATTGCGATCGGAGCTATTCGTGATCTTCGTGCAAGTTCTGGATCGTCTCGGTCAATTCGGAAACGGTAAAGGGCTTGCCCTGAACCTTGTTCACCCCTTGGCAGTCGACGAGGTAATTTGCTCGTAGCAACATCCTGAGTTGCCCTTGGTTGAGCTCGGCAACCATTACCTTTTCAAACTGCCCGAGGATCTCTCCCAGGTTTGCGGGCATGGGGTTGATGTGGCGAAGGTGGACGTGGCTCACGGAGAGACCCTGTTCACGGCATCGCTTGACGGAGGTGTGGCAGGCTCCGTAGGTGCCACCCCAGGAGACCACAAGCACTTTACCGCTGGTGTCACCAAATACTTCCTGCGGAGGGATTCGCTCCGCGATTTTCGCGACTTTTGCCGATCGCGTGTCAGTCATTTTCTGGTGGTTAGCAGGGTCGTAGCTAACGTTGCCTGTGCCGTCTTCTTTTTCGAGTCCTCCCACACGGTGCATCAAGCCGGGGGTGCCGGGAATCGCCCACGGGCGTGCCAAAAACTCGTCTCTGGCGTACGGCATGAACGGTTCATTCTCATCAGTGCCCTCGGGGTGTTCGATCTCAATGTTGGGCAGCTCATCGACGTCTGGAATTTTCCAAGGTTCGCTTCCATTTGCGATGTATCCATCTGAAAGGATCATCACCGGCACCATGCACTCAGTGGCTAACCTCCAGGCTTCAATTGCAACGTCAAAGCAATCCCCGGGCGATTGAGGGGCAAGCACCGGTATGGGCGATTCACCGTTTCGGCCGAACAAGGCTTGCAGCAGGTCACTCTGTTCAGTTTTCGTTGGTAATCCAGTACTCGGTCCGCCGCGTTGGACATTAATGATGATCATCGGAAGTTCGAGAATCATCCCCAACCCCATTGCCTCTGCCTTTAAAGCAATTCCGGGGCCACTGCTCGCTGTAACTGCCATGCCACCACCGAAGGCTGCTCCGATGGTCGAGCATACGGCGGCGATTTCATCTTCTGCTTGGAAGGTACGAACACCGAAGTTCTTGTACTTCGTAAGCTCGTGCAAAATATCACTTGCTGGCGTGATTGGATAAGTTCCATAAAACAGATCCTTGTCGCTCAGTCGCGCCGCGGTGATCAGGCCCCAAGCCAACGCTTGGTTACCCATGATATTTCGGTAGTTGCCTGATTTCAGCTCAGCAGCCTCAACCTGGTAGCTTTCTCCAAACGCCTCTGTCGTTTCGCCGTAGGCCCAACCCGCCCGTAAGGCTGCTTCGTTGGCTGATGCAACCTCTGGTTTTTTACCAAATTTGTCATTGATGAACCGCAGGGTCGGTTCGAGTGAGCGACCGAAGAGCCAGTAGACCAATCCCATGGCAAAGAAATTCTTACAGCGGTCAGCGATTTTCACTCCGAGCCCAAATTCGGAGACAGCTTCACGGGTGAGCCGTGTCATTGGGACTTTGATAAGTCGGTAGGTTTCCTCGATCACGTTTGCTTCCAACGGATTTGATTCAACCTTAGCAAGCTTGAACTCTTTTTCGTTGAATCCATCCTCGTTAGCGATCAGAATTCCGCCTTTGCGTAGATCACCGAGATTGGTGACCATCGCTGCGGGATTCATCACGACCAACGCGTCAAGCACATCGCCTGGGGTGAAGATTTCTTCACTCGCGAATTGCACCTGGAAACCCGAAACACCGGCTCGTGTTCCTCGTGGAGCCCGGATTTCGGCAGGGAAGTCTGGAAAGGTCGCCACATCATTTCCAGCCAGGGCACTGGTATTGGTCAGCTGGGTTCCGAGCAACTGCATGCCGTCCCCTGAGTCACCGGCTAGTCGGACTGTGATTCCTGATACCGATTGGACGGCTTTTGAGGTGGTGGCTTCCATGTGCAGTATTTTGGGTCTTCAGCCTCAATCATGATCGATGGCTGGAAAGCGGGGCAAATTGTGGCATCGTGAACGCCGACTTTCGGCGATGCCGTAGTTTATTATTTTGGCTACTGCGCGTAACGGCCACTATTGGCGTATTGAACCAAAATAATAACGAAAAATAGACAAAGTTCCCAAAGCGACCGACTGCTTCAGGGTTGCTCAGTGTTAGCCGCCATCATTTGTCATCATGTGGGTTCGCTACTCTGGCGGCTCGACGCGCTGTTGGAAGACCATTTTTGGCGGAAACGGCTTGTTGATGGCCCGTAGGAATCAATCCAGCACTGCCTCTGACCATAGACTTGGGTCATCCGTCACCGGGTATTCCGGCCCCAGTGTCAATCCTTGCCAACCCAATTCGCGATCAATGACCGCATAGTAGATAGCCAATCTCGGCTGCTCCTCCGGCGTGTACCCGGTCAGTGCTTTCTTGGGTATCCAACCGGAAATCTGATATCCATCGTGCCGAATGACGGTCTTGATCGGCAGGACTTTTGGGTCGACCGGTCGTGGATGGCTCCTGGCGCGGTTGATTGGCACCATCGCCGCCACCGCTTCCTCGCGTCTCGACCCACCCCCGGCTGGCATCCATAGAAATCGATGGCAGTACTGTGTCGCTCGGTGAATCCCAGGGCTGCAACGCGTATCAAGCCAGAGATGAAACCCGTCACTTTCATCGAGTCGGGTTTCGCGACACCACGGAAGCTGCTTTTTTCCCTTAACCCATGTCTGCACGGCAATGCCATCGGGGTTCCAGCCAATCCTGATATCGGCAAAAAGCTCGCGATCGGAGAATTCAGAGAAACAAGGGACCTTGAATTCCTCAGGGAGATCGACTCCCTTTTGCGACCACTGTCCGTCCCATCGATGCAGGGGAACTTCGATGCGAAAGAGTAAGGCTGGATCAATGAATGGATTCGGCATTTCGCGACGTCCCCCCGGTGCGACTCTGATAGTGATTCCGTCGGTGGAATCCGTCACGGGACTGACTCTATCGACCCGAGGTGCTCTCGGCAAGCCTGCTCCCACGCTCGGATTGCCGCCGGCTGCTTATGCCGCGGCGGTTAATTTTGGACGAGTGTTTGACCGGAGCGACCTGATGACGCTTACCCATCATTGGATGATCAGCCGTAGCACGCCCCGCGTACCAACCACGTGCATTGATCAGTTTGTTCATTACCAATCTGCAATGTTTTTATGCGGGACAGATCATTCACGATCTGCGGAAAGGCTCGGTAATTACCGACTGAGATTGAAAGTACCCACGTCACGTCGGCTCTCGTACTTTGCCTTGAACTCATCTGAGGTGACCGTGGCTTCCATTCGGTACGTTCCAAGAAGGGGTAGCTTTTGGATCGATTCCAATTGTTCCGCTTGTGTTTCACCCTCCGCAGCGATGACAGATAACTTGGTCGGGTAAATGAATGGGATCACCTTGAAGAATCGCCCGCTAAAAATTGCCCGGTAACTTGTTGGGCTAAGCTGCCGAACGCGAGCTCTCAGTGGTCCGTGGTGCCCGGTGGATTCGCTTCGCCACTCACCTCGCCAACGTCCCGTCGGAAGATGCTCGTTGCCGCTGGTCGCGCTCACGGAGATGAGCGAAAGCGTCGTGATGGCAAAGAGTAGCTTGATTACAGGAAGGCATTGCGTGGTGTGTTGTGAGTTTTGCATCGGTGTTGTGTTATTGAGTAACGGTCTTTTGTTTCTTGACTCGCATTGGGTCCAGTATATTTGGAGCTAAAATATTTGTACCCATCATCATGGAAAGGGTAAAAAAATACCTGGAACCCTTGCGGATTCCAGGTAAGAGCTTGCAACACAGACGGCGATGACGTACCGCGTTGAAAGAGTTAGCCAGTCGTTCGTCCTCATCGACTCTGCGGCGGCACGGAATTGGTTACTGCAAGTCAATTGACCAGCAGTCAACGCGATCGGCGTGAGCGGGGATCTCAGTTAGCGCGTGAGCGTGATCCGATCGATCGCGGGTACCTGAACACAGAAGGTTGACGGACGCTCGAACCACACGAGGGGCGTGTGTATCGAAAAAGCGATTCGTAGCGGTGAAAGATGCTAGAGGTTGGTGGGCAGTACCTCGGCGCTGGACGGCAGTACCTTGGCGCTGGACGGCAGTTTCGAGAGGAATTCCCAAAGCTGATTGTCAGGCCACCCCAAGTTGGGGTCACTCGGACATCCGCCTTGGCCTCGTTGGTACCGAGAAACGACGAAGCGGCTATCATCAACGCTGGGACCAGAATCCATTTCTTGTTCATTCGCATCAGTTCTTCTCCTTGGGGAGGGTATTAGGGAGATCTGGGCTCGCTTTGAACTTGGTTCACTCGCTTACACCCGTGCTACTGAATGGTGATAGAGGCTAAGTTCGTGCCAAACCCTCCCTGCAGCGGACAAAACGTCTTTGATTTTCGTTTCTCTCGATATTTCTGCTGCAGGAACCACACTGATTGGCGGGTAGTCCAGTAGGGCAACCCTTGTGTTGTGTCGCGAATTTGATACAGCTCGTTGGCCGTTGGATTCGGTTTGATGACAGAGTGCCGGTTTGACGGCATTTTCACCAATCGAGAATGGGTCGCAATCAAGTGGCATCATGCAGTTGAGGAGAACTCAATCAGGATGCGAGAAGACCGGACCGCTCCGAGGCAATCCCTGCTGGTTCGGAACAGTGATTGCGTTTCGGAAAGGCGAAGATCAATTTTAGAGAATCATCGGTCAAGCCAGAGTCGCAATGACGTATCGGCGTTGGCTGGATTCTGGCAGATCTAACGGATGAGTGTTCAGCCCTATCGAGGATGAGCGGCTTTCGCCGCGCGGCAACTGAACGCGATTTTTTACCGCGCTCAACTGCGAACGCTCTCTTTTTGCACTCGCAAAAACGTATCGCGCTTCAATCAGATCCGCAGCGGTTTTACCGCATCACTAGGTCCCGACCGTCAAAACTTTCGTGGGCCGAGTCCCTCGCGAAGTGGGCCTGAGTCCTAGGACTTCACGATGTCCTTCATCTTAGGCTCGAGATAGGTAACGGTAGAGTGCATGCTCGCAAGGTTACCGTAATCTTCTTCTGGGATTTGCACGCGGTGACGCTTGCGAAGTTCCATCACGATGTCCAGGAAGTCCATGCTGTCCAGTTCGAGTTGATCACGAAACGCTTTCTCATCGTCGAGATTATCCAAATCCTCATCGGGTGAAATGTCCTCAAGGATGTCAAGGATTTCATCGCGAATTTCTGATGGCGACATCGATTCGTTTTCTCCAAAAAATAATAGGGTCGACGGAGGTCGACGGGTATTAGGTCGTGGCATGCCTTGGGGAGCAAGTTCGGTTGATCCCGATAATGCCGTGACTGATTCGATTGTTCTGTAGGGTACCGTGCCAGACGGTTGGTGATCAAACGCGACTAATAATCACAACGGAGTTAATCCCAAGCATTCCGAAGGAATTATTCAGGATGTAGTCGACCCGTTTGCTCTCCTTTGCTTCGTTGATCACCAGTCCATTGAGTTCACAGTCGGGGTCGATTTCATCCACGTTGATCGTCGGATGAACCACTTTGTCTCGAAATGTCGGTAAGTTCCCAGCCAACTCAAGAGACCCTGCTGCACCCATCGCGTGACCAATGTAGCTTTTTGTGTTGTTAATGTGGGTGTGCTCAGACTGGCCAAACACTTCTCGTAGTGCGATGCACTCTTGCGAGTCTCCGCTACTAGTGCCCGTTGCGTGTGTGCTGACAACATCAATTTGCTCTGGTTCCAATCCTGCACGGCCTAACGCCATTCGGATGCACTCTGCTTGACGCTCGGGGTTAGGGAGTACAAAGTCGGTCGCGTCGGTATTGATCGCATACCCCACTAACTCCCCGTAGATCTCGGCGCCGCGAGCTTTGGCATCGGAGAGTCGCTCCAGTGTGTAGAGGCAACCGCCTTCCGCTACCACGATACCGTTTCTCTGCATGTCGAAGGGGCGTGAGGCTTTTGCTGGATCGTCGTGGATAGCGAGGGCGTTCTGGCTGTTGAAGCTTGCGAAAATCCCAAAGGTATGAATGCTCTCGCTGGTGCCACCTGCGATCGCAAGGTCGCACTCACCGAGTCGCAGCATTTGCGCACCCTGAATGATTCCAGCATTTCCTGCCGCACAGGCGGCGCCAATCGTGTAGTGCGGCCCGGTCACACCCATGTTGAGTGCGATTTCTCCAGCTGGATTATTCGCGACGGTACGCGGGTTGTGATGATGCGACCAGCAACTTGTGTCGTAATCAAATCCTTTGATCACGTGAATCTCATTCTCCGTTTCGACGTTGCCATGTTCGGTGACACCGACGTAGATACCAACACGCGATTTGTCTGTGTTTTCCCAGTCAATTCCCGAATGCTTGATGGCTTCATTGGCGCAATAAACCCCGACGCTGCCCGCTCGTGTTCCACGACGCAAGTCTTTCCGCGTCTGATACCGGGTTTGCTCGAAATCGCAGACTCCAGCAAGAGTCTTTCCAAAGTAACGAATCTCGTACGGCTTGACCCCGCTGCGTTTTTCCAGCAGTGCCTGACGGAAAGAATCCCAGTCATTTCCATTGGGAGATGTCAGCCCCAGACCGGTGATGACGATCCGTTGCTCATCTGGCAAGTTGGCGGCACGATTTGGAGCAATCACTGTAGGCGATTCACTATTAACGAATTCTCAATCCGCGAGAGTTTCTCGCGGTGACATTGCTGGTCGGAGTGCGTCGAATTACTGAGGATTCGACCGGCAAAAGGCTACCAGCGACAGCCATGTCTGACAACGCCCGCCGTGTTTATCCCGGCAACAAATCTGGTTATCTCAGGAGCCAAGATGGTGGTGGCCGAAAAATTTTCGCACTCCATGCTCGTCAGACCGCTAAATGGGTGGGGAATCAACTCAAACCGCTCTAAAACCTGTATTTCGTATCCGTTTCATCGATTCGGGCCTGTTTTACAGTGGGGGAGTCGCTTCCCATCGCTCTCTCAAGCGGAGTAGTCCCTCTGACATCGAGATTCTTGGCGTGTAATTAAGACGCGATTTTGCAGCTGAAATGTCAAAATAGTGATCCTTGGCTAACTGCGAAGCCACAAATCGCGTCATTGGCGGCTCGCTGCTTTTTCTCATTAGCTGGTAGGCCGTCTCGAGAATCGCACCCAGCCGATAGGCCGCATCAAAGGAAATGCGCTTGCTTGGCGGCTTCACTCCCCCAATTTCACAGATCTCTCGAATCCAACCCCAGCAGTCCACAGGTTCATCTTGCGCAATGAAATACGGCTGTCCGCCAGCTGTTTCGGGTGAGTTATGCAGGGCATCAAGGGCATCGAGGTGGGCGCCCGCAGCATTGATTACGTGGACCGTGTCCACACGGTTTTTCCCATCACCCACAATCCTGAGCCGACCCTGTTTCGCTCGAAGTAACAGGCGAGGCAGGATATGAGGATCGTCTTCTCCCCAAACCAAGTGAGGGCGAAGTGCGAGTGTCCGAACACCATTGAGATCATGTGCGCCAAGGATCTGTTGCTCGGCTAACGCTTTGGTGCGCGGGTAATGGCAAAGCCATCGCGTCGGATAGGGCTCTGATTCATCAACTCCTCTCTGGTGATGTCCGTCAAATGTCACGCTCGGGCTGCTGGTGAAGATGAGATTGATGATGCCATGTTGTTTGCATGCCTGCAGGACGTGATTGGTTGCAGTGACGTTATTCTTTTCGAAGTGGGATCGAGGTCCCCAAACCCCTGCAACGGCTGCCGTGTGTATGACCGTCTGAACACCGCTGATTGCCTGGTTTACAAATTTTTTATCAGCGAGGTCACCTTGGCGATGCTCAATACCCCACTTCAGCAATTCCGGGTAAATACTGCGAGACACGCCAATCACTTCATCACCGCGATCGAGTAATTGCCGTACGATTTCTCGACCGAGGAATCCACCGCAACCGGTGACCAGTACACGCATGGATTTGTCCTTGTAGGAGTTAAACTGACAAGTGATGAGTTTTCGTGGTGGCGTCTCGAAATCGTCCTCGGTGAAACCGAACGTATACAGTGTACAATCGCCAACGATTTCTCGGCTGAGTTCCCGATTTTGTGGGTTGATCTTAACGACCGATTGAGACCGCGTCATGCAGGTGTCGATTACTCTTGCTTCGCGCGTGACTTTTTTGGGCGTCTTCTGGCTTCGTTGAATCTTTGATTCCAACCAAAAACGAGAATGCTGTTATATTTCTTGTTGAATCAAGGATCGCATGCTGACCGCTGGTTCAATCGTTTTGGTTACACACTACCGCGCATCGTAATGATAGGGCAAACAACTATGGGGACCACGATTTCGGCTGTGTGTCCGGGGTGCGGGAAGACCGGGAATTATCCGAGTTCAATTGTCCAGCTTCGATGCGCTCAATGTGGCATGATCTTCAGCAATGTAGCGACCTCCCGCTCTGCCCTCGCGAAAAGTCAGGGTGGTCAGGGGAATTCTGCGAAAGATAAAGGTAGCCAGGTGGTTTTGATCACGGCCGTCGTCGTCGTTGGATCCATCTTGCTGCTCGCGGGAGTCGGAGCGGTGTCGACCGTTTTTCTCGTCAGTTCGGGTCCTGCTACAAATCAGAAACCTGATCCGGTGATTACACCTCCTCAGGACGACACAAAAGCCACTGATTCGAGCGACACCGGCAATTTGGATGATGACCAGCCGGTTAATTACCGAATTATCAGGCTCTCCGAGGAAATGCGAAAGAAGGTGTACCTTGATTATCGAAGCGTCGCCCGAACGACGCTTGAAAAGCCTCTTCCGCTGCCGCAAGGTAGTCCTCCTCGCCAAGCGTTAGAGGACATGCTTCAGAAAACCTTCGATCGTGAAATCATGCGTTTTGCTGCCCTTCATCGAATCTCTGTTGAGGATATTCATGAGGTGATTAAGGAAGGGGATGCAAAGCAATGGGATCCGTCCCCCCGAAGCAACGCAACACGCAATGGAAAGCGGTTGTATCCCGAAGAGATGAGTCGCGGTTGGAAGCCCTCAGCGAATATCCGATAGGGATAATGTGACGAATTCAGCCGGGGATTGAACCCTCTCTGGGTAGGGAAACCATCGGTGATAAGCCGGACTTTCCCACCCGACAGAACGTTTGCAAAGACAACGTTTGCAAAGACAAGGTTTACAAAGACGAGGTTTGCAAAGACGAGGTGCAAGCAGTTTAAGTTGCCCTGAGTTGGTGACGCAAGAATTGCATTGCCGCTTTTGCAATCCTTGGATGAATCACCTCGGGATGTCCACCCATCGACTGATGCTCGTGAATGATTGAACCATCGGGTCTGGTGATCCAGAAAGAGACCTCCTGAGCAG
>CAXQOB010000059.1:0-4035 GCA_964225475.1 Candidatus Nitrosopumilus sp. | reverse complement strand
GGAGAGGGCTAATACCGATCTGGTAAAACCGTATCAGCCTTACAAAGACGAATTCGAGTAAGCGACGCAGATACTGCAACATGTAAGCTTACCAACTTGGGGAACAAGACCTTTTGTATTGTCCGAGTAACTAAGCATTATCCTACGGCTTCAACAACGCTCCTTACCCTGCAACCTCTTACTCGCAGATTCGCTTACATCAATTCAAAGCCAAATCGAACGCTTGCTGAAGGTCAGACTTCAAATCTTCGAAATCCTCTAGGCCAACCGACAGCCGGATCAGGCTATCGGTTATCCCAAATTTAAGCCGGTCCGCCGGCGCGTAACTCGCGTGAGACATCGTTGCGGGTTGCTCAATCAAAGACTCCACGGCGCCTAAACTCACCGCCAAGTGAAATAGGTTGGTTCGCCCGACCAGATTGGCAGTCTGCTGAATGGAACCGTTCAATTCAAACGTCACCATCGCACCATATCCACCATCGAAAATCGAACTTGCCCTATCGTGTTGCGGATGGGACTCAAGTCCTGGATAGCTGACACTTTTCACCGCCTCATGACCCTCTAACCATTGTGCCAGCTTTAAAGCAGTCGCACTTTGTGCTCGCACCCTAAGGTCCAGTGTCTTTAAACCACGCGACACCAAAAAGCTAGTGATTGGATCTAGCACGGCGCCGGTTGCGTTCTGAACAAAATACAATCTCTCGTATAGTTCTGGATCCGCTACTGCGAGCGTCCCACCAAGGCAATCACTATGCCCCCCGAGGTACTTCGTTGCGGAATGCATGACAATATCAACACCCAATTCCAACGGGCGTAGCAACGATGGGGTCGCAAAGGTGTTATCCACCCCGATGAGCGCGTCCACAGTTTTGGCAATCGACGAAAGCTCCTTGAGGTCTGGAATACTCAGCCGCGGATTCCCAATGGATTCTGCCCAGATTAGTTTGGTCTTCGGGGTGATCGCTCCTCGTACCGCTGCGGTATCGGTGAGATCCACCAGAGTAACCTCGATGCCTGAACGATTGCAGATCTGATGCAATAGACGATGTGCGCCTCCGTAAAGATCACAGCCAGCGACGACATGATCACCGGCTTTAAGGAGGAGCGTTACACAGTGTATGGCCGCCATACCTGAAGAAAAAGCCAGAGCGTTACAACCACCTTCAAGCGAAGCAAGAGTGGTTTCCAGGTTCGCACGCGTCGGGTTTCCGCTCCGCGAGTAGTCAAATGCACCCCACTCCCCTGCACCGGGTTGCCTGAAAGTGGTCGCCATGTGGATCGGCGGAACTACGGCCCCGGTCTGTGGGTCAACGTCGTTGCCTACGTGTATCGCACGCGTCCGAAAGCGATGCTCCGAACCAGCGTTCTGGTCCAATTTGTCGGCTTGTTTATCTTCCGCTGAGTCATTTGGTGAATTTGTATTCATGACTGTCACATTCAAGCCTTTAATGCTTGCTCCAGATCGTTAATCAGGTCATCAGCATCTTCGATTCCGCACGCCATACGTATCATGTTATCCGCGATACCAAAAACGACTCTCTCCTCGGGCGTGCAGTGATAGTAGCTCATCACCAGCGGCTGTTCGATTAACGACTCAACGCCGCCGAGGCTCGGTGCAACACGTGGAATCTTCGCGGCATCGACAATACGAGAGGTCTCTTTCCAATCAGCCCCTTTCACGGTGAAAGTGATTAGACCACCGAATCCTCTCATTTGTGCCGATGCAATCGAGTGGGTTGGATGAGATTTGATCCCCGGGTAGTACACCGTTTCGACACGATCATGCTGTTCTAGGAACTCAGCGACTCGTTGGCCATTTTCGTTGTGTCGCTGCATTCGTAATTCAAACGTTTTCAGCCCGCGTTCCAGCAAGTACATGTTGTGCGATGAATTCACACTCCCCAGAATGCCCCTTAACGATCGGATTGGCTCGAGCGCGTCCTTTGAACCGCAGATAACACCCGCGAGTAAATCGTTGTGGCCACCAAGATACTTTGTGGCAGAGTGCAGAACCAAATCAACACCGTATTGGATCGGCTGAAGATTATAGGGCGTAGCAAGCGTTGCATCGATTAATGTCTCGACATCATGCTTTTTTCCAACGGCAACAAATTTTTCGAGATCGACGGCTGTTAGGTGTGGGTTTGTCGGCGATTCACTTACAAGCATCCTTGTATTGGAATTGATTGCGTTTTCCATCGCGTCGAAATCTCCCGTCTTGACCTGACGAGTCACCACCCCGAACCTCGAAAGGTGTTTTGCACAAAACTCTCGACTGCGGTGATAGCACTGATCAAAAAAGACAATCTCGTCTCCTTGATTGAGACGGCTCATAAGGACTCCGACAATCGCAGCCATACCCGAGCTGTAAACGATCGCCTCCTCCGATCCCTCCAGCGCCGCCAATTTCGCCTCCACGCTACGCTCATTTGGCGTCCCGTAGCGGCCGTATTCCTCACGCTCTTCATGTCCATCCACAAAGCGTAGCAGCGACTCGGTGTTCTCAAACGTGAAGGTGGAGGCAGTAAAAATTGGCGTTGCGATCGCGCCCTCGGCCTTTTGCCGGCGCTCCCCCGCATGGACACCCTTTGTCGAAAAACCAGCATCTTCCGGTAATTCTGTCAGTTTACGTGGCTCCGACAGGTTATCTGTCGCAGAGCTATCTAAATGATTGTCTTTCATAATACCCATGGCTCTTTAGCAGGTAGAGGCTGCAAGCGGCCGCAAATCCCTGAAACGGGACGCGTCGTGGCGATCAGTCGCCAGCGTCTCGATTAAGACTAGCTGCAAGCTCCCCTACGAGCAACCGACGCTTCATTACCACACGCAACTTCTTACCGTTTCGATGCCGAAAACGTAGGAATCGTTTCGGATGACAGCTTTGGAAGTTTATTAACGCTAAACAACCCACGAATCCGGTGCTTCTGCCCTCCAAATCATCCCCGCGCCCACCGTCAAAATAATCCAGTCGGACGCAATCGTTACGACCCCACCGCGACAGAACGCTACAGGTTACAGTTCTCGTTCATGCACAAGCACACCTCTGGAAGGTGTTCAGGCGATAAAAAAAGCTGAAGCTTCGTTCGAGGAACAATCCCAAGTGCTCGCTAACAACCTACGTTAACAGTGTTTCGGGACCGATCAATCTTGGCACTCACCCAGCCCCTGCCTCACGAGCCGTGAAAAACCGATCCGATGGCGTACTCCGACGAGCTGCGATCCTTTGTGGTAGCCATTTCCGATATAATAACAGTGGATGGCTGATCGACCTCATCATCTTGTAAAGTTTCTCATCGAGTTCGCCTCGAACTGGGACGTGCAGATCAAGCCGAATGGTAAGAAATGGAGTCAATCCAAATGGTCACTCTTCACGCTGGCTCTACGCTCCATTCACTTCCAATATCGTAAGCATCAAAGTTTTTAATAACCAACCGCCGGGAACGCCTTCAACTGTGATGAACATGATGCGTTTGATCGTTCGACCTTTCAAAACCATGACTCAATGGCTGTTGTTTTTTCTCGTGATCCTCAGCCCGGTACTGTCAACAGAGGTGTCCCAAGCGATGGATCTGCTTAGCGGTAAGCTTCCCCTCGCAGTGATGCAAATAGGAAACATCGGAACTATTGGCGATACCCAACAGGCGTCCCAAGAGGCATCGTCACCTCAACCAACTGACAAGACGGAGAAAACCGAACCTGCCGAACCATTAACCGACGAGGAACGATTGACGATCCGACGCGCAATCGATGGTCTGGGCGCTTCACAATTTGCTCAGCGGGAACTTGCCGCAGCCGAATTAATGAAGTTCGGTAAACGCGCAATCGCCGAAATGCAGGATGCATTACAGAACTCATCAGACGCCGAGACCAAACTCCGCATCGAACAGGTCGTTAAACAATTAGCAGAGGGTGACCTGCAAGCAAGAATCAAAGCCTTTATTGCCGGACAAGATGTAAATTTTAAGGGTTGGCCGGTCGTTCAACGCTTTCTGGGGGATTCGTCCACAGTGAGGGAGTTATTTGTTGACATCATGC
>CAXQOB010000058.1:0-25694 GCA_964225475.1 Candidatus Nitrosopumilus sp. | reverse complement strand
TTCCTTAGTGATCACTGTTTCTTCCCCGTTCCCAACAATACGAATCCCTGAGGGGAGGAAGACCGCATTTCGAAGTCGGTAGATCCCGGGCAGGATTTTGACGGTACCTCCACCGAACCGTTTAACGTAATCAACCGCGGCCTGCAGTGCCTTTTCGCTGTTGCCAATTAGGTCGCCGCTTTTTTCCCCAACGGTGATGGTTAGCCGTTTCTCCCAGTCTGGTTCATGGAGATCGTCGCCATCGGTTGCTCGAGGGTTCACCACATCGGGGCGATCGTCGGCTAAGGCGCAGGCTGCCATGCCACCGGCGACGGTGCCGATACCTGCAAGGAAATGTCTTCGGTTTGCTTGACGGGTTTTCACTTCGGGTTTCCTCTAGATGGAATAGAAGATCGTTAAGTGTGGGACTTTTGTGCAAATCCGTTCTCGGCGATCCATGGCGGGGTTATCTCTTGCGAGAGTGTGAGCGTTTGATGTTGAGTCGAGTGCCATTGTGTCCCTGGCTGGATGGATCCACGCATGAACGTTGAGCGTTTATTGTACGCGTGCAAGCGGTCTCGGTGATCGGTGACTGAACTCCGGGGGATTATTAGGTGCATTAGCCAACATCATTTAGCGATTGAAGAATATTTGGTGTAGAACATCCGTTAGACTTTGTTATCGAATCGCGTTCAACCAAGGGAGTTCACAATGGTATTGGCGGTGGAACGTATTTCCTTGGTGAACCGGGCCCGTTCTAATCGGGGAATTAGTCCTCATGGGCAAAGATATTTGCTGATCGTCGGTTATTGTTTGATTCATTCAGTCATGCTCGGGCATACTTTGGCGGGTGAATCTTGGTCGATTTCGACTTTTTCATCCGACATTACGATTCCCCTCGGGCATCGTTGTATGGGGGTCTTGAAAACAAAAGCCAATCGAGTTGATGACCCTCTCCAGGCACATGGACTCCTCATCAAAGGCCCAGAGCCAGCCATCGTTCTTGTCGCTTTAGATTGGTGTGAGGTTCGTAATGACTCCTACCAGCAATGGCGCAGAACTCTCGCACAGGCGGCGGAGACGTCGATTGAACGAGTGATGGTTTGCTCTCTGCATCAACACGATGCACCGGTAATCGATGCTGGTGCGCAAGTCTATTTGGATTCGCAGGGCTTGCAAAAAGAGCTCTACGATCCCGACTTTCATCAAAGCTGTTTGGATAAGGTTGTGCAGGCAATGAAGCGTTCATTAAAGGATGAACGGCCTTTGACCCATATCGGTTACGCAGATGCATTGGTCGAAAAAATTGCATCCAATCGACGGGTTCAGTACGCAGATGGCAGGGTTGCATTCAATCGGTACAGCCGAATGGATTCTGGTTCCACTCAGGCTAAAGCGGATGAGGGTGAAATCGACCCCTACCTCAAGACTCTTGTTTTCTTCGATCAGGAGATGCCGGTTGCGGCAGTCTCCTGTTATGCCACTCATCCAATGTCCCACTATGGAGACGGGGCAGTCAGTGGAGATTTTGTCGCGATTGCACGAAGACGACTTCAGCAGGAAACACCTGGGGTCAAGCAAATCTATTTAACAGGATGCAGCGGTGATGTGACCGCCGGTAAGTACAACGATGGCGCACCTGCTATGAGAGCCGTTCTCGCAGATCGGCTTTATGTAGCGATGAAATCGAGCTTTGAGAAGGCACGAGAGAGTGACTCACGTCGTCCGCTAAATACATCGAACTGCAAATTTAGTTGTGAGAAACTAACACTGCCATTTCATGACGGCGAATCTTTTACTCGAGAAGCGATGCTAAAGGAGTTGGTTAACGTCAATCAATCTGTAGAGAACCGAATCACTGCAGCAATGGGTTTGAGTTCTCTTGATCGCGTCGAGCGTGGCGAGCCTATCGATCTTCCTTGCTTTGATTTCGGTGGTGTAAAGATGATCTTATTTCCCGGTGAATCTTTCATCCGGTACCAGTTAATGGCGCAGTCGTTTGCTAAGCCAAATCCTGTGATTGCCATTGGCTTTGGGGAATGCTGGACGGGTTACATTCCTACTGAGGACGCCTTCCGGGAAGGATTCGACCACGGTTGGAGATGGGTCGCTGAGGGATGCGAGCCACTCATTGAGGCAAAGTTGAAGTCGCTTCTAAACGTGGTAGATCCAAAGCCCTGATTACCTCTGTTCTGACCAAGGTGACACTGGCATCTCAACGAAGAAGCTTCAATTGCATTTTGTGGTCAGAATTGACCTTGTCGATTCAAATGATTATTGAAGCTGGGAATTCAATCGGTAAATGATTGGGGCATTGCGTTTACTTTTTACAATGGGATTCGATGTTGATCCAGAACGATGTTGATCCAAAAACAGATCTGGAATCAACCAAACTTTGAATCGCGTAAATTCATTGACTTCCTCTTCGGCAAAATAAATGGAGCGAGGCATCATTCATCTTCCAGATTGGCGGTCGATTGACCGCTGAAGTAGTCGGCGATAATTCTCGCCAAGGATTAAGTGCTTTGCTTGTTCGCTAATGTCCGCATGAAGTACTTTCGACAACTCCGTTCCGAGAGATCGAGTGGGAAGATGGCTTCCAAAGATAATCCGTTTAGCGCCAATTTCTCTAACTGCCATCTCAATGAACCCCGAAGTGGCATCGAATCCCGAGGTTTCGACCCAAATATTGTGGGAGTCCCGCACTGCCCGAATTCCCTTTTCCCACTCACCACCTGCGTGCGCGGCGATGAAGATTTGATCGGGGAATCTTGCAGCTACATCGACTAGTTCACTTGGCGTGGATTCCCTGTCGCTCGATTTACCGCCCGTTTTAAACCAAGTGTGTTGGATGATCACAGCATTGAGGTCATTCAAACGCCTAATGATAGGTTCCAGCGATCGGTCGCTACAAGCGACAGCGCCTGGGCCGCCACCCGGAAAGTAGGCGCCATGCATCGGCCCATTCTTGACCCAATAGTCAATTGCGTCGAGCGTGGCTTGAATGTTTCGTCCATTAACCTGCAGCATGGCGATCAGCTGATCAGGATACTTCTCTAGCGGTGCTAGAATCACTTGGGGATTGGCTGCAAGAAGGGATTCCAGTTCTGGATCTGTCGTTGTTCCGATTCCCACATGTGGGAAATAGCAGAGTTTCTCAATCTGCCCAATTTCTATTGCTCGTCGCGAACGTTCAATATCCGCGATCAGGGTACTGAGGCCATCCTTCCCCGGATAGGAATGAGCTGGTGTGAAGTAGGAATCCCAAATTCGATAACGCTTTAGCTGCTCCTTACTAGGGAGTCCAAAGCGGTCAAAAGGGGGATCGGCTGGTCTCATGTCGACGACTTTAAGGTACTGCGGCTTAGTTCGGTGATCGGAAAAAAGGATTGCAAACGTATTGGAAAGATCCGAAGCTTGAGAGCCTTCAGGAGACAATCAAAAGCCAATGCTTTAGGCGGAAATGGGGCAGCCAGAAGTTTATCTGTTGTTTCAATCAATCTACTCGGTTTCCTCCACCAAATTGGACTCCGCGTCTCGTCCAATCAGGCGTTTGGCATTCTCGTCGAGGATCTTTTTCCGAGCATTCTCCGGGAGGTTCGATTCGTAAATGCGAATCATCGAGGCCTCAGGAATGAGCAAGGGAGCATTCGATCCATAGAGGACTCTGCTGGCTGGTATTCGCTCGAGGAACCGCTTTAATCCGTCCGTTGCATCGATACGGCATGTATCAAAGTAAAGATTAGGAGCTGCCTCAAAAAAAGGAACCTGCTCACTTTTTGGTCGTAGGTTGAGTAGCTGGATTTTCACCTCGGTGTACTTTTCCAAGATAGTGGCTAGATGAGTAAGGTTTACATCGGGCACAGCCACGAGGCGGTTTTGTGTTCGCGTATCTTCCATGGTGGTTGCAATTTGAACCACGATGTTTTCAGCAGCCGCGACCTTCATGATCTCCTTCAATGCAGTGGATTCGAGGCTGTAGCTGTGATAGTTGGGGTGGAGACGTATGCCACTCATGCGATGTTGCCTAACACATCGCTGCAGGTCTTTTTTCCAACCAGGAAGAGATGGGTTTACTGAACCCATGGGGACAAAAAAAGGGTATTTCTTGCATCGATGACTAAGGCGGTTATTAACCGACGTAATATCTCGTTGGAAAATCCCTTCGAACGTTCCTGCCCAAGCTTGCGAAATACCGAGTGCGATCAGCTTTGTTTGAAGCGTTTCGGTTGAATCCAACGGCAGGTTACGGAAGGGCCATTTGAAAAGGGTTACGTTTGTGTCGATTCGCGCACTGTGAAGCCGGCCCTTTGGTTGTTGATTTCTCGCTTCTGTTTTTTTCTCGTTTGAGTCGCTGGTTTTCTTATCGCTTACTGGTTTGGTAGCTGCATCCGCAATCCTGTCAGCTAACAAACTCACCGTGCTCGCTGACGCAAGTGATGTCAAAAGTCGACGGCGATTCATGCTGTCGTATTTCGTCATGGTGAAGATCTTTAGTTGAATAGATTTGTCGTCATGCTATGTGCGTGTGAACGGACGACACAGACTTTTCGTTTTCGATTTGCTCGATATCGATGCATTGATGGCCTCAATTCTGTGTCGCTTGGAAATGCACTGCGTTGTCGACTGGTACCCATGTTTTGAGTTCGTTTTTTACCTCAGAATAATTCTCGTCTAACGCCACGTTATTCCACTGCTGAGGATCTTTGTGCATATCATACAGTTCCTCACCACCATCAGAGTATTGAATGTAGTGGTAACGTCTTGACCTGACTGCATGATTGTTGCCCAGCCAGTGAGGTGAATGCGTGATAATCGCTGGGAATGGCCACTCTGCATCTGGATTGTTTACCAGCGGAGTGATGTTTCGGCCCTCAAGTTGAGGGTTTTCTGGCAGTCCACATAACGCTAACAAAGTTGGGTACAAGTCGAGTAGGCTGACCGGATTTTTGCAAACTTTGCCTTTGGCCGGAGATCCGGAGGGGAGTTCGTTCGGTGCGTAGATGATCAGCGGCGTGCGTGTGGTTTGTTCCCAAAGCGCTGATTTTGCAATTTTTTTTTCACCGATATCGTAGCCATGGTCACCCCATAACACGACGATCGTGTTATCTCGATAACGACTCGCCTCTAATGCATCAAGAACATGACCCACACAGGCATCAGCAAAGGAGTCGGCTGCTAAACACGCTTGCACAGCCTCTTTCCACTTTCCGCTTTCTCGGATGTGCTTCACATGACGCTCACCCATTTTTTTGCCAATGGGTGGGATATCATTGAAGTCATTTGGATGATGGGGCGGAAGTTCCATATCAGCCCGCGGGTGCAGGTCAAAAAACGCTTTTGGGACGTACCATGGAAGGTGAGGTAGATAGATACCGCATCCCAAAAAAAATGGTTTGCCATGATCTTTTGAGAGGAAGTCTGCAGCGCCCTGAGCTGTTTTCCAATCCGGATTCGATTCTACGGGGTGATCTGTTGGTCCCCAATCAATCAGTCGTGCCAATATGGGATTGGACTCGAATTTAGGTCTCAGGCCATGTCGATAGCGACTTGCCAGCGGCGGAGGTATTGTGCCACTTTGCGTTGAGTAAACATGATCCCATGCTGCTGCATCAGAGAACTTTCCGTGTGCTTGGTGATACAGTTTTCCACCGCCCCATGCGAGATATCCGTTCTTTCGAAAGTATTGTGGTAGGGTTACCCAGTCTTTGTATTTTGGAATCTCACGAAACCAATTTAAGTTCCCGTAGATTCCAGTAGATGACGGTCGAAGTCCGGTCATGATTGCGGTGCGAGAGGGACTGCAAAGTGGTGCTGCACAATAGGCTTGTTCGAAAAGAACGCCCTTGCTTGCAAGTTGATCAATGTTGGGCGTCTTGGCCTGCGGGTGTCCGCCGAGGCAGCCAACCCAATCGTTTAGATCGTCAATTGAAATAAAGAGAACATTTGGTCGGCTGGCGAGTGCCTTGCTTGCAGTGTCACTACCCGAAGTCGATGGCACGAGACACGTTGCGAAAAGAATGAGACTTAAGATTAGCTCACGACAATTCATTTGATCGAGGTGTGTTCTGCGAGTCACGAAATGGTTAGCCGGTAATGTCTCACCCAAGATCAATCAACAACAAGCAACACTTAGACGCACTTGGTAATTCGTCAGTGATCTTTGGATTCTAACTTCCAACATAGCCAGGTTTTCCTGAGGTGAATTAATACTGAATGGGATTCTCTTGAAGGGCTTCGTCAAGTGCGGCGAGTGCTGACTCAAAACTTAATCTCCCCAGTCCAATACGAACAAAGGGAATGTCATACCCGAGGCAATTCCCGGGTAGCAGTACAATCCCCTTTTCTCGAGCGAGATAATGGCAGAACGCTTCTACCGAAGTGCATTCGAGCCGCTCTAGGTTCACTTCCACAAACGCAACCGATCCCGCTACTGGACGTCGCCAAGTGAAAAGGTGTTTGTATCTTGTGAAGAAGGTTTCGCAAACCTTTATGTTCTTCTCAATGATGGTTTTACTGCGATCTGCTAATTGCTCACGCACCTTTAACGCCTCACTTGCCAGGAACTCGGTCGGTGCCGCAGGGCAAATGGTCGTGTAATGTTTCCAATTAATCAGTTCGTTCCGTACCACGGGGTCCCGAACCACAAGCCAGCCCGCTCGCAAGCCCGGTAGGCCGTGCGTTTTGGATAAGCCGCTGAGAGTGATTGATTTCTCGTAGCTATCTGCTGCGGACGGGATCGTTTGATCAAACTCAAGTCCACGATAGATTTCATCACAAAACAACCACAGATCGTGCCTTTTGGCAATCTCGATTAGCCGTTCAAATTCAGTCTTAGTGGGTAAGAACCCCGTCGGGTTGTGTGGGAAGTTAACAATGATCACCTTCGTTTCAGGTCGAATCATTGACTCGAGCGTTTCAAAATCTAGACACCACTTATCCTCAGTTGGAATCAGGCTCCAGGGCTCAACTTTACGGCATAAATGCCGAGCAACATTGGACAAGGCATCGTAGGCAGGGCGTAAGGCGACGGCTTCATCGTTCGGCTCGAGTAACGTCTGCATCGCAAGGTAGATACCTTCGACAGGCGAAGTCAGAAAGACAACGTCGTCCTTGCCAATGCTGGTGTACATCTCAGCGATTTGAGATCGTAAAGCTGGGTTCCCCTGTGATTCGGTGTAACCCAACGTTAAAGAAGCAAGCTCGTCGGTTGTCGATCCAGACAGCGACAGGAGCTCATTGATGCTAAGCGTTTCGCAGTCTGATGAGGCCAAAAGATGGGGGGAGGAAAACTCATATTCTGAAAAGAAGTGTTCCGTCAGAAAGGATTCGATTTTCATAGCTAGATTCTGGTTCGCTGGGCTCAGTTTCTGTGGGGTCTCAGTTGAGCTTGGACCTAAAGCAAAATGTTCTCCCTGAGCGAATCACTCGAGATGCCGAGCAATTCAACGGAGAGCTTCGCAGGTGATCAGTGGCAAATAGCCAATAGCAACAATCAAGTCCGTTGGTGCCTAATTTGAGGGCGTTGTGTCATCCATGATAGATGCCATTATCTGTTTCTTTCCGGGGGAGTCGAGATGCAGGCGGTGCCTCTTGGGGTGTCACCGACTCAGTTAACAGGTTTTTTTCATCGGAGGGATGGGATTCTCGGATCACCGAACCATTTGCTGCGCACACCGAGCTGGTGCTGCTTTTTTTTTTGAAGGCCCTAGTTGCATAAGAATTGCATGTGTATTATGGTTGTGCCTGCGGTTAAACAGCCGCATCTTTGGACGGTTGACGCACCTCTTCGTGCGGAGAGGCGTTGACGCACCCTAGTTACCATGCTCTCACCAATTCGTTGAAGTTTTCGTGTTTTTCGTTCGCTTGACTCTCGCTTTAGCACTGTCAGTCGTTGCTGCTCTCGGGCATGCACCGTTTTGGCTGCACTTTGCTTCTTGCTGCGTTTCGGCGCAACCGTCAGGTACGTTGCGCGTTGTTGAGCTCTGCTGTGACTCTTGCCCGACCAGCGATGTGGAGTTTGGTCAGAGTCCTGCTTACCCACTCGGGAGAGGCGAAGACAGTAACCTTCCCTGTGAGTCCGATTCCTGTGCTGTTTGCCTCTCTGCTGCTTCTGCGGTGGGTGTTGCCCGTCCAGACCCTGGCGTTCTCGTTTACGAACGGGTCGCGCGTCGCACGACAATTCACGTTGTTACGTTACTGCCTCAAAACCAGTCCTCCGTTGTTCGAACTCGCGGACCCCCCAGCATGATTTAAGAGGATGAGCGTCCCCCATTGAAATGGTAGTGAGAAGGCTCGGGTTGCATCCTGCCGCCCCTGTGCCTCACGTCATCGGCACGCCCACCCGTAATCAGTCTTCTTAAACAATGAGGTGATCGAGCCATGTGCGGCTTAGTCAATGTCACCGATTCAGTGACATGCCCACTTCTTCGCATCATGGTCCGAGAGAATGCAGTCGCTATTAAGCGTTTTTTCCTGCCCCGTTCTTGAAAGCGAGGCAAAAAACCACACACATTCAGTAACAAACAAAGGTATTAAAATGAAAAGCCAACTCACTCAAAACCGACGTGGCCAAGGACTCATCGAGTTCATCATTATTGTCGCTTCGGTCGCTTTTATCAGCTTACTTTCCGTGGGTATCTTCGGTCACAAAATCGCTGACAATTATGCGATTGGTGCGGGTATGCTGCCTTGTGCACATGACGAGGATGCCGCAGCGATTGATACAGGTAGTTTCGTCGGTAAAACCGAGGATGCAACCACTGGTGTATTGAGCGCCAATGGGGTTGTGACCTGGGGGAATATCACCGGTAACGCGAACCTACAGAATAATGTCAGTAAAGCGGGAAGCGCTGACGGTGACACTTTTGTTGCCGACTGATTCAACTCGCAGCGGTTAAGGCTGATTGCCAATCGAGGCGTATGTTAAAAATAGCCCCTTGTCTGATCGAGTGGCATCAAGGAGGATGTTACTTGGTTACTATCGCTATCAGATCCGAGGATACTTAATGACTAATAGTCAACTCAATGTTGTCTCCGCTGCCCAGTTGTCCGTCTCTGAGACGTCTTCATGGAGAGATATGGTTGGAGTTGCAGCATCCGTCAGTTGCGCCGTTCACTGCGCGTTGATGCCGGTGTTAATTGGGTATCTACCGGTTCTCGGTCTTGAATTCCTCGCTGATGAGGCTTTCCATCAATGGATGGTGTTGGTTTGTCTGGTAATTGCTCTGACTGCCTTTATCCCTGGTTGGCGGAAGCACAAACGGCTTCTCCCGGCAACCGTCGGTTCGATGGGACTGGGGCTTGTTGCGTTCGGTGCCTTCGCGGTGGCAGATAGTTGCTGCGGCGCGGCGGGTGCTGCTCAAGGCGGGGTAGTTACTGCTGACGGCAGCGACGGGGTCTGTCTGGATTCATGTTGTGCCGAGACCGAATTAGCTCCATGCTGTGCTGATAGTGAGGCAGACACCTGTTGTGCGGATGCGGAGGCCGATGCGGGTTCTGTGACCACGAACGCGGGGATCGGTACCGCCGCCTCCGCGTTCATAGCAGGTGTTTTACCATCGAGTGTGGCAAAATGGATTACCCCGCTTGGCGGCTTGTTTCTTGTTGCTGGTCACCTGCTTAATCATCGATGGACCTGTCGGCGAGATTGCTGCTCGCAGGGCAATTGCTAGGCAACGACTCGATGTAAATGCCGATGCGGGAAGGGCGTTTAAGTGTTGCTCCGTTTCACTCATTGTCCACTGAGTTAATTGATCGTCCACTGAGTTAACATGCTCCGCCACCGGAATTGGCTCTGCATTGCCGAATGAACGGACGCCTTATCCTAAGCAGGTCATTCCTTTTCTGGGCATCACCCTTGCTGGCTAGATAGCCTCCTGCTTACTGGAAATCGATCCCTGAACGACTTTCTGCAAAGGACGTGGTTGGGACGCCCAGGCGTTGCAGCATGGTCAGATGCAGATCTGACATGGATGTTTCGGTTTGATTGCCCGATTGATAGCCTTGGCGGATCACACTTCCCCCACCTGCAAGTAGAACCGGAAGGTCGTTGGCGGCGTGTTCATGGCCATCAGAAAGGCTTGAGCCGTACACGATCATAGTTTGATCTAATAGAGATCCATGCTGGGTTGTGATCCCTTGAAGCCGCGAGAGCAGGTACGCGACTTGCTCTGTATGCCATGCCGTGACACGATTGTACATCGACCGTTTCTCATCCCGCGATGTCCATGAGGTCATGCCGTCGTCGTCTTCGGTTTCCCCGCTAATATCTTTCCAGTGAGACAATGCGTGCCAGGTGCCATTCACACCGTCAATGAAATTGAAATATCGATTACTTTGTCCGTGATCCATCATAAAAGTGCTTACACGCGTTGCATCGGCCCAAAAAGCGAGGGCGATCATGTCTAGCATCGTGCGAACATATTCTCGGTGATCATTAGGGATTCCCGGCTCGGGTCGTTTTAGCGCGTTTGCCAACGCCGGATTTCGCTCAGCGCGTCGTTTCTGTGACTCCGCAAATCCAATTCGTCGCTCAATGGCGTGTATCGATTCAAGGTATTCATCAATTTTTCGACGGTCGTCAGTGCTGACTCGCTGCTTCAGGCGCCTTGCATCCTCAAGTACAAGATCGGTGACGGTGCGATTCCCTAATCCTGATTCCCCGGCGCGAAACATTCGATCAAAAACGGCCCTCGGTTCAACGTCACGCGGAGCCGGCGTGACGGCATCAACCCATGAGATGGAATTGCGTGGTAGGCTACTGGTGAAGATCCCTTCACCGCGTAACGAGAGTTCCAGCGAAGGGAGTAGGGTTTTGTTTTTGAAATAATTGGCGGCGATTTGATCAACTGATGCACCACCTGCATCGAGCTTTTCATCGTCAAAGGACCCGCCGGTTAACCATGTGGCAGTCCCAGCGATATGACCATTGCCGTGAGGTGTCCATAGGTTGCGAAATACGGTCAGCTGATCGCGAAATGGCTCCAGTGATGACATCCACGAGTTGAGTTTCATGAGCTTGCCGCGTTTGTCGACCTCCTCGGGCTGCCAGGCACCTTCTGCAACACCATTGGGAATGTAGAGATAAGCCAGTCTGATGGGAGGACTTTTTTCACCCGAGGCGTGAGTTGACATCACATCCAAAAGTGGAAGTGATACTGCGGCTCCTACGCCACGGAGCATCATGCGTCGAGAAATATGCCAGTTCATGTGTTTTTCTTATTCAGGTAAATCGTGAGTTCATTTTCTTGTATGTTTGATCGAATCATTGTTTTGGTAATTCGTCATACGAAAACCGACTTAGTGCGAGTTCGGCGGTGCTTGTTTATTGAGGAAGGTCTCGCTTTGGGTAATCGCACGAATCAAGGTGTTGACTCGACCTTTATCGGAATTCAGTGAGTTCGTCAAAACTCGTACTAAGGCCTCATCAAAGTATTCCAATTGTCTTCCTAACGCATACGCGAGAAGCTTCCGAGTCAGTTGCTCCCCTAAATCTTCGCTTCGCTCTGCTACAAGCGTTGCTGATAGCCCCCTGAGTCCATTGACTGCCGTGCCGTTGGGCAACATGCCAATTGTGTCGACGCTTTTACCTTCCCGTTGCGGTCGATATCTCCCAAACCATTCAAATTCTTCCAGCGCAAATCCGAGTGGGTCAATTTGGCTGTGGCAAGCGTAGCACCGTGGATTTGACCGATGTAGTTCCAGTTTTTGCCTTGGTGAAAGCCGCTCATTTTCAGCAACACGGTCATTAAATTGGCTGACGTTCGGTGGGGGTGGTGGCGGAGGTGTACCCAGTAAGGTTGTAAGGATCCAGTTGCCTCTCAGTACCGGACTGGTTCGATGTGGGAATGAGGTCGTCGCCAAGATGCTCGCGTGTCCAAGAATGCCTCTTCTTGGAGAGTCGTTCAACACGACTCGCCGCATCTCCGAGCCTCTTACATTGGCAATTCGGTAGTGACTTGCTAGCTCTTCGTTAACGAAGGTGTAGTTTGCATCAAGTAGGCGATCAATCGATGAATTGCTTTTGACCAGCGAATTGAAAAGCATAGCAGATTCATTTTTCATAGCCTCCACGAGCGTATCGGTCGCCCACGGGTTGTCGATCTGATCTCTTTGGACACGATCGAGTTCGGCGAATCCAAGCCATTGTGCGGCGAAGAGATGCCCGAGGGTTTGAGATTTCGGGTCAGCGAGCATGCGTGTCACTTGTTGTGCAAGTACTTTGGGCTCGTGCAACCGCTTTGAACTTGCAAGTTCAAATAGCTCCTCGTCAGGCATTGAGGCCCAGAGGAAATAGGAAAGGCGGCTGGCTAATTCCCAGTCTGATATCGGGACTTTTTCAGACGACTCGGGAGCACCTTCCGCTCTCATCAGAAAATTGGGAGAGATTAAGACGATCTGCAGTACCTCGCGAACAGCAGCGGGGATTGATTTACCTTTGCTATGCTGCTCGAGGAAGTAGCCAAAAAGTGAGTCCGCTTCGTCGCTGTTTAAGGGGCGTCGGTAAGCGCGAGAGGCAAACCTTTGAATCACTTGCCTCGCGTGGTCGACGGATTCTAGATCGCTGACGCCACCCATCAGCAGTTCCCATGCTGTTTCCTGTTCGGTGGTTGTGCGACGCATGGGCCACGCTGATTGCACAATTGACTCGGTTGCGCCGATGTAGCGTTCTAAGGTGACCGGCTGGATGAAAAGGCTATTGGCGCTGTTTTCAAAACCACTCGACGCGGTGAGGTCCGCAGGAAATCGATCCGCTGGCCGAAGGTCAATACCAACGAGATCCCTCACTGTGTGATTGTATTCTTCATGAGTAAATCGTTTTGCGGGCACCGATCCAACGCGACTAATGGTGGTGTAGTCAAAGTTTTCGATTCGATCAAAAAGCCAGCCTAGCATGATGCGTCTGTCTGAATCTGCTAGATCCGATGCATCAATTGGCGGCATTGAGCGAACCTTAAGCTGCTCAATGATATTGAGCCAATGCGTGCGATTGATCACGAGGGGTCGGGTTTCAACGAGGCTCTGTAAGTCAAGATCTCCATTGGCGTCATCTCGGTTGTGACACTCGAAGCAGGCCGACTTCAAACGCGGAAGAATATCTTCAAGGAAATTTAAGCCAGAAAACCTCTGGATTTCGTTCTCGGTTAATTGCATTGGTTTTGGGAGATCCGCTGGTGCAATTCTCGGTGTAGAATCGCTGCCTGATTGTTTTTCAGCACCAAGTAATCGAAGTTCCCGTTCTAAATCACGGATCCAATCCTCGTCACCTTCTGCCTTCGCTTCCATCAGTTCGATTTTGATTTGTAAGACTTCTCGTCGATTTTCAAAGTCATGTTCTAATTCAATGAATTGCTCTTCCAACTCACCGGCGATCTCTTCGCGATTATTGGTCAATGCCTCGCTGAATTGCTCGGTGAATCTATCCGCGAGGTCGAGCATTTTGAAGAGTTCATCGGATGTTTCGCTCAGTTCATTGTTTTTAAGATCAAATTCTCTCGCCAGTTCCTCAAGATCCGCTCTTCGTTCGAGGATCTCAAGCTTGAGACCTAGGATTTCAACCCTCACCTCTGATTCATGGATTACTTTTTCTAACGCTTCTGCCTGATTGTCGTCTGTAGCGTTTTCAATCTCTTCCTCAGCCCTCTCGATCGCTAGGTGCGTTTGTTCAATCTCCTCGAAGATTTTGGTTCTCTGTTGATCGATTGAATCTTTTGGAGCTTGCTGAGATGATGCGCTGTCCTCAATGGTGACCTTGTTGCGACTTGATCGTTCAGGGGGAGAATTAGACGGAGCGCCATCGAGGAAATCAAGAAGAAGTCTTTCACTGATGCCGTGTGTCGCTCCATGCCCTTCGTTAATTACCTTGTAGTGAATGACGTCACCGTCAAGGTATTTGAAGATTTCAACGTTCTCAGCAATTGCAGTTGGTTGCTGCAATTGGCGTCCTCGGTATCCAAAGTGTTGAGCCCAAAGGTAGGTTGATTCTTCAGCGTCCAAAAATGCGAGTTTTCCTCCATGAGCAGGAATGGCATTTGAATGACCACCTCGGTACGGAACTAATCGGTCATGAACACCTGAAATGTTGAGTAGCCTCTTCCCTTTGCTCGGATTGACTACGTTGCGGTAAAGGTTGTCAGCTCCTTTTGCCTTGAAGCGTCCTCCGTTATGCTGCCAGACATTCAATTGGCTGACGCCGGTGACGAAGTTGCGAATGGACGGCAAGCTACTTTCAATCGCGATCTGGTTTACCAAAGCTGCCCCATTCGATGCGCCCATCAAGGTGACGCCATCTGACTGCACATTCTTGTAAGTGATGAGTTTTTTGACGATTGATTCAATGAACGCTACATCATCTGCCTTCGATCGCTCTGAAACGATATTCCAGCTCTCGCGATAACCCTGCGGAAACACCAGAATGTATTCTCTCGCAATTCTTGATCGTCCTCGAATAAAACCTCGCATTGCATCTTTTGCGTTCGCGCCATTGCCGTGGAGGAAAACCAAGACAGGAAGAGTCTCGGATTGTCGATTGGACGAGGAAGGCACTTGAACATGATAGGGTCGGGCGAATTTTCGCTCCTGCGACCAGGTCTGAGTGATTTGATAGTCGCCAGAGCTCAGGGTTTCGCCTTGAGGGTTGGCTTGCCCAAACGCGAAGTGCGTGGCGAACGTTATCGCGAAGCAGAGGAGCCAGCCCATCTTTGTCATGATCATCTGTTTTTTTGTGGCGATGCGAATTGAGTCAGTTGCGTCATTCTTTTTCGTGATAACTCATGGGCCTGTGCTCAGATCGATCCTTCACGCTGCCCAGAAATGATTGGATTGATTGGTTAAGGCGATGATTGTCCCTATGAACAAACTCCCGACCGCCCGAAGTTTGCCTGAAGAAAAGCATTTGTCTTCATCGTGTGACTCAGATAAATCGTTTTCCCTGTCGTGACTCTGTAAAATAGTCGATCGGGTTCGCGCCCAATTCCCGTCGCAAAAGACCAATAGTTCCAATGTGTACGTGCTCATGGTAGGCAAGCCATTCCAATGCTCCGCCTTTTTTCTCGAAGATTGGGTGGTGGTCGAACGTTCCCTCCAGAAACTCACATCGTTCGTTTAGCACGTCCTCGGGTAGGGATCGAGTTTCAGTGAGTAATCTGTCATGCACTGATCCCATGATGTTCAATATTTCATTCGGTTCTGGATAAAGACTTTGATCGTCACTGACTTCTGAACCGTAGCCGAATAACTGAATGTAGCTTTCGGGAATGAAGTCCTTATCTGATTCTTTTGCACCCCGGATGAAAACGAGTCCGAGAAAGTACTCAGCGACAGCAATGTGTCCTGCATTCCATGCGACATGGGTTACTCCGACTGGCATTTCGTACCATTGCTCGTGCGGGATACGTTCAAGCATTTGCATCGTTAGTGTACGGGTACGCTCAAGTTGATAGATGATTCGGTCTTTGTCGAACATTGTTTCTTCGGTAGTTCTAGGTTATGGGTACATCCAAAATTATCACCCAAAATGCTTTTGATGCTAAGACGACTAATAGCTGAAAACGCTGAAAGATTTGCATGCAGGTGGATCTCATATGCACTGCTGGGGGGGCGTCTCTCCACAAGGTTTCCCTGATGAAGCATTGGAAATCAGAGTCGAAGTCATGCGTTCTGGAGAAAAGGTGAGCTTGTGAGTCAAGGAATATTTGAGGGGGTGCGATCTGGCGAACTGCTCTCCGTCTTAATTGAGATTGGTATTCAAGTCGATCATAACCGCCTTTGAGAGGTTCACGATTGTCACAACCAATGTTTCACCGTAATCTTACGCAGTGCGACGCTGCTTTCGACAGGATTTTCTAAGCCAATAATATCGAATGCCCAAAACCCCAATCATTCGTCCGATCTCTTGGTTGAACGCCAGTATTACCATTGGTGTTTTATGCTTTTTTGTGATTCTGGGCACGGCGGCAGGTGGTACAAGCGGAGCTTTGTTGGGGACTTTTGTTTATCTGATTCTGGCTCAAATTGCCCGTCGTTTATTGACGAAGCATCACCGCAGGGCGATCAGATACTGCAAGCGTCAAGAGTTTGAAAAAGCCATTCCGGAATTCGAGAACAGTTTGCAGTTTTTTTCGGATCATCAATGGGTTGATCGGTATCGTGCGCTCACCATCTTCTCAGCGGCTGAAATGTCCTACCGTGAAATGGGGCTCGTTAGTCTTGGCTTTTGTTACGCACAGGTTGGCGACGGGGAGAGTTCACGTCGTTTCTATGAGCAGTGCTTGCGAGAATACCCTGAAAACGGGATCGCCGTGTCCGCCGTGCGGCTATTAGATGCCGGTTCGGCTGATCGTTCATCGGCATAGGATTTCCGGGGAATTTAAACTCGGTAGCGGTTACCCTTTAGCAAGTGAAACAATCACTCGCCGAAGTTGATCCAAAGCATTATCATTCTGTCACGAAAGTGTTTTCGTTTTGTCCCCGAATTCTTTCGGAGCCCCCCCATGATCCGAGCGTTGATTTCTACGGCCCCACAGCTTTGCAAGTTGCAATGGTGTTCAGCGATATTTGTTTTTTTGACGGTCGCTGGGTATATCCAACTTGTCTCAGCAAATCCATCCGAGGGTGAGCTCGCGCAGGCTGAAAGCAAAAAAGATCAGTCCGAGGTTCGGAGAGCTAACGAGTCAAAATCCTCTGATGTCTCCAGTTTTGTCATTCGAGGTGACCTGAGCGAGGTGGATTGGCAGAAGCACGTCGGAAAGCAAGTTGTGATTGAGGGAGATCTGGTAATCGTGGATACCTATGATTTAGCTCGTCGCGGACAAATCACTGTTTCGCGAAATCGACTCTTTGTGCCGACAAGTCAGATAGATCCGAACGATCAGGATGCTGATGGGACAACTTCTGTTGGAGGCAGTAATTCGGCCGCCGTGGTTGAGGCGCAAAGTCGTAACAGGCGTTCGAGCATCATGATTGATGATACGGTGACAGATCAGAACGTTTTCCCCCCACCACTTTTTCCAACTTTGGGAAAAATCCATCCTACAGTTCGCTTGGGATCTGTCGTGCATGAAGTTTCAGGTCTGGTAGTCAAGCAGGGGAATCGGGTCTTTCTTCAAGTAGGTCAGCCACTTCGCTGGTCACCGGCACCACGTCCGCAACGTCCTGATCTTGGGGACGCTGAGATCACGATTGCGAGTTTCAATGTCTTGAATTACTTCACGACCATCGATGATGGTCGTAACAAAGCGAGGGGGGCCGATTCTGATTCAGAATTGGTTCGGCAACAGGCAAAGATTGAAGCGGCGATCAGTGGATTAGATGCTGACGTAATCGGCTTGATGGAGTTAGAGAATAATCTTGATGCGGAGTCCCGTCTCATTGCTGCACTCAATAAGAGCGTCGGCCGAGATGTGTATAAGGGTTGTGGTGTGCCTGCGCTATTCAGCGATTCGCCTGGTGGCGACGATGCCATTCGAGTGGGGATTATTTATCGCTCTGATCGTGTCGAAGTAACAGAGCGTGTCACGATGATCGATAGTGCTGAGTTTTCTTTGGCTCGCACTCCGTTGGTGCAAACGTTCAGGCCGGCTGACGGTGGCGCAACTTTTACGGTCATCGTCAACCATTTTAAATCCAAGGGAGGTGGAGGCAGTGCGGGTGCTGAGAATAAAGATCAGGGTGATGGCCAAGCGGCCTATAATGCAGCCCGGCGCTCGCAGTCGCTGGCAATCTGTAGATACATCGACAATGAACATCAAGGTGTCAAGGCTTCTCGAGTGATTGTTCTTGGTGACTTAAACGCCTATCAACAAGAGGACCCCATTGATGCCTTGCGTGCCAAGGGTCTGGTGGATTTAACGGAGCATGTCAAACGAAAGGTTTCAACGGAATTTGTCGACACGGATTACTCGTACGTCTATTTCGGCCAATGTGGCAGCCTCGATCATGCATTCGCGACACCCGCCTTGGTAAAGGATGTGACGGGTGTCTCCATATGGCATATCAATGCTGATGAGCCTCGGTGGCTAGATTACAACCAAGAGTACAACCCTCGGTCAATTTACAAAGCTGATGCTTTCCGTAGTTCAGATCACGACCCAGTTTTGATCGGTATAAGAAAGTAGGCTGCACTCGCTCGCCGTCACTTGCTGCGGTGAGTTTGTTGGCTGCAGGTGTGCTATAGTTTGAGCTCGGAGTGCGGTTCTCTCTGGGCGACCGGTGCAAGCTGGTTGCTTGAGTCAACTCGCTTGACTTGCATCAGGTGCTTACAGGGAATGATCAGGGCAATGCCTTCAGATAAGCAAGAGTCCAATCTGTGTCGAGGGGAATTGACGCGTCGTGAGGCGTTGATTGCGGGAGCTGCCGCGAGTCCTCTTTTGACATCTCTTCAGCAGGCGGCAGCTGCTGATCAGGCGAGTAAGTCTGTCGGTCCCTTGCTGGGCCATGTCGATCATGAAACGGCAATCATTTGGTACCGCGCCTCTGCCCCTGGTGATTATGTGGCGGTCATCTCGAATCCAAAGACCGGTGAGACGAAATCGCTGAGTGCCGTTGCTTCCACCGAAAATGACCTGTGTTTGACTTGGCGGTTTGATCATCTAGAGTCCGGCTCTGAATACCGCTACACGGTTAAGAATCAAGAGGGTTCGGTTCTGGATGCTAATCACCAGAGGATTCGAACGGCACCTCCGCCGGCGCAGAAATCGCGAACGGTTTTAGCGATGGGTTCGTGTGCGTCGAGTACCGATTTTTTTGACGTATGGACACAGATTGAATCTCAGGACATCGATGCAATGATCCTGCTGGGGGATACTCCCTACATCGACAACCAGCAGCTCGACTTCAATCGGATGCGGCATCGTGAGTTTTTGTCGATTCCCACTCTTGAGAAAATGGGTGCCTCCACTCCAATCTGGGCAACTTGGGACGACCATGATTTTGGAGGTAATGACACGGACGGAAAGGTCGCAAACAAATCTTTAATTCGGCAGGCATTCACGGAGTATCGAGCGCAGAAACAGTTCGGTGACGGACAGCACGGTGTCTACACGAAGTTTCGTCGTGGTCCGGTCGAGGTCTTTATGATCGATCCTCGATACTTTTCACAAACGGAACCGAGTCCTGCCGATTCTGAAAAGCCAACCTGCTTAGGTAAGACGCAGTGGAAATGGTTGTGTAAGGGATTGAGGGAATCAACGGCTCCTTTCAAGTTGCTCGCGACAGGTATGATCTGGGATGACAAGAAGAATGGTGAGAAGGATGATTGGGGCACCTACGCGCACGAACGCGAAGCTATTTTTGATTTCATTGCTGAGAATCAAATTGGTGGCGTGGTTCTCATTGGTGGTGATATCCATGTTTCGCGGCACCTGAAGTACTCGATGAAAGATCGTATCGGATACGATCTACACCAATTTATCATTAGCCCGTTGCACGACCGTGTCATCCCATCGCTCAATGTGCCTCACCCGGATCTACAATGGGGTGAACCCCTCAAAAATATGTTTTTAACCGTTGATGTTGACAGCCAAGGTGATCATCCAACGCTCATTGCGAAGTGGATTGATCGTACCGGTAAATTGCACCGAGAAGTCCAGATCACATTAGATACGTGAAGGAATAATACCTGCGTCCTTGGTTAGTGGACTGATTGATTGACTTCCTGTGGATGGAGGTAGATCTCTGGTGCGAGGTAGATCTATGCCACTCCGAGGGATTGGACTCTGGGTTAACACATCAAGTTCACTCAGGGAAATAACAAACAGCTTCAAAGCTTGACGCTCCGACAACATGGGAAGATCGATGTCAGAAGGCAAACAACAAGATACAGGCAGCCAGTCTGAGCAGTCGTCGGGAATGATCGACCGGTTCCTCAATTTGATTGAGGTGGCTGGTAATAAACTTCCAGATCCAGCAGTGCTTTTCCTTCTTCTTATGTTGTCTGTCTGGTTTTTGTCGTGGCCGCTTTCGCTCATTCAGTTTGATGCGGTTCACCCGATGACGAAGGAGCCTATCGCAGTTGCCAATCAGGTCAATGGCGACGGGATCGCGAGTCTCCTAACCTCAATGGTTGACACCTTTGTGAATTTTGCACCACTTGGTGTGGTGCTTGTTTCTCTTCTTGGGATTGGCGTCGCTGAGCACACAGGTTTGATTGGGGTTGTGATTAAAACGATCCTGGGTGTGGTTCCAAAGTCCCTTCTAACTCCCGCACTTCTTGTTGTAGGTATCGGTTCCCATTATGCCGTGGACGCTGGTTATGTCTTGGTGATTCCGATCGGGGGTGTTGTTTTCTACGCTGCAGGACGTCATCCACTTGCGGGTATTACCGCAGCATTTGCAGGTGTTTCGGGTGGGTTTGCAGCCAACTTTGTCATTCCCAGCGGTTTGGACCCACTACTGCAAGGATTCACCCTCACCGCCGCCCAACTGTATGACGACAACGTGCAGGTCAGTATTGTCAATAATAACGTCTTCACGGCTGCATCCACTTTGTTGATCGTCAGCGTGGGATGGTTCATCACAGACCGTATTATTGAACCACGGGTGCAATCGATGGAGGTGGATGGTGATCCGGATCAAATGCCCACGTTTGAGGAGGTTAGGCCCGAAGAAAAAAGAGGGATGTATGCGGCAATCACCACCGTGCTGATCGGGCTCGCAGCAATGGTCTGGTGGGCCTCTGGTTCGGACTCATCACTTCGATTTGAGGGGAGCTTGTTGAATTTTCGAGCGCCCTTGATGCAAGCCATCGTGCCTTTGATCTTTTTGTTTGCTGTGGTGCCAGCCATTGTTCATGGCTATGTCTCGGGGAGTGTAAAGTCACATAAAGATGTCATTAAGGGAATGACGAACTCGATGGAGTCCATGGCCTATTATTTGGTTTTGGCTTTTTTTTGTTCTCTTTTCATCTGGATGTTCAGCCAAACCAATATTGGTTTGCTTCTTGCGATCCAGGGCGCCGGTTTACTCAAGGCGTTGGATTTACCGGGCTCTTTCACGATCTTCGGTATCGTGGTTTTGGTTGGTTTTGTGAATTTGCTTGTTGGTTCAGCGTCAGCCAAGTGGGCTTTGATTTCTGCTGTGTTTGTTCCAATGCTGATGGATCTAGGGATATCGCCAGACCTGACACAAGCCGCTTATCGTGTGGGTGACTCATCTACCAACATTATCACACCCTTAATGCCTTTCTTTCCGCTGGTCGTTGTTTTCTGTCAGCGTTATGTCACGCGTACAGGGATCGGCACGCTGGTCTCGTTGATGATTCCGTATAGCCTCGCATTCCTAGTCTTGTGGTCGGCAATGCTGGTCGTGTTCTGGACGCTGGGGCTTCCCCTTGGAACCGATTCAAGCTACGTCTATCCAGCAGGTGGCTGATGAGTTTTCTTGCTCGGTGTATTCCGTTTTTGGAAGCACAGAGACCTTGAAGGCTGTGCCTTGTCAGAAGAAAAATCAGTGGGTTATCTTTCAACTTGACACGCATTCATCTACTGAGCTTCCCGCTGTAGGTATCATCCTTCGAATCAAGCGGCATCAGCACTGTTGGGGCTCATTCCGAGCCTCGCCACACTTTGGTTGTGGCTATTTATTCTTGTTGATCGACGTGTGACCCTGTTCGTTATGCCGATTTACCCTTTCGTTTTTCGAAAGAACAATACTTCATTGAAACGTTGAGACGACGTAACTCGATCAGGGGCTCGGAAGATTCTCGTAAACCGTCTTCCGGAGGCCGATGGGGATTGCCCAATTGAAGGGGCGAGCTCGAGACATGAATAGTCCAAACATCTCGTGTTTCGGATCGATCCAGAAATGAGTGTTGTGGTACCCCGCCCAACCATAGATCCCTTTCGGAACCGTTGTTTCTTTTTTCGAAGGATCCTCAAGGACGAAAAGAGAGAATCCGTTGTAGTGGCCTTCCAACGGTTCAAATGCATTTGGCTCCTCCGTGTACCCGCCGGACCATTTTTTCGTCATGGTCGCAATGCTCTCAGCAGAGATCAGTTGTTTTCCTCGGAAACTTCCTCCGCTCGCAAGCATCTCACAGAATCGGCCGTAGTCGTTCATGGTCGATACCAAACCTGCATCTCCAAAATGTGCTCGAGATCCTGAGAGATAGGTCATTTCATCCAGTAGGTAGGTGAATCCCTTCAGGGAACCCGTATTGATAAACAGGGGTTGGAATCGCTCTCGTTGCTCTTGGCTCATCGAGAAACCGGTATCCACCATTCCAAGTGGCTCGAAGATTTGTTCTCGCAAGAACTCTTCCAGGGGGCGACCAGAGATGACTTCAATTAGACGACCCTGAATTCCTTGATTGGGACCGTACAGGTACTTTGTCCCCGGCTCAAACATGAGTGGTGTCTTTGCGCACGCTTCCACATAGGATTGAAGATCATTAAAACGTGTCTGGTTTGGATAGATGGAATCAAACGACACATCCGCCACTCCATCAATATCAATGTCATTCTCGCGTTTTGGGTAAGTCCAGCCAGCACGATGAGTCATTAGATGAACGATTCGTAACGGCTCGGTGCAGGGACGAACGGTGTCGCCGTCTTTCCAGTTCAGCGATTTGAGGCACGGCAGGAATTTTGACACTTCGTCATCCCACTTGAATTTGCCCTCTTCGTGTAGCATCAGCATCGCTACTGTTGTGATAGGCTTACTCATTGACCAGACAGGAAAGATTGTTGCTTCGTCAATTGGTTTGTCGCCTTCCAGCCCTGACTGCACCGCCTGGTGGTAAATCTTTTGGCCCTTCTTGAAGATCATGACCACATTGCTGCCAGTTGTTTCCTGATCAATCAAGGATTTTTGATACTGTTTGATCGCACGCCGAAGTTCTTCACTTGTGGAAGTATTCATGATGGCGATTGGAATTAGTAAGAAGATGGTCAAAGTAATTAACCATTTTTTTGCGATCATGAAATTAGCCTCAGGATGGATGAAAAAGTTCGGTCAACGATGGATGAAGATGAGTTTGGGCGATGACGGGTTAGGGGACCGCGCTCGCATCTGTGAGTTGGAGATTTGCGGTTGAGCAATCTCCATACTTGGAAAGCTAGTCGATTAGTTTCACTCGATTAAATCCGACTTGCGTATACAAATTAACTCAATTCTTGGTTATGCAAAACTCTCATTTGAGTTGCAGTCTATGAGATTTCAGGGTGATAGAAAAAGGTGACGGAGTTTGATTTGACCTCAACTTATACAAAGAATCTAACTGAGGGGTTTCTTCTGATGCTCGGTGGTAGCCAAAACCGAAAATGAGAGATCTTCCCATCAGATGAGACTGCATTGCCTCGGTTATCTCATGTGAGGGCATCGCATTTGTCGTCCAGGCCACTCAGTGCTTGGTTGCCGTGTTTGATCAAAGCATGCCTCGCTAATGGAATGAATTAGGTCTTTGCATCACTGGGATGGTAGGTTCGACGCCGCTCCAATGATTCCCATGATCAGGACGTGTGCGATGTTTTATAACCGTGGTTATTCAAGCTCATGCATCTTCGGTTTTGCGTCTTGATCGAGGCAGTTCCTGTCAGCAATGATGCTTAGCGACGCCAGAGCGGATCGATGAAGCGTCACACCCGAATTGAAAATGAATCCTCTAAAGTGAGAATGTTATCGTGGAATCAAAAGAAATTGTTCAAATGGGATATGACTGTTTTGCCAAGAAGGACCTTGAGACCTTCGCAACCCTTTATCACGAGAATTGTAAGATCCATGTTAATGGGATGCACCGATTCTCTCGAACCTACAACGGGATCGGTGATTGGATACAGAATCATCTGGCGTTCATACCCACGTTGTTTGATGAGTTCACGGTCGAACCCATCGAGATGACCGGTGAGGGTAACCGAGTTTTCGTTCGCTCAACTGTGAAAGCGGCAGGGATGGAATTTGAAGCGGGCCATCTGTTTACGCTTGAAGGAGGCAAGATTTGTGAGTTCTGTATCTATGATGATAGTCAGAAGGTAGCTCATGCGATGAAAGCGATCTGAGTTTGAGTCGGGATGGGTTTTCGGAGCCGCATCAATGTATTGAAAAGATGTTGAGCGTTGGGGACAACCTTGAGCTAGCTGCGAAATCAATGCGAATCGAGGTTTTTATAAGTCATGCAATGTTTCTGGTGAGGCCTCCATCCGCTTCCGGAAGCGAGGTTCGTCCGAGCTTCTAGGAATCCACAAGCTCGGGGAAAATCTTGGCAATGCCTTGCACCGTTCACGATTGAGATTGGGTCTGGCCTTGATCACCAATCGGGTTGGCAGCCCGAAACATTGGGCAGATTGGTGTTGGTCTTGTGGCTATCAGTAAATGCTTTTCAGATACGAATGAATCTGTTGTGGTTTTTTTGTGACTGAAAGGTTTCAAGTAAGATTGGGCGGCGCTAAGAATTCTTCTGTATCATTTAGTGAGATGAATGTACTTTGAAGTTTTATTTTAATCTGAGGCTTTGTGATGCGTGATTTATGCCTGTCAGTCTTCGTATTGCTCGTGAATAGTGTCCTCGTTTTGCAGAATGTTTTTTGCCAAGGTCTCTATGATCGACCGTATGGAGAGCCTCATCAGAGTCGCTCCACCGTAATTTCCACTCATGGGATGGTGGCAACTAGTCATCCTCTTGCCGCCTCGGTGGGTTTAGACGTCTTGAAGCAGGGTGGCAATGCTGTCGATGCAGCCATCGCGACAAACGCGATGCTTGGATTGGTGGAGCCGATGAGTTGCGGAATCGGTGGTGACCTGTTTGCGATCTACTGGGACAATGCGAGCCAGAAACTTTACGGGCTCAATGCAAGTGGTCGTAGTCCCTACGCACTGGATCAAAGCGTTTTCAAGGAACTCGGATTGGATCAGATTCCTCTGGATGGTCCCTTGTCTTGGTCAATACCTGGCTGCGTCGATGGCTGGTTTGAGTTGCATGATCGATTTGGCAAGCAGCAAATGTCAGAGCTGCTGAGGCCATCCATTGAATATGGCACCAATGGTTTTCCCGTTACTGAAATCATTGCAGGTTATTGGAGCAAAGCCGATGAGGCATTTGCTGAACAACCGGACTCCCAGTCCACTTTTCTGATTAATGGCAAGCCGCCGGTCGAAGGGCAAGTTTTTCGTAATCCCAATCTTGCCAAGACCTATCAGCAGATTGCGGAAGGGGGGAAGCAAGCGTTTTATCAAGGTGCCATTGCGCGTCGGCTCGTCGATTACAGCGAGCGTAACGACGGTTTTTTTTCCATGCAGGATTTTGCTGATCATCGGTCGACTTGGGTGGATCCTGTTTCAACCAACTACCGAGGGTATCAGGTATGGGAGTTACCACCAAACGGTCAAGGAATTGCTGCCCTCGAGATGCTTAACATTCTTGAGGGTTACGATCTCACCTCGATGGGGTCGGGCAGCCCCGAGTACCTTCATTTGTTCATTGAGGCGAAGAAACTGGCTTTTGCGGATCGTGCAAAGTTTTATGCAGATCCTGAATTCAATTCATTACCCGTTTCGCAGCTGATTTCAAAAGCGTACGCAGATCAGCAACGCGCGAGAATTGATGCGATGCAGGCTGCGTCGGATGTGCCCGCAGGTGATCCGGTGTTGCAGCAAGGTGATACGGTCTACCTCACAGTGGTTGATAAGGATCGTAATTGCTGTTCATTGATTCAAAGCAACTACTATGGTTTTGGCTCAAAGGTAACCCCGGGGGATCTTGGTTTCGTCTTGCAGAATCGCGG
>CAXQOB010000057.1:0-7046 GCA_964225475.1 Candidatus Nitrosopumilus sp. | reverse complement strand
CAAGAGAGCCGAGTACCTTGGTGTCGGTATCAGGGCTGTAAAACCGAACGCTGCCATCTACAAGTGCAAAGTGAACTCCGCCAGGATGCCAACTGCCGAAGGAAAACATATCCGCCATGACATCCTCGGGGCTATTGGCGAGCCGAAGCCCTGGACCCGCAAGGCGGCAGGAAGCCGGTAAGTGGTCGCCGTCATAAGCCGGTGAATCAAAGGGGAATTGTGAGACCTGCGTCATGGGAACGTATTTCTCACCGAACAGGAAGGTGTTGGAGGTGCCATCGCTGACCGATGCCATGCGAATGCGATCCGCTGGACTTATCGCTTCACCCTCTTTGCAGTTTGGTCGAACACTGATGATGACGCCTGTGCCGTTACCACCGAAGTAGAAGTCGGTTGCTTCTCCCGTTGCGCCGGGAGTCAGGTCGCCATGATTGCCCGCATAATCACACAGTGCACCCTCGACGTCTTTTTCAACCTCCTGAGAACGTGAGGGTAATGGACATCCGCATGGAAGCCTTCCTCCTCCTCCTGAAACGGTCGTACGTAAACTGCGAATGCCCACGGGTTGTGTGCCGCTTCGTCGAGAGGGACAGAGAAAAATGTCGGGGACAACCGTCCGCACTCGTTCCTCATGCTCATGCCAAGGTTTGGAAAAATCCCATTGATCGGCCAGCGCTACCTCCTCAATGTAAGGCATGATTCGCGCTAGCCAGGTTGGCGTTTCAATTCCACACTGATCCGCGGGGTTGGCATCTGGTCGCGACTCGTAACGTGCAGCGGGGAAGTAGCGATAAGAGTTGTGATGCATATGGGTCGCCAACGCGAGCTGCCGAACTCGGTTGGAGCAGTCGGTACGTCGAGCCGCTTCACGTGCTGCTTGAACCGCAGGCATTAACAGACCGACCAATACACCGATGATGCTGATTACGACCAATAGTTCCACCAAGGTGAATCCGGTGCGTTTGCTCGGCGATTTTGTTGTCTGGCTCATTTTCACCGCCCGTTTGACGAATGGACCTAAATTAATGCGAACCCATTACCATGCTAGTCAGTCTCGTATCCCTGAATACTGAAATCGGCACTCTTTTATGCTAGCTATTGAAAACTTTTCACCCAGCGGCGATTCGTGCCAAAAATATCCTGTACCGCGCGTTTTACTTCCTCCGGCTCATACGGGTCGTGCTCGAGCTCATGCTCGAGCGTCTCCAGTTTTTTTCGGATTAAATATCCCTGCATACTCTGATAGCGTCGGATTTCACCGCGTCTAATGAAAGTTCCGACCTCAAGACGCCGGCTCCACTCCTCCCATACCGGTAACCAGAACAACGCGTGTTCCTTATTTCCACTGTTGGCTGCGGTGAGGCATTCTGCCCGCGCCAATGCAATTTCCTCCAGGCACTCCCCTGGCGAGGGATAGTAGCCGTAGCAGGCAACCACACTAAGTGCCACCAAGCCTGCGAGCATGGTAACGCCGATCACTTTTCTAGGGACGATTATGTCCATACCCGTCGCTTCCGAGCCGTCTTGTTGGGAGGCTTTTCGTTTCGCAATCCAGTTTTCATCGATTTTAAGGCAGCGGAAAATCACCCCCAATGACGCGCAAAACCCCAGTACTCCCAACGCGATGAGGCCGGGCAGGTCAATGTTTTTTGAGAGTAGCGTTTTGCTGGTCTGCCAATGCTCCCGCTCGCTGAGAGGCAGTGGATTCGTATAGATATCGAACGCATGTGTATGACCGGCGGGTTGCACTCCAGCGGGAATAAGGGGTTGATTCAAGGTATAGGCGATTGCGACGACAATCCCTAGGAGGCTGATCAGCCATAGCCCCGTTTCCTTCCACCCGAAATGTCTTCCAAACCACAAGGGCGTTGCCAGGTTCAATCCAGCGCCCAAGATCAACAGGCTAAACGCTGCCCCGGGCGAATTCGCGTGCTGAAACATCATTCCCAACTGGTTCATTGCTAACATTGGGGTCGCGAAGATCGCGGGCGCGATGATTGACATGCGTAGTGGAGAAAATGGGTCATCTTGTTCAACGCTGCTTTGCATCGCTCCAAAAGGAAGAATCGCAGCAAGCAAACCGAGTCCAGAGATCGCAATCAGGCTGTAAGCGGCGGGTTTACCCGATGCTCCTCTTGCGATCTGTATGAAAGCCGCCGCCAGTCGACTGAGACCAATAAGCTTTTGGTTCACTTCCAATTCTTGCTCGGTGTCCTCTTTCTGCTTCGTCAAATAATCCCAAAGTAGGCCAAGTGCTGTGACAACGAAAAGCGAGCCCACCGCGAAAAGTATGATCACGAGAGGACGGCTGAGCGTGAGTCCGTAGAGTAGTGAGAGTGGATTGAACAACGGGGCAGATAGAGCAAATGCCGTCATTGCACCCGGTTTGACGCGTGCAGCACGCATTTGAAATAGGATTGGCAGGACACCGACGGAACATACCGGTAGCAGCATACCGATTAACCATGATTGGGGCAGGCTTTTGATTGAATCACCACCGAAAAGCCGCCGAGTGCCGTCAGCACCTAGGTAGTAACGGAGAATGACTGCGGTAAGTAAGCCAACTAGTAGCGTGGGTGAACACGCAACAATACCTTGAGAGATTCGCACAAATCCACCAAAGAGAATCTCGAGTGGTGAGTTCATTCTGTCACCTCGATTTCTTCATCAATTGAGAGGGTCTTTACCGCCGCATCGATCTGAACACAGAGGTCCTCGAGTTGTTGGCACCGATCTGGCGTCAGCGGATCCTCATCGTTTTGAAGCTGCTGGAAGAGGGTCTGTGAGATTTGATCCAGAGGGATCCATTGCTCTTCGGTTAGCTCGGTATCCGCGGCAATTTCAGACACCCAACTGACGAGTTCGATGATTTCTCTGGCAACGGTTGGCCGATTTGTCTTGACCATTTTGGAGATGCGAACCCGATCGCGAATCTTCAATGCCGTGTCACCTAAATCGGCGGGCCAGTGTGCGACGATCTCATGGTCGTGTTCGAAATAGGAGCTCTTTTCAGTCTCTGTTTCTCCACAGCCCATAAATGTAATCGTTGCGACTACGAAAAAAGCACTGCGCATTATCTGTACTCCGGAGCTGGGACAGTGTTCATGACACGCTCAATCACATTGTCAACTGTTTCACCGCGCGTGAGAAGTCGAACTGCCAGAACAGGACCTGCGACATCAGCGACATCTTTCGGGGTGACAAAATTTCGTCCCTTCAGCAATGCCCACGCCTGAGCCATCGCCTGCCAATGCATCATTCCGCGGGGACTGATGCCAAGTTCAATGGAGTCATCATCTCTGAAAGCCTCAACAAGATCGATCAAATAGTCGAGGATTTGATCTTGAACCCGAACCGATCTCGCCTGGTTCTGGAGGGACTCGAGGTCGTCCAGTGAGATCGCCGCTCTTGGTTGCACCTCCTGGGTCGTAGGGACCTCCTCCCGTATTTCTCGCTGAAGAATTTTACGTTGTGCTTCGCGATCGGGATAACCAATTTGGAGTTTGACGGAAAAGCGATCGAGCTGTGCTTCGGGGAGTGGGTAAGCGCCATGTGAGTCAATCGGATTTTGTGTAGCAATCACAAAAAAAGTCTTGGACAGATGATGAGGATCGCCATCGATGGTGACCTGTCGTTCTGCCATTGCCTCCAGCAAAGCGCTCTGTGTGCGCGGGGTGGTACGGTTTAGCTCATCCGCCAATAAAACGTCAGAGAAGACAGGCCCAGGCTTAAAGTCGAACTCGCGCGTCTTTTGATTGAAAATGCTGAACCCCGTGATTTCCGCAGGCATCAGGTCGGGTGTGCACTGCACCCGAGCAAGACGTCCCCGAATGCCCTCTGCGATCGCTTTTGCAAGGGTGGTTTTACCGGTCCCGGGCAAATCATCCAGTAAGATGTGACCCCGAGAAAGTAGGCATGCGATGACAAGATCGATCTGGGTTTCCTTACCTAGCAGTACACTCCTCAGGTGCGAAACGAGCGGAGCGATTTTTGTTGCGGTTCCCGCGTCGCCATTAGGGTCTGTTGGGCTGGTTTGATCAGCGACCATGTTCACGACGTCGCCTCCTTGTGTAAAGTTGCAATGGTGCGGACGGGTAGAAGGTCAACGAGCTCAATATTCGAGGTGGATCTTTTCGGTTGGACGCTACCAAAAACAATAGCATCCGCCGCGTCCGTAAAACCTCGAACCGCTTGCGTTAGGATTGAATCTCTGGCTGTTAATTGCTCGAGCCATGCTCGTTGAGATTGCCCCGGAGGACGGATGCAGCCAGCTAAACGTCCACGACGCTCAATGATACGCATCCCGAGAATCAAGCGTCGTTCGGGCTTCATTATTCGTGATGCTAACCAGATGCAGCTTAGGGTGCGATCAGCCCAGTATCGGTAGGTCAGGCAGAAGCCGCACAACACAGCCGAAAGTCCAACTAGGTGTGGCCATTTCGCAGCGAGGAATTGACGAGTAAGCAACCACAGGGACGGCCGGTAATCCGGTGGGACGTAGCCAGGTGTCGCTTCGACTTCGATCCACTGGCTGTTGTTCAGTTGCACCTCAACCCACGTGTGGACGTCTTTGGGCAGAATTCGGGCGTGACCTGCTGCGAGATCGAACGAATCGGGTCGCACATAGAAACCGGTGGCTAGTCGTGTTTTCAAGCCAGCCTGCCGCAGCATTAACGCTGCCGTGGTGGCGAAAAGATGATTCCCGCCACGATGTGTTTCCAGAAACTCATTGAGCGATCCTGCTGCTTCCTCGCCGTCGCGCTGCAGTGAGAATTTTGTCCGCAAATTCGTTTGCACCGCTTGGATGATGTCGTAAGGTTCCTGGTTCGGTTGTATCCAAGCTTGAATCAATCGAGAGATAGGGGAATCAGCCCGTTGGTGCACCTCCGGGGTGAGGTCTGCGGTTAGTCCTTTTCGTATCTGATCCTCTGACATGGAAATGCTTGCAGCATGGATGACGGTGAGTGGTGGTACTTTGTCTCTCCGAGGCATGAAAAAGCTCTCGTCCTCAGTCAAAGCGAAAAGGTCCACTCGATCAACATTCTTGATGTGGATTCCCGCGGTTAGCATGGGTAGGGGAATCCGAGGCGAATTCAGGCTGTTAATCTTCAGTAGCCCCACCGAAATCTGTGATGCTGGCCGATCAAGTAAAGCTCGAAGTGATGGCGCAAAGAACCAGGGCTGCTCTCCGATGTCCCGGCGTCGCAAATTAGTCGTTTTCTCTGGTCGAGATTGAACCCAGTCTTGTCCGTCAAAGACGTCGTAGCGATGCATCCCTAGCCGGATTCCAGTGGGACCATCCCACTGAATAACGCTAGGGTCTTTCGCGTTTTGCAAGTGACGATGCTGCTTCGGGGGGAGTCTCTCCGTCGAGAAGGTAGCGCCACCTTTTTCACTTTTTGCGGCTTTCTCATGCGACTCAATTACATTCTCACTACCGATTGCCTGCCTTGCCTCGTACTTCTTTATCTTGACGGGATCACCGAACATTTCGTTGGCCATGTCGAATAGCGATGATTCGGTAGACTCGAGGAAAATCTCCGAGTCGACGGCCCCAAAGGATTCGGCGTGGTCCTTTGCTGCGATTGCGGCATCGCCCGAACCAACACCGCTTCTTGCCGCGGGATCGGACCATTTACTTCCACCACTGGTTGGCATCAGTCCATAGGCCAATTGTTTGGTGGTTTCATAGCGGCCTTTGACAATGTAGACGCTCAGACAGACGAAAATGAAAGTCGCAAGCAGAATGCTCGGGCGTAGAGACCAGCTTCTTTCCACCGAGTCCGGTAGGGCAAGGTCGAGTTTCTCCCAATGGTTCGCCACCAAGTGCCAAACGCAACCGAGGATCCAGAGGATAGGATAGTTGACCGCTTTGGCGTCATCCGAGATGCTCGCGCTGAAGAGAACAAGGAATCCGCTGACAACGAGTGAGAGCGAGCGATGGCGTTCTGATTTTGTTGCCACCGCAATAGCCAGAGACAACGCTCCAAAAGTCGAAAGCGTTGAGATCTCGTAGGCGATTGGTGATCCGAAGGTACGCGTTAAACAAGCATAGAGGATGGGGGAGATGCCGATGATTGACGCTGCAGTGGTCAGTGTTCGAGCATAAACCCTGCGCGTCCCTGAGCGAGAATAACTGAATTGGGCGACGGCGAACGCAATAAATAGTGTGATGACCTCACTGGCGAACCAAATACGTGATTCCACATGGAATCTTAGGGGGAAGACAGAGACAATGCCCAGAATTGCAAGACCAATCGGTTCAACTCGTCTACGCGACCATGTTTGCATCTCTCACCTCCGTCCAGAAGGTTAGCAATTGACTGGCCAGATCCTCGTCTCGTGAAATCGTACGATGCGAGTGAATATCATTGACACGTAGGTTGGTGTCAGGGTCGTTGGCGCAGACGGTGATGTTGCCCTTCTGGTCAGAGGAGATCAACAGAGACGCCCGAGCATTGGATGGCGCGATTAACTTCGCCTCGGCCACACCAAGCCGAGGGATTCTTGCCAAAGCATCCATCATCTGCACGGTGCCGTCCCATCCCGCTTTAATCCGTAGGCACTGTTGGTTCAGGTGGAGTCGTAAGGGCACGGATGACTGGTGCAGGTTGTCCAGCAGGCTGGCTGCGACTCGAATTCGATCCGCTAGAAGGGCTTCATCGGTTGTCTCGGTAAGATCAAGATGGACATCCAGCTCAGAGCATTGAGGACCGCTGCGTTGTGTTACAACCAGATCACCTGTTTTTGCGGTCGCTTTCCAGTTCACCTGTTTCATGAGGTCGCCACGTTGGTATTCACGGATACCAAGAAAATCACCGGTCCGGCCTGGGCGATTTCCCTCACCGATCTCAGCGGCGGTCCTTCCAACTGCGGATCGTTGTCCAGTGATCGGATAGGTCTTGGGCCAAACCATCAAGGGTGAGATGTCCCGTAGTGTTTTCTTCGCGGTCCAAATTCCAAATGGAAATGAACAGGTGATTAAGGCGTCCCCGTCTGGGTATTCCCCACGTAATTCGGGCCGAACGGTGAAGCGATAGGTGGTT
>CAXQOB010000056.1:0-29516 GCA_964225475.1 Candidatus Nitrosopumilus sp. | reverse complement strand
CGGGTGACGTTCCATGATCCCAAAACAGTGTATCCTTCCCGTAGCGGTCCACTAGATTTGTCTGCCACCGCACGGTCCCATCAAGGTTGACTGCTGCTAATGTTCCGCTTTTGTAGTAGACGTAGATACCTGAGGAATCGATAACCGGTGATGAATTGCTGCCAGAGCCATTTCGATGTTTACCGGGCGTCTCCGCCCCAAACTCGACAGACCAAGCTTTTGTTCCGTCCGCATTGATGGAGATTAACGCATCATTTCCAGCTGCCGGTGCCGTGACATAAATCCGTTGATCGTAGACGATTGGGGTCGAACAGCCTTTGCCGGGTAAGGTAAAGCTCCATTGAAGTTGATCGCTATCGAGAGCACTGGGGTAATCACCCTTTTCGGTAGTTCCGGTGCCGTCTGGGCCACGCCAATTCGGCCAATCCGCACTCAAGGGGAGAGTAAGAAGTAGAGTGGCAATCAGGGTATTCAAATGTAAAGCGAGTGATTTCATGGCGTGTTGCCTTTGATGATCAAACAAAAAGAGATTTGATGGGGAATTGCGGCGAGTGTTTTGTGAATGCTCCAGTGACGTGGAGATCATCGGACAATTGATTCAAACTTTGATATGATTCTGCAGTCACTTAGTTTTTGTAAGTGTTACTGCGATTGTTGCCCTGTTTCTTAACATCTTCGATGATCTTGCGTTTTTGTTCCACAAGTTCATCAGGCCAATTAAAAACTGGAGCCTCGTCCGGATTGTAGCCACTGAGGTGACCTTTGAGTCGCGTTGAAGGTTTTGTGTAGATCAGTTTTGTGTCTCCAAATACCTCTGCGCAAATTTTTGCAAGTCCCGGGTCGTATTCTTTTAATTCGCTTCGCGTGTCTACATGGTTGTGGTCGTGGTCCGGAGGTCGATTGTTATCAAACCACGATTGCACACCCTCCGCAAAGTACTCCGCATGATTAGTTGAGGCGTACTTGCCTTGCCATAGCTTTTGATTCATCGCTCTTTGGTAAGTCTCTTTAAGTCGATCATCGAATGTGGGGTCGATCTCGATCAAGCCACGGTAATGTATGTTATGCGCGAATTCATGAATCACGATGGATTCGGTTGAGTAGGGATCACCTTTATAACCGAGGACGTTTTCCTCAGCGCAGGAGCAAACCGGGTCGTGTCGTGAGCCACCGAGGCCCCTCGCACGAGCATTCCAGAACAGCTTCGGTTTCAGGTGGTTATGCTCTGGGATATCCGTGGTGTATTCGTTGTGCGCCATGACGATCATGCGTGAGCCACTCTTTATCATTGCTGCGCGTACGTCCGGTCGCTGGGCTAGCATCAGATCGATGAGGTACGCAACTTCTTTTAAAGCGTAGTCATTAACTTTGCCTGAACTGACGATGGGGTAGCCATTTGCGCTTACATATTTTTTGTAAAAACCGTTCGCGTTGATCGACTCGGGTGGAGCGGTGACTTGGTAGACATCCGTTGCATTCGTTGATTGTTGATTGTTTTTTTCGGCGAATAGTTCGCTTTGGCAAGGAATTGCCATGATCAACGTGATCGCTAGGTAGGCTAAAGATCGGGATTTGGCCATGGTATTGGGGTTCATTGATTTTTTCTGGTTATTTCTCAAAGCAGTTGAAACTGAATCACTCCGATAATTTCATTCATTTGAGCAGAATTAGTCCATTTCGTGGTGAGTACCGTTTAAAAACATGTAGAAGTCAGTCCACCAAAGGTTAAATGAATCGATATCGCCGGCGGAAAAGACTTGCTTGCGGTATTTACGCCGATTAAAAGTTAACGAATGTTGCAATCGTGAACATTTGATTGTTTCAAATTCTCAACCCTTGACCAATTGCCTCTTTGGATTTCGGGCTGACCGATTTGGATACAGCATTTTGCAATTCAAGTGGGTTACTTATTTGCGTTTTGCAATCAACGGTTAATGAACACAGTTTTACTTTAGCTTGAATATCTCGCGGAGATTTGTATGAAACGTCGCTCTTTTATGGTTGGTGTGGGTGCGTCTGGTCTTGCCTCTGGTCTTTGTTCACTCGATGCGTCAGCCGCTGAGGCAAAATTAGTGCTCAAGAAAGGGGACATCATCCTTTTTCAGGGCGACTCAATCACCGATGCGGGACGCGAGAAGAAGAAACCGGTTGCCAATGATGGTTTGGGTAGAGGGTACCCAAACGCGATCGCGCAGTCATTGATCGCGGATTACGAAGATCTTGAGCTTCAAATCCACAACCGAGGAATCTCCGGTAACAAAGTCCCGGATCTTGATAGACGGTGGGAAGCGGATTGTCTGAAAATTGAGCCTCGTGTTTTGAGTATTTTGATTGGAGTCAATGATATCTGGCATCGTCTCAACGGTCGTTATGACGGTACGGCAGAAACCTACCGAGATGGATTTGCTGCATTGCTAAAACGTACGAAGCAAGCATTGCCCAACACAACCATCGTTGTCTGCGAGCCTTTCGTATTAATGAGTGGCACCGTAAAGCAGAACGAAGATAAATGGTTTCCGGAATTTGATAAGCGGAGAGCATTTGCCAAGCAGGTCGCGAAACAAGCAGAAACAGTATGGGTGCCCTTTCAGACCATGTTCGATGACGCGGTTGCGGCAGGAACCTCACCTGCTGACTTAGCTCGAGATGGCGTGCACCCGAGTGCGGCGGGTCATCAATTGATGGCAAAGACGTGGCGGCAGGTGGTTGGGATTTGAGAGCAACATTATTGTTGTTCCTCCAAAGCATTTCTTAGAGACAACAACGTAGGACTTTGATTCTGGTCGTTTTCTGCGTTGGTGTTTTTACTGGCGCAAGAAGTAAGCGATGCTGCCGGTGTGGCTTGGTGTTTGGGCTAGCCTCAACATGCTTGGAATCGACCAAGTCAAGTAGGATCTCTGTGATTGCCTCTTCCTCCTTGATGCGGTTAAAGGGCATGTGACGCGTCGTCTGCCGACCTCCGTTGGTGGGGGATTTTAGAATCGTTTTTAATTTCTTGTCGCAAAATTCAGTTGAACGCTGTGAAATGGGGGATTTCATGGTTGTTGCAGCGTGGCGGTAACACTGTTCCAATATTGTCTTTGATGAAAAACCTCGAGAGCCACCTCAGAATGGTGGCGGTTTCACCAGTATTTCGGATCCAAAATGTCTTTGAATTCTATGCACACGGCACCCTTCTTCAGGAAATTTATCGGGTTGCCATGCCTTCTTCTTGTCGCACTTGTTACCTCAGCAGGGGCTGCTGAGCCGTTCCAGTTTCAAAAAGGTGATGTAGTCGCGATTTTTGGGAACGGTTTAGCTGACCGGATGCAGCACGACCCATGGGTTGAGACAGCCTTACAGTCGAATCTTCAGGGTATGAATGTTCGATTTAGGAATATGAGCTTTGCTGGTGACATGGTCAATAAAAGACCACGGAACAAGGGGTTCACCAACGATGAGGAATACCTCCAGCACGTCGCGCCGAGCGTGGTCTTCATCATGTATGGATATAACGAATCCTTCTCGGGAGCCGATGGCACGGCCGCTTACGAGGCTGAGCTTATCAAGATGGTTCAGCGATATCGTGAATTGCGAGCAGAGACGGGGGTCAATGCTCGGTTTGTTCTCTTCAGTCCAATCGCGTACGAAAATACAGGTGACCCTAGCCTACCAGAGGGCACGGAACTGAATGCAAACCTTGCTGCCTACACCGAAGCGACTCGACGAGCTGCAGAACAGTCAAATGCAACCTTTGTGGATCTTTACTCGCCCACGTTTCAGCTTTTTGCAAGTAGCTCTCAGCAGTTCACATTAAACGGCATTCATCTTTCTGGCGAAGGTTATCGTGAGTTGGCTGGGATCATTAGTCAGGGCCTTCTAAGCAAGGACGCGCCGGCCAGCACCAGTGTTGGCAGGTTGTATGAGGCGGTAAAAGATAAGAACTGGCACTGGCACAATCGTTATCGTGCTACAGATGGAAATGATATCTGGGGTGGTCGCTCAACTCTGACCTTTGTTGATGGCCAGAGTAATGCTGAAGTGCTCAAGCATGAACTGACAATGCTGGACGTAATGACTTCAAACCGTGATCCCGTGATCTGGGCCTCCGCTGCGGGTCAGTCCCTTCAAGCAGACGACAGTAACGTACCTGATCCAATCAAGGTGATATCCAATGTTGGTGGTGGCAGTCGAAGTTCAAGTAAAGACAAAGAGGGTACTGTTGAATACCTGAGTCCGGAAGAAAGCATTGCGAAGATTACGGTTCCGGAGGGGTATCAAATCAATGTGTTTGCTTCTGAGGAGATGTTTCCAGACTTAGCTAATCCTGTGCAAATGCAAGTGGACAATCGGGGTCGCCTCTGGGCAGCATGTTGGAACACCTATCCAAAGTGGGAGCCACTCAAGGAGATGAATGACTCCTTGATGATCTTGGAGGATACGGACCGAGACGGTGTAGCCGATCGTCGTAAGATTTTTGCACACGTCCACAACCCGTTGGGCTTCGAGTTTTGGGGTGGTGGAGTGCTTGTTACCTCCGGTCCAGATCTCCTGTTCTTGCGAGACACCGATGGTGACGATGTCGCAGATGAGAGGATTGTGATGCTACAAGGTCTCGGAACCTCCGATACGCATCACGCGGCAAATAACCTCGTGTATGGGCCGGACGGTGGGATCTATTGGCAAAGTGGTATTTTCTTGGTCCATAACCATGAAACACCATGGAAGCCAAACTTGAATATTGGCGCCTCTGGGATGTACCGATTCGATCCTCGGACCTTTGTGATTACACCGCATGCCGGAAATTCCCCCAACCCGCACGGAACGAGTTTTGATTATTGGGGCTACTGTTATGCCAATGACGGAACTGGAGGACGAAGCTATCAAGTTCGGCCAGAAGGTAATGGCTTCAAAATGCATGAGCTTCTTAAAAAAGACTTTCGGCCCGTGTCAGCGAATGAAATTCTCTCATCCGAGCATTTTCCTGAAGAGTTGCAGCAGGATTTTCTGATCTGTAACACGATTGGATTTCTCGGAGTCAAGCAATACGATCTGGATCGAGAGGGTGATGAGCAGGAGAAAGATGAAAAGCAGAAGGATGACAAAAATGTCTCAATCACTAACAACGGGGGATTGATCACTGTCAATCATCCTGCGTTGAAAGAATCAGTGATCACAAAGTTCAAGCTGAGCGTGAAGGGTACTCAGCAAATGAACATCTCGGAGGTTGAAGTTGTCAGTGGTGGCAAGAATGTTGCAAGCACTGCCTCAATGAGCTTGTCCAGTGATTACAACGGTGGTCAGTTTCCAGCGAATCTTTTAGTTGATGGAAACAAGGATAATTTTGCTCACACAAGTTCCCAGGCAAATCCTTGGATGAGTGGTGAATTCAAACAACCGCTTAAGGTGTCTGAGTTTCGTGTCTGGAACCGCCGAGGTTTCGAAAGTCGCTTCGATAATGGAAAAATTGAATTCTTCAATGGTGACAAGCTCGTTGCTGCTGTGGACATCGATATCGTTGGCGGCAACGAAGGTGGAAACGCGAATCGACGATTTGGTGAAGTATGGGGCACCCCCGGTGTCGAATTGCTGAATAGCCAGGATCGAAATTTTCGCCCGACTGACGCCGTCATCGGTGAAGACGGAGCTCTTTATGTTTCTGACTGGCAAAATGTCATTATTGGTCATATGCAACACAATATTCGTGACCCCAATCGTGATCACAAGCACGGGCGTATTGTTCGGGTTTCAATGAAGAACCGACCCCTGCAAAAGCCTGTTTCCATCGATGGCGAATCGATTGAAAATTTGCTTGAGAACCTTAAGCACCCCATCAATGGGATTCGTCACCGAACCCGCGTTGAACTAAGTGAACGTGATTCTAAAGCTGTGGTTGCGGCAGCAAAGAAGTGGGCTGCTGACTTCGATCCTAATGATGAGTTAGAAGCACATCATTTATTGGAGGCCTTGTGGTTGCATCAGCAGCACAACGTAAAAGATGAGGAGTTGCTCAATAAGCTGTTGAACTCAACCGTAAAGCATGCAGCACTTGCTGCAAGCACCGTTAAGCACTTCTGGTTCAATGTTGATGCAACCGGTGCTAGTGGCTTCGCTGCCCCGGCAGAGATTGAACTGGTGAAGTATGAAATACCGAAGAGACTGAGTCCGGATGATCAAAAGATTTATGAGTTAGGATCAACGATCTATCAACGTGAATCGCATTGTGCGACCTGTCATCTGCCCAACGGAAAAGGCAATGGTTTGGTTTATCCCTCGCTGGTTGGAAGTGCTTGGGTGAACGGTAGCGAAGAGAGGTTGGTAAAGATGGCCCTGCATGGATTATGGGGCAAGCTGCAGGTTAACGGAAAAACCTATGATCCCGCGAGAGGTGTTCCTCCGATGACGGCGTTCAAGAATCTGCTCAATGATGAAGAAGTTGCTGCGGTCTTGACCTTTGTTAGAAATACCTGGGGTAACAGTGCATCAGTGATATCCCCGGAAACGGTGAAGATGGTTCGCGCGAAAACCTCTGAGCGTACAACTTTCTGGACCCCCGATGAGTTACTTGCAGATCATCCGTTGGAAGCAGAGTTGATGTTGAAAGACATTGGGATTGATCCTGAGGGTTTCTCAAACGAAGCATTAGAGAATGAATTGCTTGCGGCAAATTCAGCTGATCTCGCAAAGCTCGCAATGGAGCGAGGTGACTTTGATCGGGGAAAGAAGGTCTTTTATGAGTCGGCGGCTGCATGCTTTGCCTGTCACAACCCGCCTGCTGGTGCTGCTGCGGCCTTGGGTCCCAACCTTGCGGATCTCAAAACGGTTTTGACTCCACAGGAGCTCGTTGATTCCGTGCTTCGTCCTTCAAAGAGGATTGATAAGGGGTTTGCCCAGGTTTCCGTTGTCACCGTGGATGGAAAAATCTTGACCGGTATTCGAGTTTCGGAGAATGATGATGAGCTTGTGTTGCGGAATCTTGCTCAGACCGAACCCATCAAGATCCCTTCAGATGACATTGATGACGTTCTGCAATCTCGTACTTCTATCATGCCAGCTGGTTTGGCTAAGCAGCTAAAGACTCGTCAAGATTTTGATGATCTGATGAAATACGTCATTGAGGTTAGGAAGAGATAGCAGGGTTTTGCATTAGTGAGTATTCATTCAAGACAGCTCGAGCGTTACGTGGCCTCGAGCTGTCTTTTTTTACGGTTGTTTTCAGTTGGAGAGTCGTGAACGCTTGAGTCACGGTTTTTTGACCAAACGGAGACTCGGATGTTGACAGCAAAAACAAATTGGCTATCTGCACTTTCGTTGATGCTCATCTTTGTTTTTAGTGATTTTTATCTCGCGCAGGGGAATGATCAAAATACCCGCTCAACGGATGGCAGAAAAAAACCGCTCAATCTATTGCTGATTGCAATAGATGACCTTAACGATTGGGTTGGTTGTCTTGGAGGCCACCCACAGGCTCTGACTCCGAATATTGATAAGTTGGCCAAGCGTGGGGTTTTATTCTCCAATGCGCACTGTCCCGCAACCGCTTGTAATCCATCCCGAGCCGCGATTTTCTCTGGGAGGTGGCCGTGGGAGACGGGGGTATGGAACAATAAAAGCAAGCGTTTGTTTGATCAGCATCCAGAGATGGAGGTGTTCCCCCGCCTGTTTAGCCGGAATGGTTATCAAACCTTTGGGACGGGAAAGCTGATGCATTCAAGCGGCACCGCAAATCGCTTGATGTTTCAGGATTCCTTTAATCCTGAACAGCGTTGGAGTCCGTTTACGAAGCAACTGTTGCGATACACGAAATCAGAGCAGCCATCGAAGGGAACTGACAATCCCATTCACCAGTTAGAGTTGCCAAGCGGTGACTCAATTCAATTCCCTCTGAATCAAATGCCGTCGGACCGCAACCCGGGTACAAACGAACCAGAATCATTTGACTGGGGTGGATTGGCGATTGGTGACGAGGAAATGGGAGACACTCAGATCACTAATTGGGCGATTCAGAAATTAGAGTCAAGCAGTAAAGATATTCCGTTTTTGTTGGGGGTTGGATTTTATCGTCCTCATATTCCACTCTTCGCGCCCGACAAATACTTCAAGCGATTTGAAGATGTGGAAGTGGTGCTACCGGCAACTTTGGGGAGCGATCTCGAGGACGTTGGTGAGCTGGGAAAGAAGTGGGCGATTGAGGCGGTCACGGCAGGGCTTCATTCGACAGTATTGAAGCACAATCAATGGTCCGATGCGGTGAAAGCTTACCTGGCTTGTACAACCTTTATTGATCAGCAAATTGGTCGCCTTTTCAATTCACTGGAAGTGAATGGTTTATCCGAAAATACGATCGTTGTTCTTTTTTCGGATCATGGATGGCATCTTGGAGAGAAAGAGCACTGGGGTAAATGGACCGGTTGGGAGCGGTCAACCAGGGTGCCTTTGATTATCGTCCCGCCGGCGAATCATGGGCTGGAAAAGATCGATGCGGGAAGTGTGTGCTCCGAACCCGTGAACCTCATTGACCTGTTTCCAACCCTCTGTGAGTTGTGTGAGATTGAGGTTGGTCGCCAGTTAGATGGGCAATCCCTTGTGCCCTTACTTCAAGATACTTCATCAAACAGTAAGGATCGCTTTTCTTTGTCACTTTTTGATGAAGGGAACTTTAGTTTACGTGATCACCAGTTTCGTTTTATTCAGTACGCTGATGGAAGCGAGGAATTATACGATTTAACAGACGACGCCGCGGAGTGGACGAATTTAGTCTCGATTCCGGAATACAGTCCCGTGGTGAAGCGATTCAGGACTTATCTCGCATCGATTCGATCCTCGAAGTAGTGCCTCAGCACTGATCGAATGTACCGCCGAATGTGTGTCCTCCGTATCTCAAGTCACCGTCGCATGGCGGTAGAAGAAAATGAGACAATGAGGTTTCGCGTATTAAGGAAGCTTCTCGGCAAGAATTGACGCAACCTGGGATCGGTCTTTTTCAATCTTCTTGAGATCGCATTCGAGTTTCATCATTCCGTAGACATATTGATAGACAGACCGTAACTCGGCAGTCATTGGCTGCTCAACAATATTCAAAGCGGTTTCCCCCTTGTTGTTGACTTGCGTAAGATCAATTTTTGAGTTGATTAAAAACTCAACAATTTCGATTCGACAGAAAAATGATGCTGCGTGTAGTGCAGTGTGTTGTTGATTGTTGGTCTTGGTGAGGTCCGCTCCTGCTTCGACAAGTTTTCTTACCACATCAGTGTGTCCACACGCTGCTGCGAGGATTACTGGCGTGCAACCATCGAACTCATTCTCAACGTTCAGGTCACTGCCGGCTTCAATGTGTTGTTCAACCGCAGCAATATTTCCGGTCCTGGCAGCCTGTGAGAGGCTAACGGTGGGCGGTGTACCCGTTTTTCGAGTCGGGATAACACGAGCAAGAGAGGAACTGAGGAAATTTCCTGTCATTGCAGCTTGGGCAAGACTGGGTGGTGAAAAACCGGGAATGGTGTCGTTTGAATTGGATGGTGCAAGTGTCTTACCAAGCAACTGCGCTGTGGTGGTCACAAAGAATGATGCTGGATCAGACTCATAGGATCCGTCCGATTCATTCATGTAGCGACTGATGGTTGCGCGAATCAGGGGTCTAACCTGTCGGATTTCTTCGTAGTTCAATTCAAAGCCAAAGATTTGTTCGAGGTAGCCATAATACCTTTCAAGATTTGGATTCCAATTCAGAGCGACTAAGTCATCTGTGTTGAATCCATCTTTGTTTCTAATTCTGGGATCACTACCTGCATCCAGTAATTCCTCGACAATCACCCATCGCCCCAGGAATGCTGCCATGTGAAGCGCTGTATTGCCCAGTTTATCTTTTTGTTGTAACGAAGCTCCTTGCTCGATCAAAAGAACCGCAACGTCTCGATGGCCGTATAGCACGGAGAGATGAAGTGGCGACAAACCATCTTGGTTGGTTGCGTTGATCAGCGTACCCTTTTTAATCAAGTATTTCAGTGACACCAAATCACCGGTCGCTGCTGACTTGAAGATGTCGACTTCAGAGCTCATTTGAGCGAATTGCACCTCGCCCAGTGAAGGAGTTGCCAATCTGGATTGATTGTCACCCTCCAGCAGAAGGGCTGCCGATACGATCATGCCGATAACCGTTGCCGCTATCGTTACAGGCCAATTGAGTGTGAGACTATTCCTGCTGTTGAGTACGACTGTGTTTATTTCCTGCGTTTGAGGTTGTGAAGTGGAGAACTCAGAAGCCCGTATCGTCTCTTGTTTCAGGTAGCAGTCAATTTCTACTTCATGAAGGTATTGATCCTGCAAATCCGGACTTTTTGCAAGTTCAGCCTCTAGAGCATCAACTTCCTCAGGTGAAGCGACTCCGACTAAGTACCTGGTGATTAAGTCATTGTGATCATTCATTAGGTCGTCTCCACCAATAGGCGGTGGCGAATGCAACTGGAAAGCTTCTTTCGCAATCGGCCCATTGCTTTGTATAGCGAGTTAACCGTTCGGTTTTTTGCGGCCGCAATGCGGGTGACAGATAAATCCTGCGTATGGGGCGCGAGTAAAAGTTGCTGATGCTCGGCAGAAAGCTGTGCAAAGCATTCCTGAAATGCTTCCGCCTTCTCTACGTCAATCTCTTGTCCTTTTTCCTCGCCACGACTGGCCAGTGTGGCAATCATTGCGTCACTGAGTATGGGGCGCTCAAGACGTAACTTTTCTATTTGGCGAAGGCATTTGAAGCGTAGGATGACTTTTGCCCATGGCGCAAATCCGTCTTCTTCTCGGAGCTGTTTTCGTTTTTGCCACATCACCACACTCGCTTCCTGCATTGCCTCATCCACTAGGCTCCAGTCTGGAACGATGCTTCTCGCGTAGACTCGAAGCGTTGGCTCATGCTTGACGAAGAGGCGAAGGAACTTCGCCTCGGTCAGTTCAAAAGATGTTTGAGTTTCATTCATGACAGGCAATTATCCCGTTTTGGTCCGTGTTCGGCCGATGATTCTATTAAAAAAATAACGAGAAAGGTTGTAATGCTTTCTGAGGCCAGCTCCTCGGCTGATGTGCACACCCCCCGAAGTAATCGATGATAATTGTCCAGCGTCTAGGACACTTTGTGTATGCCTCATCGGTGATTGGAGACTGTTTCTTACGGGGAAGCGGACAACATTGCTCCAGTTATCCGCAATTCAGCAACGAAATTCCAGTGAGTTGCAGTGTTGCATACAATCTCTGCTCGAGGCATTCCAAATGCATGGCTAGTTTTATTTGTCTGAAAAAAACTTGTGATTGACGATTCGAGTCGGTAACGGAAGAAAACGTTTGATGATGACGGGAAGGATATTGATGAATTGCGTATGGATTGGTGTTCAGTTCTTCGCAGCGCTGTGTTTTTGCAACCTGCCGGCAAGTGTCACTGCTCAGATTCCATCGGTCGCAACTAAAGACCCTTTGAAACACCAAGTCAGCGGCGAGGGGGCGACCGTGAAGCCCTTGGTCATGGCCCATTATATGCCATGGTTTCAATCAAAGCCGTTCAGCGAACAATGGGGTTGGCATTGGACGATGAATCATTTTGATCCTGATCAGGTGATCAATGAAAGAAGTTCGATCGCCTCAAAGTTTTATCCAATCATCGGTCCTTACGATTCCGGTGATCGGGAAGTTTTACAGTATCACTTGCTGTTAATGAAATTCGCAGGAATCGATGGCGTAATTGTTGACTGGTATGGATTGACGAATTTTCGCGATTACGCACTCCTCCACCGGAATACCACCAGGTTGTTGGAAGAGTGCGAACGCTTGAAGATGAAGTTCATTATTTGTTACGAAGATCAGACAATCTCAGCGCTGATCAATGATGGAAAACTAGATAAAAAAGATGCGGTGGGCCATGCTGTTCACGAAATAAATTGGCTAAGTCGCTATTGGTTTCGATCACCAAGTTACGTTCGGTTTGACCAACGACCTGTCTTGCTTTCTTTTGGCCATGATGGTCTGAGTCCACAGGATTGGACTCGATGTATCAAGCGGATCTCTGAACCTGTTCTCTACTACAGTCAAGATTATCGACGACAGGGTGCAGAAGGAGCTTTTAATTGGCCTTCGCCCTCAGAGGGGATGGCCCAATATGATCGATTCCTCGAGCAGTCGACTCAGTGGGATTCGTTGATCCCGGTTGCATACCCTCGGTTCGATGATGTCTACAAGATCGCCGGCGTTAGAGATAGCTTTCCCGTAATACCAGATCGATCGGGGAACACACTTAAACAGACATTGCAAAAGTGTTTGAATCCAAAAACACGTTTAATCCAGATCGCAACTTGGAATGACTGGGGTGAAGGAACTCAAATTGAACCCAGTGTCGAGTACGGTTACCGAGATCTGGAAAATATTCAAGATTTCATTCGTTCACGGTTCAAACCAGCATTGGAATTTGATCCTGATGATCTTCAACTGCCGAGAAAGATCTTGGAGCTTCATGGCAATCCTCAGCGATTGACTGAACGTTTTTCGGACGAACTTCGCGAAGCAATCGAAGGAGGCGACTTTGGGACGGTTCGCAAAGCACTCGCACAGCTGCAACTATCGGAAGAAGAGTGATGGAAATCGTCGTGAGTCGCTCGGTTGAGGCGGACGCGTGGTTTGCGAAAATGGAACGTTGTTCGAGATGCGGTGGTTCGATCTAACCGACTGCGTTGGCTAACGATAGACGGGTTTTAGTTTAGGAATTCCAATGGATACAGCTTCTTTCATCATGCCGTGTACATCATCAACGAGGGGAAACTGAACGCCGGATTCAATGAGTTTCCGAAGGACCTCTGCGGAGTTAGTGCAGCAATAATTAACCATTATTTGATGGCGTTTCGCATTTTTGACATTTTTTGGATCGGCATGATTCCCGCCGAGTAATTGAATAAACTCAGAGCCCATCTCAATCGTCTGATGAACATAATCAGGAGTGTTTGCTTGGCGGTCCATGTTGCAATGCTTGATTCCCGGGAAGGCTTTCCTGGCCGCATTGATTGCTTTCTCACTGCAAGCAAGGAAGCACTGGTGAGTGCGATTTTCTTGTTGGATAATTCTTGCCGTTTCACGGGCAAGTTCCTCACTGCCTTTTAGGTGAACGTTGAGCCAGATGTTCGTTGGCATAATGGATAATGCTTCGCTAAGTGTCGGAATCTTTGTCCCTTTGAATGCTTGCCCTTTGTAGCTGCCAGCATCAAGTAATTTTAATTCGGAGAGGTCATGATCGCCGACTTTTCCGGTGCCGTTTGTTGTTCGGTCGATGGTGCTGTCATGCATGAGAACAATTTTTTTGTCACGGGTTAGGGCAACATCGAATTCAATCATCTGGACTCCAATTCGAATCGCTTCCTCAAAGGCAGGAAGGGTGTTTTCGGGATGGGTGGTGCTCGCGCCACGATGCGCACAGATTCCTTGAATTGGCATTGTTACGGGTGACGATTTGAGTTTGTCGCCAATCGCTGTCTGATATAACGACAAAATCACGACGAGGGTCGTGATCATTCTTGTTCGCTCGCGTAGGTGTAACCACATGGATCTTGCGGGTGGATTTGAGTGCTGGGATTAGATGATGAATGGTTGAATTCACGGAAAACTTGAGAGTTTACGGATTGCCACTGTCTCATTTGTCAAGAGTTAGCAGCCGTCGAGCATTGTAATAGACGTTATCATTTCAATGTGACGAAAAACCATTCCTAATATGAGAGAAGAGAAATGCGTTTGCTTTTATGGATGTCGTTGGCAATTTGCATGAGCGCGTTCTGGTCAGTTTCAATCGCCTGTAATGCTCAAGAATTGCCTCGAGAGGATGTGGTAGATGTTGAAGCGATTGGGGATGGTTTCTGTGTAAGTAACCTGTTTCAAACTGGAATGGTTTTGCAGAGAGATAAGTCGATTTCTATTTGGGGTTGGGGTGATCCTGGAGCTGAAGTAACAGCAGCGTTTTCTGGAGCCATGGGCTCTAGCCGGATCGCTGCTGATCGTCGTTGGGTCATCGAATTTCCCCCGATGCCAGCCAATTCTAAAGGTCAAAGACTGACAGTCAGAAGCGGTGACGTGGAAATAACACTGAGTGACATTTTGATCGGCGACGTCTGGATTCTTGGTGGGCAAAGCAATATGGAGTTTGAACTTGCCAAAGTCGAGAATGGATCGCTTGAGATCATTTCGGCGAACTATCCACTAATCCGAGTTTTGACGGTTCCTTATGCACAGGGACCCAAGCAGCACCTCAGTTTTCCTCGATTGCATCAGTGGAGTGATTGGTCGAAACGACATTTTAGGAAAGGTGATTGGAATGCGTGTACTCCCGAGATAGCAAAGGAATTATCGGCCATTGGATTTGTTTTTGCTCGAAGACTTCATCAAGCGTCTCGGGTCCCGATTGGTGTCATTGATGCATCGAGGGGAGGTACGACCGTTGAGACGTGGACTCCCATGTCTGTCCTGAAAAAAATTGAGGGCTCGGTGACACGAGCAAAACTAAGCGAATTTGAAGACTCAGCACGTCAGTGGGACGCGAAAGCTGATTTGTCCAAACGGATTGAACAGCATCAAGTTTGGTTGAAGCGTCAGGTAGAGGAAGGTAAGGAGATTCCGGAGGATCGAAAGTCTCCTCCCAATGATTTGCGCCCGGGTCCCATTGGTAACCACAACTACCCGGGGCATTGCTATGCAGGCATGATCTCGCCGCTAAAAGGTTTGTCGATTAAGGGAGCAATCTTTCATCAAGGGTATAACAACGCTTTTGATGGAACGTTGGGGATGCGACTCTACAAAGAAGTCTTTCCTGAAATGATCAGAGCATGGCGTGAAACTTTTGGTGACCCTCAAATGCCTTTCGGTATCTTATCTTTGTGTACCGATGGGTACCCACAAACGTTGGATAACTACAGTGAGAAAATGTTCAATGGGGGAATTGATATTCGTGCTGTTCAATACGAAACCTTTCTCGATTTCTATCAATCGGGAGATGAGAATATCGGATTCGTCAGTACCTTTGACTTGCGTCGGCGCTGGTATCATCCGCAGTTGAAGTTGCCTGCGGGAGAAAGGATTGCTCGATGGGCATTAGCTACCGAGTATGGATTCGACAGAAATGTAGAGTGGAAACCGCCGATGCTGATTAGCATGACGCCGATCGAGGGAGCGATTGAACTCGCTTTTGATCGTGAAGTCGGCGATCCCTTGGATGGAGCAATTCGAGGTTTTGCCATCTCCGGGGAGATGCGTTGTTTTCACCCAGCAGAAGCCGAGTATGCGGAACGCGGAAAAAATGACCGAGGCCAGATGCAATATGATCGTCGTCGTTTAATACTGCGAAGTTCCATGGTCGAAAAACCAGTTCATTTTCGTTACGCGTGGGGTCGGAACCCATTAGCAAATCTGCAGGCCACCGGTCATAAGGATCTTCCCTTTGCGACGCAGCGAAGTGATGACTGGCTCATGGAGGAGACTCCACTCGGCGTACTTGGTGATGATGTGATCCTACCAATAACACGTTCTGATCGCGGCAAGGTCATGCAAGCTCTTCGTGACTTGGACAGGAAACGCCGCCTTCAAGAGGCTAAGGAACTTTTACAGGAACTTGGGGATGATGCGGGTTCCAACAAGTAGATAAACCATCGCAAGCATCAGGTTTCAACGATTGAGACGGTACTCTGTGAGACAGTTGATTTTTATTTTTCTCAGGGCAACCCTATGCGGTTGCGGGTATTCAGATTCGCGGTGTTTGATAGGTATCCTTGGTGTGACGCCTCAAGGTTCTTTTCAATTCGTCCCTGATGTTTCATCCTTTTTGAGATCATTGGACTGTTTTTTATGGTGCGTCACAAAGAGGTGATTTTCAGAAAGAGATAATCCCCGCTAGGATCCTAGGCGATGGGATTTGGAAATCAAAGAACTGAGAGATCTTACTCGAATCAACACGGAGCCATTATGTCTACTCTGCCAGTTTTAAACGATAATGATTTAGATGAGAGTGTTGCCTCGCTTTTTGATGAGATTCGAACGACCAGAAAGACGGATTATGTGAATCATTTCTGGCGTGTTCTAGCGAATCATCCAAGGCAGGCAAGAGAGACATGGGAACGTTTGCAGCAGGTGATGAAGCCAGGTGCATTGGACCCTCTTGTTAAGGAATTGATTTATGTTGCTGTGTCGATTTCAAATAATTGCGAATACTGTATCCACAGTCACACTGCAGCTGCAAAGCAGCGTGGCATGACGAACGAGATGTATTCTGAGTTTCTCGAGGTCGTAGCAATGGCCAGTCAGACGAACGCGATGGCTAATGCGATGCAGGTTCCACTTGATGATTGCTTGAGACAAGAGGGAGCAAAAGCTTCCTAGGGTTTTTCTTTGAGTCATCTAAGACGGTTTGACCAGAAAGCGATGAGCGAAAATGATGTCGGGCGCGATGATGGGGTGAGCGCCTAAACGGCTTGAGGCGTCGGTAGTGGTTAACGGGTCCAGCGCAGCCAGCGTTCGAAGAGTGATTTGACTTTAGGGGTTAATCGAGAGCGATTATATAAGTCTCCGATTTTTCTAATTGCATCTGACCGTGTCGGGTAGGGGACAATGGTTGACGCGATTTTTTTAAGTCCTATCTGATTCGTCATTGCGAGTGTAATGCTACTGATCAATTCACCAGCATTTGAATTAACGATCGTCGCCCCAAGGATTTTGTCAGTCCCTTTCCGGACGTGTATTCGCACAAATCCATTTCTTTCTTGATCAATGAACGTTCGATCCACTTGATCAAACGGCATTGTGTAAGTGGTTACGCGTGAGCTTTCTCGCTTTGCCTGTGCAGCACTGATTCCTACGTGTGCGATTTCCGGCGTGGTGTATGTGCACCGAGGTATCACCAGCGAGCTGTAACGGCTTCTTCCCATGAATAATGCATTTTGAATGACAATCCTTGCCATGAAGTCCGCAGCATGGGTGTATCGATTTGTCGTTGCAACATCGCCAGCTGCATATACTCTTGGGTTGGTGGTTTGGAGGAAATCATTCACTTGAATTCCAGTTCGATGATCAAACTGAACTCCGGCAGCATCGAGTCCCAGGTTCTCGACATTCGGAGTTCGTCCAATGCACACCAGAACTTCGTCCGCTGTGACTTTCTGTTCCCCTTCCTCGGTAATCAGTAGTAGCTCTTTGAGACTTTGGTTCCCGGTTACCGACTTAACGCTGCAGTTGGTTCGTACTCGAACTCCCTCTTGTTCTAGGCTCTCCTGCATGATCTTGGATGCATCTGGGTCTTCTTGCTGAAGAAGACGGTCTGATTTCTCGATTTGCGTGACCCGCGATCCAAGTCGTGTGAATGCCTGCGCCATTTCACAGCCAATCGCTCCGCCTCCGATAATGGCTAGATGCTCTGGGAGTGTCTCAAGCTTGAAAATGCTTTCATTGGTCTGAATTTTAATCTCTTCAATGCCAGGCAGCGTGAGGGGTGTTGCGCGTGCGCCAGTGGCAACAATCGCTTTTTTGAAAGAGATCATTGTCTCATCAACTAGGATTGTTCTGGCACTGTTGAAAGTTCCATGACCGAGGAATACATCAACACCCATCTTTCGGAATCGATCGACTGCATCATGTTCACTAAGATCAGCTCGCGTCTGTTTTAGCTGATCCATGACGGCATTAAACCGGAGTGATTCTTGCTGGTCGGAGCTGCCGGATGAAACCAGCTGAAATGCGTGATGTTTTCTCGCTGCATGTAAGAGTGATTTTGACGGGACACACCCTGCGTTTAAGCAGTCGCCTCCCAATTTATCGGCCTCGATCAGTGCAACCTTTGCTCCCAGTCCTGCTGCTCCAGCAGCAGCAACCAAGCCCGCGGGACCACCGCCAACAACAACTAGGTTGTAGGTGCCGGTATGCTGCGTTGAGTTTGTTTTTTTTCCCCGAACATTGGATTTCCAGCGTGCGTCCGACTCTACACCCGGCGCGGACGCGTGAAGTGGATTGCGAGGATTTGGATCTTCAGCGGCGTTATCCATTTGGCACGGTTCTTATCAACAGATGTGTCTGTTTGAGGCAGTTCTGCAGCGTATTATTTTGATCATAACTCGTATCACTGCCGCCTGATCTTTACGATTTGGATTGACGGATTTTTGACAATACTGACTTCGCAAGCCAGGGTAAAAGTCCGATGATGACAAAGCCACCCACAAGTTCAGGTGTCAGGATTGATGGTCGATCCGGTTGAGTAAGGGTTTTGAGATCCGGTAAATTGGATCCCGCGTAAATGTACGCAATTGTACCCGGAAGCATACCAATCTGGCTCACCCACCAAAAAGTACGTATCCGCATTGGGGTTAAACCCATTAATAGGTTAATCAAAAAAAATGGGATGGCGGGTATAAGGCGAAGTGTGAATAGATAGAACGAACCCTCTCGTTCCAAGTGTTCATTGATGATCTGAAGCCTCTTCCCGTACCTGTTTAGAATGCGCTCGCGTAATAGGTAGCGACTTGAGAGGAAAGCGAGTGATGCGCCCGTGGTGGATGCGAAACTAACCAGAATCAATCCTCGAGAAAAACCGAGGTACCAGCCGAGTACAAGGCTCAGGATTGCAGCTCCCGGGATCGATAATCCTGTTGCGATTGCATAGACACTAAAAGCACTCGCATAAACAAGGTACGGTTGGTTTTGCAGTAATAGTCTTAGCTCGTGCTCCCGGTTGACCCAGCTAGAGATTTCCAGCATGTCTCCTGTAAAAAACCAAAACCAAGTAGCACCAAAGAGAAAGAGAAACCCCGCAACCACGGATGCTTTTCGCTTTGGTTTTTCGCTGGGTTCGACCATTTTACTGCGGCAGTCAGATCCGTTGATCTTTTGGTTTTGTTTTCACTTAAATATGGACACCCTCATCCTATCTCATAATGGCAATCGGCATACCGGTGATCAGATAAGTAGAGATACGGAATTGCAAGTGTTTGCGTTTTCTCAGGACGGTTGATCAATGATGTTGAATAACAAAAACGTTGTTACTTCGGCACGGTTACGCTGATCAACCAAGAATTTCGATAGTATTCTACATGCTCGTAAACAGTTGTCTCAGTCGCAGCTTTTTACCTTCCTTGGGATGGTTTCTTCGCGAGGTGGTAATTGTCTGACAAAGACTTCTATGTAGCGGCTGCATCATCCACGTGGGAGTCAACCACTTTCCTCGCAGAGTTCAATGCAACTGATGGTGATCGACGGGAGAATGAGGTGGCCCTGCGCTCATTATGAGAGTGAATTGAGGGGTGCAACTTCTCCCGCACTTACCGCATGTAAGTTTTGACACTCGATTCAATTGCTCTCACTGCATATGTAGTGAGGTAAAGAGCTGGTGGTTAATCACAATACCACGTCAATCGGCGTCCTAAGACACCCCTCTGCTAAACGATGGTTTATGGGGCACGGCAACCGTCGCCAGTGCTTGCGAAGGCGGTTGAGCGATTTGATCCATTCGTTTCGAGGGAGATTGTATAAATGCTCGACTGGTATGAATCCCACCGGGAGCTCGATTGGTTTAGATCCCTCCGGGATCGGTGGATTCACTGTCTGCAGTTGATGTAGTGTAGGCACTTGTGCCTACCGCTGCGGCAGTGCCGAGAAGAGCAGCACCGATTAAGTTTCCTCCTCCGGCTGAGGCTGAGCTCGTCGGTGCCGCACCTTGTTCAGCGAACGCGAGAACACTGAGGTTCTCGTAGTCTGGAGTGATTTCGATTGTAAAGCTATCCTCTGGCTCTAGTGTTGTGACGAACCGTTTTCCATCAGTTGTCGAGAGGAGGGATGTTGAGTTGGATGCGGGGTCAAGCAGATCCACGCTGCTTGCTCCAATGCCACCACGGCCAACAATAATCACTGAGTAGATCCCCGCAGAGAGATTCTGAACGAAGAACTGCCCTTCCTCATCGGTTACGGTCTGATGAAGGTTCTCGTCTTTGTCGATGAGAAATACCAAATGGTTTTCCACTGCGTTTAATTCTTTGTGCTCGTCAACGTTTTCCCTGCTAAGGAACGGAGCAACCACTTGGCCCTCCATGCCACCATTGCGCATGAACACCTCTGGGATTGTGACGCCCTTGATCTGCTGTGCCGCAGGGTTGCTTGATTCTTCTTCCGTATCAGAATTGAGTTTTGGCACTGAGGAAACGTATGGATCCACGATTTGTGCGAACAGCTCTAGCGAGACAATCGCAGGAGTGACGACCGCTTGGTTCGGCAGTTTTCCGAATCGTTCATCGTCCATTCCGATCACGTGTAATGACTGCCAAGCGACATATCCCTCGGCCCAAACGGTGAGGGTGTAATCTCCTGGGGTGATCCCGGGGATTTTTGCAATTCCCTGTTCATCGGTGACCGCTTCTGCCTTTCTCGCGTTCGTTCCGGTCACAACGACGGTTGCGTTGCTCAAGCCGGTCGGTTTCCCAAGATGGGGAGGGAGGATGACCTGGCACTCAAAAAGTCCAGTCTCAGCAGGTTGAATCCACTGCGCCACGGTGGCCTTTGTTAAGCCATTCTCTGCGGATACTCGATCAATTTGGCTGAAGCACAACCCGATTATCGAAGCGGCGACTATTGACTTGATTCCACGCATGGCATTCCCGAGAAATATAGATTTCGTACATTTAACTCTCGCGATGCTATTTACGGGCCTAGGTATCGTCGAATGATTTATCGTTAACGAATGAACAAAAAAAGATCGAATCGCAGGTTGAAGGGAATAGAAAACTAAGGTCGGTTGTACCGATTATTCGGTCTCCTCGTTGGGCAAGTCGGATGTCATCAGTGATGCAACGAGGACCAAAACGAACAAGCCAAGACCCGCCAGCAGTCCTGCTCCAACACTCGTTTGTAGAATCGGTCTCAAAATTGGACTGACTTGAACCCCCGGGGTGGGCTGGTTGATTACGGAGACGACTCTTCCATTGAAAGGAGAATGCTGCGGCAGTTTCGTTAATCGTGATACGGTTTGCTGAAGTAATTGATGCTGGGTTGCTAAGGCATCCGTTAGACGTTGATACTCGATCATGTTGAGGTCCTCTTTGCTAATTCGTGACGCGAGCTCCTCAAGGCTCCCCTTCAATTCTGCATATTCGCTATCCAGCTGTTTTTTCTCGGCTCTCAGTGCTCTCAATGCCGACGCAACTTTTTCTCCGTTGCTCGGGGGATCGGCTTCTGGATCTTCAATATTGGAATTATCGTTGGATTCGATTTCCTTCAACGACTCTTGGTTAGGACGCTGTGTGGAATTATCAACTTGATCCGAGTTGTCAGGATCGACCCCAGTTGTACTCGTTGACGGAACCGGTCCTAAAGCATCAATTTGCCTCTGGAAAACTTCAATTTCTGATTTCTTGAAAACCACTTTTGGATGTTTCTCTCCATAACGCTCCCGCAGCTTATCCAACTCAATCAGAAAGGGTTTCATTTTGATCCGGATCTCTTGCTCGGCCTGATTCCGTTTGGCGATCGCTATTTGTTGCTCCGCATCATTCGGCTTGTCCTCTTTAGCAGGCGGTGATCGTTCCATCCTCTGAGTGGGCACACGGGTCACTGGAAGATTGAGACTTGTTAAGACGGCATCGATTGATCCACCTTCTTGAATCAATGTTTCTACGTGTCGTAGTTTTTCGCTGACTCCTGAGCGAAGAGAATCGAGTTCGGTGACCTGTCGTTGTAGGTTTTCATACTGAACCGCAAGTTCAGAAATCTTTGATCCATTCAGTTTGACGGACGTAACCTCAGGGGAAATCTGTGTGCGTTGTTGCTCCAGTCGGTCGATTCGTTGTTCAATCTCTGCTCTTACTTCCGTGAGAAGTTGGATTGCCTCCTGCCACTGATCAGTATCACCACCCTCTGACAATAACGTTGCCGCTGCATCGCAAATGGCGTGCAGTGCTTTTTGAGCGCTACTTGGAGTGAGGCCGCGGAACTCGATCTGGTAGGTCGTGCCTACATCACTTGTAGGGCCCTTCGTTGCACGTAAGCTACCATCGGTTTGAATGTTCTGAGCGATCTCTTCGGCATCTTTTCCCGTGATTCCAAACAGTCGTCCGAGGTTACCGTCGTTTACCGCTTTTGTGAGCACTGCCTGGCTGGTGATGACCGATGATAGGTCTGTTGAGGGATTTTGCTGCGAGGCATTCACCGGCTTGGAATCCGCATCAAGCGAGGTGATGTTGAGGGTTCCGCTTGATTGAAAAATTGCGGTCTGTTTAACGTAAACCACGTAACCCGTTGCAAAGCCGATCAAGCCACCCATCGTCGTCCATGCAATCAGGGCGATGAGAGATGCGAGTAAGTTGCCAGTCTTTTTCTTCATGCTTCAATCTTGAGATGAGATTGCGGATTATTGTGTCGTGAACTTGATATTCTAATCGTTCTGCTGATACTCTTTTTCAATTTTTTGAATTGCACTTTCTGTCTCCTCACCGGGGAAACTTTTGGCAAGCATTGACAGATGTTTGATGATTGCTGGGGTCTTTGGACGCAATCTAGCCGCTTGAATTAATAATTCCTCTGAAACAGCGGATCGACCGGGATCTAAAAAATCAGTTTCAATCAATAAAACTCGTGTTGCGTCATCAAGTGGCGATAGGGCAAGCGAGGAGGCTGCGTGTTGGCGAGCTAATCGCCACTGGTCCAAGTTTTGGTTTTTTAGCATGACGGTCTCAGGAGAGACATTGTTCAGGTGGACGGCTCGGCGCACATTAATTGGCATGACCCATTGATTTGCGGAGTCGGCATCTGCGGCCTCTGCTTCGATCAATGCCTGACTGCCAACGAGTTGCTGACGATCCAATAGTAGGGTGGCCATCACACGGTGCCCCATTGCATCGATGGGGTTATCGACAAGTGTCTGTTGTACCTGCGTGATCGTTGCATCAAGATCCATCGACCGTTCTTGGATAGGCAGGTTCCGCTCTGCGTGGCGCTCAATCATGATCCTTTGCCAAACGCCACCGGCATGCAAATCCGAAGCCGCGCAAATCAAAGCGGCTAGTGTAATAAGAGAAAAACTGAAGACAGCCGGCGTTATGGATGGATTCTGTTTTGCTTCAGACGCCGATTCAACGTTTGTTTGGATTCGGGAAAAATGAGAGATCCCGCCAGCTACGATAGCAATGGTCAGAATCAACGGGACATGTGTGATGCCAAAATCAAACGACTGTGTGACCAACAAGGACGCAATTGAAAATGTAGCGGCTACCGCGGTTGCACGTGCTAGACGAGCTTGGTTGATGGGAATGGTTTGGACAGACCGAAAGACGACGAAGGTTTCTCGTGTCAGGATCATGATTCCCAGTAAGACAATTGGCAGTAGCCAAAAGCCGCCTTCTAAAAACCATTCGACATGCATGCCATCCGCGTTGACCGCCCAGCGTTCAATCGCATTTTTTCCGTGTGGAAGTTGAGCATATCGATAGGTTCCTAATCCCGATCCCATGGGCAGGTGTGCGAAGGCGGCTTGGAGTCCGTCTTCCCATTTTTGCAATCGAGGATCATTTGAGGCCGTTCCGTCTGTAAGTGTTGATAACCGGGACTCCATTTCTTCACGAATTCCCAATCCATCAAGCATCTGTGTCGATCCGAAACCAATTACGGCGAACAGTAATAACCATCCAATTTTAAACCGTCGTAGGCTGACAATTGAGAGGACAAGAGCGGCAAAGCAAGTGCCTAAAAAACCTCCTCGCGAGTTGCTCGCCAGAACACCCATTACCATCACAGCGGTGCATAATACGGTTAAACCCGTCAGCCACATTCTCGTGGATTTCGCCGCCTGATTTGATTTCGCTCGAAGCCAGATTGAGTAAATCAAACCCATTACACAACCAAGGCAAAGGTTGATGTAACCGATGCATGTATTGTTATTGATGAACGGACCGAATGGGCCATTCGCGCCAACCGGTGTAATTAGTAGTCTCTCTCGTAGTTCCACATTCCAGTCTCGATTGAGGCGGATCATGTCTGCTGAGCCAAAGAAACAGAAGATGGATCCGGCGATGACGGGAATGATTAAGAGGATCCACGCAGCTTTTCGATCATGGTAGCAGATCGAAGAGAGCCAGCAGCCGACGGCGAAGATGAGCGGTAAGGACAGAGCTTGCCGTGTTAAGTTTGGAGCGATACTGACCGGTATTGCCCGACTCGCTTCCGTGTAGCCTGGTGCATTGGGCCATTCTTGTACTTCATTTCGGATTTCAGAGGGCAGCCACTCTCGGTAAGCCTCGTAGGAGGCCGGAGACAGGTTTTGAACTAAACTTGGTGGCAGCGGCACACATTGAAGACCACCGATTAACCACGCAAGCATGGCAAGCTGAGTGAGCCGAGGCGGACGAAACTCTGATCGGTTCCATGCGAGGCCAAGTCCGATCACGGTGAGTGCGATCAACGCTTTACAAGCGTTTGCTTGAGTCCACCGATGTCCACCGCCATCATCCCATGCACTCAGCACCGGTACCATCGCCAATGCAATGGCAACGACCACGAGGCTTAGTTGCCTCAGGTTAGACGGTGGACTGGGATTCGAAGACAAATTGACAGTTCTCTTGGAGTTGCGTGAGCTTGGATTTAGATGGTTTGTTTCCCATGAGATGCGCAGGACGCTACAACACGGCACCCCATCGTCATGCGGTCCTTGACCAATGAGTACTGCAACCAACTTAGCATTGAACTCCCTCTCATTTTTGAGAGGTCATCAAGAAATCTTTCGCGAGGTAGGGAGCGACTCGCGATCTCATTTTGGGAGCAGTGATTGACGCCGCAGTCTGTTTTACACGTTCAGCCGGTGCAGACCTCGGTTGAACTTAGCATGTGTTTCGAGACGGTGACGGCTAGAAACTTCTCTGGGGATGAATGTAGTGATTGTTAGGATTCTGAGGATCGATTTGCAGTAGTCACAATCATGCAGTGCCTCTCGAGCTACCGTGGATCATTCAGACTTTTGACTCTTTCTTGAAGATCCCGAAGTTGAGGATTCTTTTCATACAAGTATTCTTTTCGATTCTTGAAGGCTTCACTGCGTTGCTTATTCAGTTGAATGAAATTCGTTTCACCTTTGTGTTGGGAATATGCCAGCTTTTTTGCTTGGGAAATATCCTCGTCTGAAACATAATCCTGCGGGTATCGATCACGGATTTGGGTTTCAATTGTTTTGGCGGTCTCTTGAAGCTCTATGAATTGTCGATGCTTTTCGTACTTCTTGAAGTATTCGTGCAGCTTTTGTTTGCGTTGATTTGAGGGTGTGTCGGCAAACTCCGGTTCTTGCTCTTTTAGCCATCGTTCACAAGCCTGCTTTGCCAAGTTGTATTTCCTGATCAGCAGGCGATAGGTCGTGTCTGACTGAAGTCGATCTTTTCTGGCTTGATTAATTTGTTCTTTGCGTTTCTTGTGAGTGACGAAGGCGTCGGGGTATTGCTGTGCTCTTAGTTGATCCAGCTCATCAATTGTTTGTACGAGTTTCCTGTAGTTTGGGTCATTTAAGAATTGCAGTGCATGGCAATTAGACTCAAGTATCTTCAGCGATTCTGCGTCGCTTTTCGTGACTGGAAATCGATTCATGGCAGCTTCGAGTTCAGACCGTCTCGCCCGATCGTCTGGTAATGAACTTGCATCGAACAACTGAAAGTTATCGAATTCTGCTTCGCCGGCATCAACTTGGATAGCGAGGTAATGACGCTCTTGATCAATAATCGGATGCTTGGCGCTTACCACATGGTCGTTGTCAATATGTGCGATACATTGATCCCCCAGGAATTCCACCGTCACAGAGTGCCAATCATCAGTGCCAAACGAATACTCACATTCACCGTGTCGCATTGAGTAGTGTGGAACGGATTTGTCCTGCGCGGTTTGAAGGAAAAATTGATCAGGATGCAGGTGGAGGACGGTGTTGTAGTGACCCTTATGTCCGGTCATCAGGCGTATGTCTGATGCCCCGGAGAATTTGAGGTCAAAACGTATGATTGCATCTTGGTACTTTGCGTCTTTTACGAAAACACGCGTGTTTTCTGCATCAAGGGTTCGTCGTTTCAGGATCCCGTGTTGCACCTTCCAGTTCGGGTTATAGACGATTCGTTCACTCAGGTGTGAGCCGTTGAAATGTTCCGCAAATCGTAAAGATTTAGCGGAGGTTAGGAAGGGTCGTGAGGGTATTCGAGCGGAAATAGATTGCCTCCACTGAGCAAGAAGCTCACGCATCAGCTTTGCCTTTGTTATGTATTCGCTGCTGAGGTCATGCTTCTCGGAAAGATCCTGTTGCAGGTTGTAAAGCTCCACCCTTTTTGAATCGAAAGACTCAATGAGCTTCCATTGCTCGTGGCGAATTGCGCCTGCGCTGGTACCCCCAAGGAAATGAGGTTGGTCCAGCGGGTAATGCCATGCGATGTAGCTTCTGTTAATTGGTTTTTTAATATCACGTAGATGCTCTAGTATCGATTTTCCATCGATCTGCTGCTCGGTCGGTTTTATCATGGCAGCTTCAAGTAACGTCGGGAAAAAGTCGATGTTCTGAGTCACTTCAGTGCTGTGAGAGGAGGGCTTAATGACATCGGGCCACTTCATGATTAATGGTATCCGAATACCTCCTTCATAAAGTTGGCTTTTTCCACCACGAAGTGGATGGTTCCTTGTTACGTTGGTCTCGCCACCGTTGTCACTGCTGAAGATGATCAATGTGTTGTTGAGTAAACCGTGTTCTTGGATTGCATCAACAATCATGCCTACACCATGATCGATCGATTCGAGCATTGCAGCTAGGTGTGGATTGTGATGCCCCGCCCAATGATGAAGCGGGTCACCGGGCCCAAGTCCAGCATCCTCGCATAGATAACACTTGTCCCGAGAGGATTTACCGGGGTCGTGTTTCCTCTTGTATTTTTCAACAAGTTCGGGTTTGCCGTTTAGGATTGTATGTGGAGCATAGTGGCTGAGCAGCAGAAAGAACGGACGCTCGTGATTCCGATGAACGAAGTCCACCGCTTCGAGGTTAAGCCTGTCGGTAAGGTACTCGTCTTTACCCAATCGCGCGTTGCTGATATCGAGCCAAGGGATGGTTTGTTCTCGAAATCGGTAAGGCCAAAAATTTGCGCCATTTCCGACGCTCTTAACTTCACATCCAAATGACCAATCGAAACCGTGATGCTCGGGCCGTAACTCATGCTCTGCTCCGTGGTGAGCGTATCCGGTGAGGTGCCACTTACCAATCATCCCCGTTGCGTAACCATTGGCAGATAGAACCTCGGGGAGCGTTAGGATTTCCTTTGGAAGCGAGTTTGCTGAATTGGGTCTGAGGTAGTCAACGATACCAATCCTTGCAGGGTGTTGACCGGTTAGTAAAGCTGCTCGGTAGGGAGAACAGACAGGAGCAGAGGCATAGGCTTGGCTGAACCGAACGCCCTCCTCTGCGAGCCTGTCAAGGTTCGGGGTTTCATTGAAGCCATGCCCGTAACAGCCAAGTTCAGACCATCCGAGGTCATCTGCCAAAATAAAGATGATATTTGGCTGTCTCAGTTTGGAGGAATCATCGGACCAGGCAGGCGATTGACTGAGTGCTGTCAGACCGACCACAAGAATAAGGATTGAGTATCGATATCCCACGTCTATGGCAAATCTCAGTGCCTTTGCGAATCTCAGTGCCTTTGAACGCGATCGATGAAACATATTTCGCACTTCTTGTTTGGATGCAATGATTTAAGAATCCGAGTGAAGCATTTGATGTGAGATTTTCCCTGTGTCCACAGCAATCTGATCACTCGGTGCGAGCACCCGTTTTTGCGGTCAGTGTGGGGGCAAATGGGAGATTCTGTCTCTCCGGTTTGAACTCAATCAATGGTGGTGTATCGCAGTGATCCCTCATCTTCGATTTTATTAACGAATCATTCGCGTTTGGCGTTTGGTAACCTGATGTACGGCTTCAGCATGGAGGAAAGGTTCTTGACCTGTTCGCGATGGTCATCTGTCATCGCTAAATTATGGACCTCGCTTGGATCATTTTGATGATCATAGAGTTCTCGTCCAGCTCGACCTTCAAGCCATTCGGTGTAGCGGTATCTTTCAGTACGAATTGAATAGCCCCAAGCTTTCTTGCTGTGCCAGATTTGTGTGACAGCGGGTTTGTTCCACGATGATGTATCTGGGTTTTGAAGAAGTGGCCGAAGCGAACTTCCCTCAAGAGTTTTTGGCGCATCCAAACCACAAAGGTCGGCGAGAGTTGGATACAGATCAAGTAGCTCGACTGGTTTTTTACTCACTCCTCCACGGGTGAGTCCTGGTGCTGCGATGATCAGCGGCATTTTTGCTGAACGCTCGAATGCTTTTCGTTTGTACCAGAGCCCTTTTTCACCTAGGAAATAACCATGGTCCGACCAGAAAACAATGATCGTTTTTTCAATAAGATCATTGTTTTTTAACGTATCAAGTAACCGTCCAACTTGAGCATCGACGAAAGAGATTGTTGCGTAATAGGCCTGCTTGCACTTTCTTGCTTCGTCGATGCTGATATCTTTGAAGTAGTAAGGCCAATTTCGTGTGTCACGCTGAATCGCCATTTCTGGAACGTCAAGCAAATCTTGTTTTGCAGATTCAAGATCCTGGATTTGAATCTGATCCATCGGGTAGAGGTCGAAATAACTTTTTGGTGCGACATACGGGCAGTGCGGATTAAAGAAACCGGCTGCCAAGAAGAAGGGTTGATCTTTTTTTTCTTGAATCCACTCAATGACTCGAGATGCCACCATTCCATCGGTGTGTTCAACGTCCTCACTTACAGGGTCCCACCAGGCCATGCTGATACCCAAATTCTTGTTTTTCTCTTGCCCGGCCCCGTAGCGTATGATTCTTTCCTGTTGCGAGCGGTCGATTCCGATTGGGTTGTCTCTCATATCCCAAGTTTGAGGATCATCGTTGCCATCAGTACCGATCATGCTTGGGTTTCCGTAATGGTAGATTTTTCCTGACCTCGCAGAAAAGTAACCATGCTTGCGAAAGAGTTGCCCCAGAGTAATCACATCTGGATTTTTCTCTCTCAGTTCGTGTTTGAGTGTGTGCATGTCTAACGTGTCCGGGCGCAAACCGGTCATCAGGCTGGCTCTGCTCGGACCACATAGTGGTTGTTGGCAGTATGCCGCGTCAAAGCGAACACCCATCTTGCACAAGCGATCCAGATTAGGGGTCTTAACCAACGGGTCGCCATACGCTCCCAGATCGCAGTTCATATCATCCACAGAGATAAAAAGAACGTTGAGTGGATCTGACGCAGTCGCTGGTGCTCGATTGCCGACTACGAGGAACAGGGCAAAGCAGAGCGGCGCGATGATCCGATGGTGGTGATTCATGATTCAGGTGATTTGTTCGAAGGTGAATGCTGTTGGGCGGATTTGTAAGCTTTGCGTCAGCGAGCGCCTGAGGGAAGTCGCTGAGGCGATCCCGTAGGGCCATGGATCTGCAACATTGCCGGGCCTTTGTTTTGTGGTACGAATTGAACTCTGTCAATCGCAAGC
>CAXQOB010000055.1:0-17622 GCA_964225475.1 Candidatus Nitrosopumilus sp. | reverse complement strand
TTCGGTGTTTTCTCTTGCCCGTAAGTCAAAATCGTCACGACTGCTGGCGTCGCGCGTTTTGCGGCAATTCGAAAAGCACGCGACAAGGCTCGAGGGCCAATTAATTCTTCATCAACCGGTTGCTGGTTTTTCGTTGGCTGGATCGTTTGGCGTTTCCCACTTTGTGCTGCGACAGGCCAGCAAAGAGTGCTTGAAAGTAGCAGGATCGATAGTCGAGAAATTAGCGCGGTAACTCGCCCCGAATATCGACCAATCGACCGTTCATTCCTCTTTGCGTCCGTTTCGCTGTGCAGTTGTTTCACTTGCATCGCCTTTTAGGGGTACGTGCTTTGATTTTCAGTGGTTTGCAATTTTCAGTAGTTCGCGAGGCAGTTGCTTAGCGGGTTTATCGCCCAGATATTCCCGAATATGCTCGTTTATACGCAGTAACGCGACCGCCCGCTTATTGTAGACAAGAGGGGAGTATACACGTCGAACTTTAATTCTTCAGGCCTCACTTGCTCGAACTTTGTCACCGTGGAGGGGGATCCGCTCAGTCAGAAATAATAGCCGGGATCGATCAAGCGGGAGGATTCTGAGATCAAGGATTTTGGTATCCGCGTAACTGTGGTATCCGCGTAACTGGTCGTCTTCGAGTAATTACTTATTTCCCAGATTCAAGTTGAGCGATGTACCCCCCTGGGATCCGAAGGCGGGGGGCGATCGTTTCACCGTTGATGGAGATTGGCCAAAGATTCTTGATTTGCCAACCCGCGGAGGCGAGTTCCGTTCGGAATTCTCGTTTGGAAAAGCGATGCATAAACATTTTTTCCAACCCTCGATAAGTGTAGATCGCATCGCCAAACTCAACCTTTTGGTTGACCAGCGACCTAAGCCTCGATTGAAGGAGGGCGAGCCAGCCTCTGTATTCACAAATCGCTGCCCAGCGATGATGAACGTGTACGACAAGTTGCCCACCGGGTCGAATGATTCGATTGGCATGCTGAAGAAACTCACGACGATTTGACCTGCCCTGAACCATGCCCAAGGTGCTGAACAGGCAGATACCATGATCTGCTGAGTTATCAGCAATGCACTGAAGCTGAACCAAATTTGCATGAATCAACTGAACGCAGCCTATTTTTGTGGGTTGCTCGCCTGAAGAGCTTTCTACTGCCGGTTTATACCGCCTTGAGACCGGTACATACCGCCTTGAGACCGGGGCATTCTGGCAAGAGCGGTCGTCGGGCGTGTTGATTTTCAATTCCAGCTTGCCTTGGAGGACCTCAAGCATCCGGTGGCTTAGGTCGATTCCGACCACATCGTAACCCCTCGATGCGAGGGGGATTGTTGACCGTCCACTGCCGCAGCCAAAGTCGAAAACCACCTCGGATCGGCTCTCTGGGCCGCCTAAATGGGGTTTGTTCGCTGAGTCATCCAAAGCTTTTTTGGGGCCGGGCAGTAGGTTCCGCAATATCGATTCATCTAGCCTGCATAGCGGAGTATCCGCCACAAAGGCATCATAATGGTCAGCAATACCCCGGTCATTCACGTAATCCCAAGTTCCTTCTGCAACGCCTTGAGGTCTTCGCCAGCGTGCAGAGGCACCGGAAAATCCCCCGTTCTTGCCTAACCGGGATGTGGTTTCTTGCGAGGGCCATTTCGGGGGCTGGTTCACTTTTGGGTCGAGTTCCTATAATCCTGCTCGCTTCGGAAGTTGCCGAAGCGATGTTGTAGAAATTCAGCCGTCGGAAAAACGGCTGCTGGCGGGCCTTTGCTCAGGTCGTATCCTGACCGCTTTGACGCACCTCAAGCTGCCAGTATACGAACACCCAGCAAAATACTCCAAACAGAACAATTACAGGAGCAAAGACATGATCAAGGTCGGCATCAATGGTTTCGGGCGAATTGGCCGAATGGTTTTCCGCGCAGCAGCGGGTCGCGACGACATTGAAGTGGTTGCAATCAACGACCTCTTGGAAGTCGATTACCTCGCCTACATGCTCAAGTACGATTCAGTGCATGGTCGGTTTTGTGGCGATGTTTCAACGCAAGACGGTAAGTTGATTGTCAACGGAAAAGAAATTCGCGTCACTGCAGAGACCGATCCCTCCAAGTTGGCTTGGGGAGATGCGGGCGTCGATGTTGTGGTTGAGTCAACCGGCATCTTCCTCACCTCCGAATCGGCACAGGGGCACATCGACGCGGGGGCCAAGAAAGTCGTCATGTCGGCTCCTTCCAAGGATGACACTCGGATGTTCGTCATGGGGGTCAACTGTGACACGTACAACGGCGAGCAATTCGTTTCCAACGCGTCTTGCACCACGAACTGCCTTGCTCCATTGGCAAAAGTTCTCAACGATAGCTTCGGGATCAAGCGTGGCTTGATGACAACCGTTCATGCAGCTACCGCCACACAGAAAACCGTTGACGGTCCAAGCCGTAAGGATTGGCGAGGCGGTCGAGGGATTCTTGAAAACATCATTCCTTCGAGTACCGGTGCTGCCAAGGCTGTTGGCAAGGTGATTCCTGAATTGAACGGAAAACTGACTGGAATGGCATTCCGAGTTCCAACATCCGATGTGTCGGTTGTGGACCTGACGGTTGAACTGGACAAGGAGACTTCATACGAAGACATCTGTGCTGCAATGAAGTCCGCTTCGGAAGGTCCCTTGAAGGGAATCCTTGGTTACACCGAAGATAAAGTCGTTGCGACTGACTTCCGCGGTGAGGTATGTACTTCCGTTTTTGATTCGGGTGCTGGTATCCAATTAGATAAGACTTTCGTCAAAGTGGTTTCTTGGTACGACAACGAATGGGGTTATTCAAACAAAGTCCTCGATCTCGTTGCTCGCATCTCCGAGTAATACGCACCGCGTTCAGGGAGGTGGGTGGTTTGAGCCGCCGCTTCATCTGAATGGAGGTCTTCGGTGAAACCTAACTTTCGTTGCAGATTCAAATTCGGTTTTGCCTCGTAAGTTCAGGCTTCACAATTATCGCAATTTTCGACAAGCCCGGCGTTCATCGCCGGGCTTTCTTTGTTTGAAGGGTCAATCGAGGATCCACAGGTTTCTCATCCGGCAGCCATCGATTTGGGATATCTGAATTTGCTTTGGTTGTGCTCGCGGCTTGGTTGGATCCGAGTGGACCATCTCGCCATTTTTTCTCATCATCTCTCTCCTCTCGCATCTGAATCTCCTCGTTTTAATGCTCCCTTACTATGGAATCTCGTCGTCCGACGCGCTACACTGGGAGCTATGAAACAAATCGTCACCGTGATTCGACCGCATCTCGCTGAATCGTTGCTCACCAGTCTCAGGCGAGCTCCGATTGAGGCCTTGAGTGTTGTTGAGGTCAAGGGCTACGGACGTCAAAAGAGTTATGTTGACGAGTATCAAAAGACGGAGTATTCCGAGGCTTTTGTGCCAAAAGTGGAGATTACGCTCTGGGTAGATGATTCTCGCTGCGAGGAGGTGATCCAAAAGGTGGTTTCACTGACACGCAGTGGTCGCATTGGTGATGGCAAAATCTTTGTGATGCCTGTCACGACCTTCATTTAGCATCTTGCTGGATTGATCCCACGGCTTATCGCGATGATGCCTTTCTCGAGATCAATCCTTTCTATACGGGCAGTTATTGCGTGGAATTCAAGTTGGATTCTCCCAGTGGGGAGACTCTGACCGGTTACTTTTAGGTGTCTCCTTGAAACGTGAGATACTATATAAAAAGAAAAGTACCAGAGCCTCAGAGGCGGGCTGATCTGTGACCCTGAGTAGAGTTTGAGAACCTGAATAGAGTTCCATTGCACGCCGGGTTCCGTGTCGGAGATCCTGTTTCGGTTTTGGCTTCGCCGGAATCCGAATGGGTTTGCCGAAACACATTATTGCTTCAGCGATGAACGCGGTTTCAAGCGGTTAGTCATGGATTCACCTGGAAAGACTCCTGGTCTTCAAATGAGCAAACACAAGAAGAGGTGAAGAGATTGCAGTGGCCTGTTTTACCTGATTACGGGTGTATTTTTCGCTGGCCAGATTCAGGAGTGGATTTCATTCACCCTGACGATCGGGAAGTCGCGCGACACTGTTTCCCCAGTGAACGAGTCTTTCGACGTGAGAAGTTTGATGGTGAGTATTACCACTATCGTTATGGCGAAGTCCGATTTCGGTTAAAGCCCATCATGTGGTTGAAGGTCCGGGACGAAGGTGTTGATGTGGGTGATCAGATTGAAACCATCGGGCTGGGTTTGGAGCGTGATCGGTTTGTTGCCCAGGTTTGGGGTGTGTATTACTTACGACGCAAAGGGCGGATTGTTTATCGTTTAAAACGCGCCGATCAGGACGTGCCGCGTTTATACACGAGGGAAGAGATCAAGGTTTTGACGGACAAAGCAAAAGTTGAATCCCATGACATTGAGTACCCGACACCGCGTTGGGTTGGTGAAACAGAAGACCGACTCCATCTAGAGGGTGAGAATGGAGACTAGGTCGCGATTGGCAATTACCTGATCGATTGGTTATTTCGTCTATCACTTCTCTGGCCAATGGACGATCGATTCTGGTTGGATTGTGCTTGGTGTTAGACGTTCAAAACCGTCCAGCGACGGATCCTCTGCGTAAAAGTAGCAATAGCATAGCCCAAGTGAGTTTCCGTTCTGATCAAAAGCTTCAATCGTTTCTCTCGTATAGAGATCGGGAATGTCCTTTTGGTTCGCGCACTCAATTTGATCAAGCCTCGGTATGACGGTCTTTATGGATTGTTCGGAAAACAGCCAAAGCTCGCCACCGACTCGATCATCGCCTTGACGAAGGGCGGGGTAATCAGCGCGTCCATAAAGCATCCCAAATACCCATGCTTCGGTTACGGTGACCGCGGGGACTGGCCACATCTGCTCACGACATTGACCCCTTTTCAATGTTCCATAAACGAATACGGCAAGAATCGATAGTTCTGGCATTATCCCATTGTTCAATTGAGTTAGAGGGCGCTAGAAGAGGATCTCATCATAATAGGCCCCGTAATCTTACATCAAATGGTGTGAGGTTCGTTCGCTGATGCAATCAGTTCGTTTTGAAAAAGGGATTGGTGCCGTCAAGTGAATCCATAAGTTGGTTAGGGACCGATGGCGGAATCCTTTTCAGTGTTGAAGCGATTTTGATGTGCTGTCCAATTCCGATCTGACAATGATTTCTAATGCACAGCAGACGATTATTTTGAGTCGGAAGTGCGAAAGGCACGAGACTATTTGAATTGATCATTTTGGTTCTCGTTCTTGTGTCCTTCCCAAGATTGTCCCATGTGATCATGATCTAAGGGCTCGTTTCGTATTCGGGGCCGGTGAATCGGTCGGTGAGCGAATTTTCCACTAGAGAGTATCCATGTCCATCGAACCAGAATTTTCCGCCGCGCTTGAGGCAAACGGGATTGAACTTGAGCAATCCGCTGCGGAGCGTTTGGAGTTATACGCCAAGACGATGTGGGGCCTCAATGAAAGTCTAAATTTGACTCGTCACACCTCGTGGGACCTTTTCGTCAGTCGGGACCTGAGAGATTGTGTTCAACTCGCACCTTTGTTGGCTGCAGGGGAAGAGGTGCTTGACCTAGGTAGTGGAAATGGCGTACCGGGTATCCCGTTGGCAATCCTTCGTCCGGATATTGAGGTCGCATTGGCGGAATCAGTAGCAAAGCGCGCTGGAGCCTTGAATGAAATCGTCTCTGAGCTCAACCTGCCCGTGGCTGTGTATGGTGCCAGAGGGGAGGACCTTCTTGAGGATTTTCGTTTCACATCGATTATTTCGCGGGCGGTTGGTAGCCTCGCGAAGTTTTGTCGTTGGGTCGCCCCGCATTGGGAAAACGTTGATCGCTTGTTACTGATCAAAGGCCCTCGATGGGTTGAGGAACGTGGGGAAGCGCGGCACTTCGGACTATTGAATGGTTTGGATCTCCGAAGAGTAAACTCTTATGCACTCGGTGATGCCGAGGAACAGGAGGGAGTGATTTTGCAAATCTCGCCTCACGGTCGCGATTTGAGTCGATTTGAGTCCTGAAAAGCACTTGCTGAAGGACTAGGCTTTCTCAAGTTTGTTCGGGGTGGTTCTTTTGAAGGGGGCTTTCCGGCGTTGGGGTGCTCTCCGGGCAGGGTTACAATCGTTGCGATTGGCACGATGTTAATGCCATCGCAGCATCTGGAATCTTGGAAACCCTCGTCCACTGGTCGATTTCATTGAGTTGGTTCATGCTAGAGCCGAAACTCAAAACAGTACGGTTGCCTAGATTTCAGAGCTCGATTTTTTGGCTTTGATAGGGTGAGTCTCTCGCTCGGGAGCCAAAACTGTTTAAACCCGAAAAGAACGCATAAAGCGGTTAATCAATCCAGCGATGTCGGACTATAGTCTCACTCACTTAAAGCAGCTTGAAGCTGAAAGTATTCACATCATTCGCGAAGTCGTCACGGAGTTCACCAAACCGGTAATGCTTTACAGCATCGGAAAGGACTCGGCGGTTCTCGTTCATCTTGCGAGGAAGGCTTTCTACCCAGCTAAGCCTCCGTTTCCTCTCCTGCACGTCGACACAACGTGGAAATTTAGGGAGATGATTGAGTTTCGAGAAAATTATGCTCGGAAAGAACTCGGGCTCGATTTGTTGGTACACACCAATCACGACGGCCTTAAGCATGATATCAAGCCGTGGGAGGACAGCGAGCGACACACCGAGCTGATGAAGACCGATGCGCTAAAGGCCGCACTGGATCATTATGAATTTGATGCTGCTTTCGGTGGAGCTCGTCGAGATGAGGAGAAGAGTCGAGCAAAGGAGCGAGTTTTTAGTTTTCGCGATAAATCACACCGCTGGGATCCAAAAAATCAACGTCCCGAACTCTGGAATCTTTACAACGGGCGAGTCAACAAGGGTGAGTCGATTCGCGTGTTCCCAATGAGTAATTGGACCGAGCTCGATGTATGGCAATACATCCATCTGGAGAATATTCCGATCGTTCCACTTTACCTTGCAGCTGAACGTCCCGTGGTCAATCGTGATGGTGTCTTGTTGATGCGAGATGATGATCGAATGCCGCTGCTGCCAGGTGAGAAAGAAGAAATCAAGATGGTGCGTTTTCGCACACTTGGCTGTTACCCCTTATCGGGAGCGGTGGAAAGTGAGGCGACCACATTGCCAGAGGTGATTCAGGAAATGTTGCTTGCCAAGACCAGCGAGCGACAGGGACGAATCATTGATCAGGATGAGGGTGGAGCTGGAATGGAAGAGAAGAAAAGACGAGGCTATTTTTAGGATTGCGCGATCGCACCGTTGCTCTGATCTTTTCTCCCCACACTACAGCAAATGATCTCAGCAGATTGGATCGTCCGAAGGAGTACCCAGAGGGTCATGCTTTTGTCTCCCTCACCGCCTCTGATCTCCCTTCGGGGCATGGTTTCCACACCATTGAAAATAGTTCAAAAACTTTTTTCGAGACTATCAAAAACACAGCGAATTCATTGTGCTGCGATCGTCTTGAAATGTGATCCCTGTCCGAATTCAGACAGGGGTGCAGATATACAGATAAATGTCAGTGCGAGAGTGGATTCCTTGAAACCGCGATCGTGAATTATTAACAAACTAGTATCAATCGAAGTCACAGTTGTATCATGAGTCATCAGTCAGACTTGATCGCCACGGATATCGACGCTTACCTCAAGCAGCATGAACAAAAGCAATTGCTGCGATTCATCACCTGCGGGTCCGTTGATGATGGCAAAAGCACGTTGATCGGTAGATTGCTCTATGACAGCAAGATGATCTACGAGGATCATCTGATGCAGCTCGAAGCCGATTCGAAAGTGGTCGGGACAACGGGTGGCAAATTTGATCCAGCATTGTTGACCGATGGTCTGAAGGCTGAGCGTGAGCAGGGAATTACAATTGATGTAGCCTACCGCTACTTCAGCACTGCGAAACGAAAGTTCATCATCGCAGATACTCCCGGCCATGAGCAGTACACTCGAAACATGGCAACTGGTGCGAGCACCGCAGATCTCGCTGTTATCTTGATTGACGCGCGACACGGGGTCCTTACTCAAACACGTCGACACAGTTTTATCGTTTCCCTGTTAGGTATTCGGCATGTTGTTGTTGCGGTCAATAAAATGGACCTCGTTGACTTTAGTGAGGATCGATTCGATGAAATTTGTGACGAGTACAGGTCGTTTGCTGCTCGATTAGATCTCCCTGATTTGCACTTCATACCGATCTCTGCGTTGGATGGTGACAATGTGGTGGATCGCAGTGAGCGGTCACCGTGGTACACCGGCAGCACTTTGATGAGTTTTCTTGAGTCCGTGTATATCGGCAGTGATCGGAACCTGCAGGATTTCCGAATGCCGGTCCAGTATGTGAATCGCCCCAATCTGGATTTTCGTGGGTTTTGTGGAACGATCGCTTCGGGGATTATTCGTCAGGGCGAAGAGATCATGGTGCTGCCGAGTCGCCAGCGATCCCGTGTGAAGGAGATTGTGACGTTTGACGGTGCCCTGGAAGAGGCATTCACACCACTTTCGGTCACCGTGACATTGGAAGATGAAATTGACGCCAGTCGCGGCGATATGATTGTCCGCCCCGGCAACCTGCCCAACAGCGGAGAGCGTATCGAAGCAATGTTGGTGTGGATGACTCCCGATGCGATGGTTCCCGGGAAAACGTACCTGTTCAAACACACCAGCCAAAACGTGCCTGGCACGATCGATACACTCAAGTATCGCGTCGACGTTAATACTCTCCATCGCAGTCCGGCACCCCAGCTAGAGCTCAATGAGATCGGGCGAGTGAGTATCTCTCTGACCGCTCCCATCCATTTCGATGCTTATCGAAAGAACCGAAACTCAGGTGCGTTTATTGTTGTCGACCGCATCACCAACGCCACGGTTGCTGCGGGAATGATTCTTGATCAATCCTCGGACTCGGCGACTCGATCTGTATGGGATGATGAGGAGCAGGTGAACGAGGAGACAGTGAAGTTATCGGCTGTTTCCTCCGAGGAGAGAGCAGCAAGATTTGGCCAGCGGCCGGCAACCGTGCTCCTGACGGGACTCACTGCAAGTGGGAAAACCGTGATCGGTCATGCGGTCGAGCGTAAGTTGTTCGAGCAAGGGCGCGCCGTAGCGATGATCGATGGTGATTCGGTTCGACGAGGTTTGAGTCGAGACTTGGGTTATAGCCAAGAGGATCGAAGTGAGAATCTTCGTCGAAGTGGTCATCTTGCCCATTCACTGAATGATGCGGGATTAATTTGCCTCGCATCGTTTGTCGCACCGGTCGATGAGGTGCGTCAAAAAGTTGCCAAACTTATTGGATCTGAAAGGTTCCTCGTCGTTCACGTTGCGACCCCTGTGGAGGTCTGTCGAGAACGTGATACCAAGGGGCAGTACGAGAAAGCAGATTCCGGTGAGTACCGAAGTTTTCCAGGAGTCTCTGCAGAGTATGAGGATCCTCAACAGCCCGATCTTGTACTCAATGCCGCTGATACATCCATTGATGCCTGTGCTGAAGCGGTGATCGACTTATTGAAGGATCGTGGATTCATCAAGTAGCCGGTTTTCCCTCGAGCTGGGCTGCTGTGTGAAAACGCCATGGTCCGATGGTGCCACACCCTTCTTCGGGTTCGTCTCGAATGGTTCTGCAGGCAATTCGGATTTGTGCTGCTCTTGCGATCGAGTGCGTTCCTAACGACCCGGTCGACTCATCAGTAATTTGTAATGGCCAACACCGAGTAGGTCATCCAGTCGTCCCCGCAACTCCGGTGTGACATCAACTCGATACTTGCCACTTCTCATGTGAACAACTTCCCCTTCGTTGAGTTGCATGCTGAAAAGCATTTCTTGTTTGCCGGGGTAGCCACGTAGGATCTCTCGCAAACGCGTCAGCGTTTGCTTGTCGTGCTCTTGTTCATCGAGCCTGATTCGCAGGCCGTGAGTGTATCGGGCGTCAAGTTCTTCCAGAGGGATCAGCTCGTCGATAATCAAGTTTGCTTCATCGCCGCCGCCTCGGCGATCGATTTTGCCTTTGGCTAAAACGACGGCATCTGCGATCACACGATCACCGCAGTCGACAAAACTCTTTGGCCAAACGATGCAGCGAATAGAACCTTGCATGTCCTCAAGATCAAAATTGGCATATTTCGTTGGGGCACCGGGTTTCGCATTCTTTGTGTGAGTGAATTTAATTGAACTAATCATGCCACCGAGAATGACTTCGCCGCGGTCCTTGATATCACTCAGCCCATCGGTTGTGTGTGACCGAAATGTGGAAAGTTTGGTCTCAAATTCTGATAGTGGATGGCTCGCGAGATAAAACCCGAGGACTTCTTTTTCGGCAATCAGCTTTTCACGTTCGGGCCACTCTTCCATCTCAGGCAGCGGGCTCGGTGTCGCCGAGTCCTCTCCATCGCTGGCATCATCATCAAATGCACCAAAGAGGCTGGTTTGACCGCTCTTCTTGTCCGCTTGCATGGCGGCACCTGCTTGCACTGCCCGTTCGATGACCGCGGTCAATTGACTGCGTTTAGCGCAGAAAATATCCATCGCACCGGCTTTGATGAGTGTTTCAATTGCACTCTTGTTACAGGAGGCAGTGTCAACACGTTCACAGAAATCGAAGATGTCTCGGAATGGTCCATTTTTTTTCCGTTCCTGCTCAATTGAAATCGAAGTCGAACCTCCACAGCCCTTGATGGCAGAGAGAGCGAAGTGAATCTTTCCATCAGCAACAGAGAAATCTGCTGCGCTCTGATTCACGTCTGGAGCGATGATTTCAATGCCCATCCGATCACAATCTTCCATGTGCTCCACAAGCGCGTCTTTGCGCTTGAAATTTCTCCCTGAAATATCGCTCGATAGCAAAGCCGCCATGAACTCGACAGGGTAGTGTGCTTTGAGATAAGCAGTCTGGTAGGCCACGAGCGCGTAAGCGGTGCTGTGGCTCTTGTTGAAACCATAGCCGGCAAATTTAACGATAAGATTCCAGATGTCTTCTGCATCTTGCTCTGCCAATCCATTTTCGACACTGCCGCTAATGAAGGCGTCGTGATTTTGTGAGATCAAGGCCTCTTTTTTCTTGCTGATTGCCTTAATGCAGGTATACGCATTGGCTAGAGGGATTTTTCCAAGCCGATTCAGGATTCGCATGACCTGTTCTTGGTAAACCATGATCGAGTTGGTTTCTTCAAGCACCTCTTTCAGCACAGGGTGTTTGTATTCCGGTTCTTGACGGCCGTGTTTGATGTTCACGTAGTCGTCAACCATTCCACCCTCAAGCGGCCCAGGTCGATAGAGTGCAGCTGTCGCAATGATGTCCGTAAAGTGGTCAGGTTTCATCCGCTGAAGCAGATCGCGAATTCCACCTGACTCCAGTTGGAACACCCCTTTGGTTTCACCCCGTTGCAAGAGAGCGTAGGCTTCTCTGTCATCGAGTGGAAACTTAAGCGGGTCAATGGATTTTCCAGTTGTTTGCTCAATCAACTGAACCGTGCGACTGAGGATGGTCAGGTTTCGAAGACCGAGGAAATCCATCTTGAGCAGGCCCGCAGATTCGACATCACCCATGGACCACTGCGTGATGACATCTTGCTTCCCGGGCACACGGGTAAGCGGAACATATTCTGTGAGAGGTTTGTCCGCGATTACCACCGCCGCAGCGTGAGTCCCAACGTTCCGAGCCAGCCCTTCAATTTTCATTGCTAGATCAAGTAGTTCTCGAACCTCGGGGTCTCCCTCGTAGGTCATCTTGAGTTCGCTACTTTTCTCCAATGCCTTTTGGATCGTAATCTTTAATTCATCGGGAACCATCTCGGTGATTTGGTTCACTCTCGCCAGTGGGACGCCCAACGCGCGGCCTGTATCTTTGATCGCCGCCCGTGCTGCAAGCGTGCCGAAAGTTCCGATCTGGCATACCATCTCGTTGCCGTAGCGGTTCTTGACATAATCAATCACCTCACCGCGACGTTCTTTCTCAAAATCAATATCGATATCAGGCGGTTCTGTTCGGCTCTCATCAAGGAATCGCTCAAAGAGAAGGTCGTACCGAAGAGGGCAGACGTGTGAAAGGTACAGCGCGTAGCAAACCAATGCTCCAACACCGCTACCACGAGCGGTCGCAGAGATTCCGTTACTGCGGGCGTGATGAACAAAGTCCCAGACAATCAGAAAGTACGTTGGGTACCCGAGCTTCTCGATGACTCCAAGTTCTCGGTCAAGACGAGCAAGTACCTCCGCACTCAACTCGCCGTCAATGATTCGATCTGATTCCTCGGCATAACGCTCAAAGAGTCCTTTGAGGCAGAGCTCCCGAAGGTATTCAATTGGAGTTTTTTCATCTGGACATTCAAACTTTGGAAAGAAGTGCTTTCCGAGTTCCAGATCAATGTCAACGGTGTCCGCAATTTCCTGACTGCGCGCCACCGCGTGCTCGAGTCCAGGGAACTTTTCATACATCTGTTCCGGGCTGCGCAGGAAGAACTCATCATTCTCCATTTTCATTCGAGAGCTATCCGTTCGAAAACGCCCGGTATTGATGCACAACATGATGTCTTGTGCTTCGGCATCCGTTGGATCAACGTAGTGACAATCGCTGGTTGCTACTAACGGCAAACCCATGCGATTGGCTATCTCTACAGCGTTTTCGAGTTGAAGCTTTTGGATTTCGACATCGTTGTTCATCACCTCGATGAAATAGCGATCTTTAAAAACCCCGTGGAACCATCCGGCAATTTCTCTCGCCTCTTTTTCCACTTCTGCGGTATCGATACCTTTGATAACGGCTCGACTGAATTCACTACTGACACATCCCGACAGGCAGATAATGCCTTCGTTGTACTTCTCGAGGATTTCCTTATCGATTCGGGGTTTAAAATAAAAGCCTTCAAGCGATGCTGCACTGGCAAGCTTGACAAGGTTTTTGAATCCAGTGCGATTCTTGGCTAATAGTGTCAAGTGATAGCTGGCAGCTTTGCTACTTGATGCGCCGCCCTTGTCAAAGCGACTACCTGGGGCAATGTAAGCCTCGTAACCAATGATGGGGTTAATGTTCGCGTTCTTTGCTTTGCGATAGAACTCCAATGCTCCATGAAGATTCCCATGGTCCGTCAGTGCTAACGAATTCATCCCATGATCTGTGCATCGCTGAATCAGCTTTCCAATGTCGCCTGCTCCATCAAGGAGGCTGTAGTGGCTATGACAGTGGAGATGAGTGAAGGGTCTTGGTGTGACAATGGAATCCGTGTCATTCGGTAAGATAATCTGACTCACTGGATGATTCCTTTCTGAATGCACGGTCTCGGCATTCGGATTAGTCGCTCAATTCAAATCCACAGAGAGATTGGGGAAACGCACCTCAGAGACTGCAGGATTCGACGGTCCGCATCCAGTTTGACGTTTCTGCCGAGAGATTAAAACCGGCTTGAGGTCTGACAAGGTCGAGTCCCATCAAGAAATGTCCGTTTGGGTTGTTGATGTCAGTTTGGGTTGTTCAAGCAGCAATGGGTTGTCACGATTTTCTCGGTGCTCAATGAATGTGGCCCATCTGCTGTCGTGGAGCGGTTTTTGGGGCTCAATTCTCGGGGCTCATTTCTCGACGCTAAATTCGCGGCGTTCAAGAAAATCACTCAGGGAAGCAGAGGGGTCACAGAAAAGGCTTCACTCGTCGCGAAATGATCTCTTTTTGACGCTAGTTTTCGTCGGTAACGGTCAGTTTCTCGACCTCCGAGGATCGATTTAGTCGCTCCGATGGAGGGGGGACCGATTTTTCTAGCCGACTCCACATGAACTTCTGTGAAGTTAGGTAGCGTAGTGGCATAATCGGCCCAATTTCGTGTAAGCTACGGGCTGATTCGTCCCCGGTGGCGAATCTCTCGATCATGATCGTTCACTGGACCACACATTCTCTGATCCCCGGACGTAATCTCCGTGCTCAAACTGCTTCTGCTACCACTTCGACTGTGCGTGGGATGGGGGTTTTCCCCTCGTCTTCTCGGAATTCTCGGTGCCACCATGCTTGTACTGCTGAGAATGACAATCGGTATTCATTTTTACACCGAGGGCACCGATAAACGGAATTCTGGAAATTGGACTGCCAAACCCTTCTTTGCGAACGCAAAGGGACCATTTGCCGAGCAGTTTCGCAGCGCCGTTTGGGACTGGGATGGAAGTTATCGACTTGAGCCCAAGCTCATTATGGTTGAGTTCGCTACTTTTCGAGAGCAGGTAAGTCAGCACTACGGTTTTTCTGAAGCGCAAAAATCAAAGGCACAGGTAAATTATGCTCGTGCAATTGAGCTATATGACTGGGTGCTCTCCGAGAATGCGTCGGATCTGGAGGAGTTTGAGAAAGGACGCAAATGGATGAAGGGTGAGTCGGCCGATACCTCCGTCAACGACATTCCTGCTGGTGTTGGGAGTTTAGGGGGACAGCGTGGAACACTGATTCGCGATTGGCAAAGCAAAGGCGCTGTTGCTTTGGGGGAAATCGATAAAATTTGGGATAACTACGAGGCGGAACAAAATCGCGTTGCCACCTCAGAGCAGAGTCTGGCATCCGGGTATTTGAAGATGGTTAGGCGAAGAACCGGTCCAATCATGGACACAAGCCAAATTGATCGTATCGTGCCCTACTTCGACATTGCGATCGGCCTTTGTCTGCTCTTCGGGCTTTTTACACCGGTTGCGGCGTTGGCGGCGGCAGGATTTCTCGGTTCAGTATTCTTGAGTCAGATGCCTCCTGCGTCTGGTCCGGGATCGACCTATTATCAGTTGATCGAATCGATGGCGTGTCTTGTTTTGGCCGGAACAGCGGCTGGGCGGTTTGCCGGGCTCGATTATTTCATTCAGTTATTCATTCGACGTGTCTGGAGCCGTGAGGAGACTAATTCCACTCCGACCCCGACTCCGAAGAAGGCGAGATTTATTTGATCTGGGTTTTGTGGGAACTTGAACCCTCATAACGCACTCTTTTACGCAGATTTTCATTTTCAGACGAGATAGAGCCATGGTGGATAAGTTATCTAGCGAACAACGCGAGGTAGGAAAGCACAATTACTACTCTGCGGTAGGTAGCTACTACGACGTGAATCGTAGGGATTTCCTTCGCGGGATTGTTTCAGCGGGTGCCGTCAGCGGTGCTGGGTTAGGAGCCATGTACTTTGGCTATGGCAAAGTGCAAGACCCGGTTCGCGTGGCTGTAATTGGTACCGGCGACGAGGGCAACGTCCTGATCGGTGGTTGTAACCCTGAATATGTAGACGTTAAAGCGATTTGCGATATTCGCCCCTTTGGCCAGCATCGTGCTTTCCATGGAGATTGGTCCAGTTCCTCGGCTCTCGGGAGACGACCAGGCTTGATTCGAGTTGCGGGCTACAAAGATGAAGCAGAGGCTCGAAGGAACGTCAAGGTTTATGACTCCACCAATGGTGGCATCATGGCGTGTTTGGACGACCCGGATATTGAAGCGGTGATCATCGCTTTACCGCTGTGGCTACATGCTTCGGTTGCTGCTCAAGCAATGCAGAAAGGGTTGCATGTCCTCACCGAGAAACTGATGGCGCACAACGTCGCACAATGCAAAGTGATGTCGCGTATGGCCGCATCGATGAGGGACACGAGCGGTAACCCGATTCACTTGGCGACCGGTCATCAACGTCACTACAACGTGAAGTATGCCAATGCTGTGAACCTCATTCGCTGGGGTCTTCTCGGGCAGCTACATCACATCCGAGCTCAATGGCACCGAGGCAACCTTCCTGGGGGTGATAGCTGGAAAATGCCGATCCCTGGAGGAGAAAAGGATGCAAACGGTAACAACTTCGACCGGATCGCTGGAGATATTCGCTACCGGGAAAGGGCACTGAAGTCGGCGACCAATCCTGACGACATTGTGCGTCTTCAGGAGGAACTGGCTTTGTTTAAGGCTTGGGACGATGACAAAAACATCGATCCCAAGGATTTTGGATATCAAGACTTTGCGGTTGGAAACAAAATGTTTTCCGCCATGGATGAACTCCACCGTTGGCGTTTGTTTGAGAGAACGGGTGCAGGGTTGATGGCGGAATTGGGTTCGCACCAACTAGACGCCGTCAGCATTTTTCTCAGCTCGTTACGAGATGATGGTAAAAAAGTTCACCCCTTGAGCGTGCACGCGGTTGGTGGGCGACACATCATGCCGGTTGACCGAGATGCAGGTGATCACGTTTACTGCATGTTTGAATTCCCCGGACCAGAGTACTCCAAAACCTTTGACGTTGGTTACTACGATCGGGTGGAGGATTACCCGGCAAGTAAGAAAAACGACGCCACCAAGCAGATGGATCGGCTCGGGCCGGTTCCCGGTTACGACACCGACCCTAACAAGAAGGTGGTCGTTACCTACTCCTCCATTAATGGCAACGGTTTTGGTGGATGGGGTGAAGTGGTCCTCGGATCAAAAGGGACGCTGATTCTCGATAAAGAGACGGACGTTCTGCTGTACCGAAACAGTGACACCAGCAGTAAAGTGGGCGTTGCAAAACAGGCTGGTGGGTTTGCACTCGATACAAGTGCCAGCGGTGATTACTCAGCACCCGTTGCCCAGGCAGCAGATTCAGGTCCCGTTTCCCGCGGTTATCGTGAAGAAATTGAGCACTGGGCCTACTGTATTCGAAACCCAGATCCAGAGAATCATCCTCGTTGTTATCCAGAGGTGGCAATGGGAGATGCAGTGATTGCTCTTGGTACGAATGTCGCCCTGAAACGCGCAGCAAAAGGTGAGGGTGGTTACCTCCAGTTCAAGGAGGAGTGGTTTGATATGAATAATGATGAGACTCCTGATGGAAGTGACATCAAACAGGAAACCGACTTCATGAACAAACCGGTTGCCTGACATTCTTCGAATCGCAAGTGGGTAACGCTTACAAACCTCCCCGTCATGCTGGGAGGTTTTTTGTGTTCTGTTGGTTCGTGCAACCCATTGAAGTTCCACTACACTGTTTCACCAAGCCTGTTCGGCTTGGGCTCTGAATTGCAGCGATCGGCAGTCGACCGTTTAATCATCAAAAGAGTGTGCCGCGTAGGTATCGGTGACGATTCAAAAAGCATATCGCACGTTCACGTCAAACATGTCGATGTCGGTGAGCTCGTAAGACACTCTCGAGAGTCGATTGAGTTGCGTTCACTGATTTCGTGGTTCAATGGGAGGCTTTTGTCCTCGGAATAAAAGGACACGGCCAACGCACAAACCGAAGCGCACAAAAAAAACGGACGCTGTTTCAACAGCGTCCGTTTTTATGTTCCATGCAATGCTGAGAAGGCTGAATTACTCAGCAGGTGCTTCTTCAGCAGGTGCTTCTTCAGCAGGTGCCTCTTCAGCAGGTGCTTCTTCAGCATGTGCTTCTTCAGCAGGTGCTTCTTCAGCAGGTGCTTCTTCAGCAGGTGCTTCTTCAGCAGGTACTTCTTCAGCATCAGAAGATTGAGATGACTCATTTTTCTTAGCTAATTTTTCTAATTTCTTTGCTTCTCTATCAGCGAGAACATTTTCTCGATTCATCTCCCACTTTTTCATTTCTTTTTCAATCTCTTTTTCTTCAACACCTTGTTGCATTAAATGCCAACGTAGAGATAAACCTTCTTGCCT
>CAXQOB010000054.1:0-14152 GCA_964225475.1 Candidatus Nitrosopumilus sp. | reverse complement strand
CAGCAGCTCTATCGTAAGTCCTTCGGTGGTGGGCATGCGGATCTTGTGCTGGAGGAAAGTGAGGATCCGCTCGAGGCTGGTGTTGATATTGTAGCGACGCCTCCTGGTAAGCCGAGTTTCAGTAACTCCCTGCTCTCCGGCGGCGAGAAAGCATTAACTGCCGTCGCTCTTTTGATGTCGATCTTTAAGTATCGCCCGAGTCCATTCTGTGTGCTTGATGAGGTTGATGCGCCGTTTGATGAGGCGAACATTGGGCGATTTGTGACGGTGTTGAATGAGTTTTTGGATCATTCCAAGTTCGTGATCGTCACCCACAGCAAAAAGACAATGACCTCCGCGACCACCCTCTACGGTGTCACGATGCAGGAGTCCGGAGTAAGTAAGCAGGTCTCGATTCGCTTCGAAGATGTAAGCGATAACGGGGAGATTAACGACGGAGAGGCAGCGTAGGTTCTTTTTTAAGGTCCTTCGCAACGGCTCGTTTTCTTAGGCTGAAGATATCAAGCGTCAATGCCGATCTCTTTGTCTCTGGTCAATCTTTTGGCCATTAAGCTGGAATGTGTCTCGTTGGCACTCTGGTTTGTCGATAGCTATTTGCCGCTCATTGAGTTATGTTTAGGCAACGGAAACCAGTGGTCGCGTCGGACGATTGTGCCGTCGAAGACTCGGTTTACTGTGTTAGTTGTATTTTAGAAACTGTGATTGCATTTTTTAAAATTGGGGGTGATCTGGATTCGACCGGATGTAATGAAGCGTAGGTTGCGTGTCGTGGTTGATCAGTGGGCCACGTTAAAAGCTGATCACAATTTTTAGTTGCAGATGAAAGTCTTGCACTGGCCGCCTAAGAAAAGGTAGCCCGGACTGAGGGGGATCGCCAGAGTCGCCCGACTGTCCGTCACAATTCTGGATCGTTCGACGTCATTCTCGAGACGCGTTGAATTAAAACCTGATTCGAGGTAGCGATCGGCGGAGCCTGTCGGGCAGCGCCGTGGAGAGTGAAACAGCTTCCTTCGGGGAAGTGTAAATAGCTCGACTACACACGTAGACGCCGACGTGGATGCATCGCGGGACGCGGGTTCAATTCCCGCCGCCTCCACTAAGGCCAATTTGCGAGATTGTCGCAAGTTGGCCTTTTTTAATGGTTTACGGCGATTTTGTCCTCTGTTAGCGTTTGGTTCACACGCATCGGTCCAATGAGCGGTCCAATTAGACGGTGGAAGCGGTCAAAGTAGGATTGTGTGGATTGGTTTTGGAGAGCCTTCGCATGACCTCTTTCAAGCTCAAAATTACCCGTCGCCACCGGCGGTCCTCAACTGCTCGCCGAAAAGGTTCCGGTGAAGAGCGTTTCTCGCTTCAGGGCGAACGCTTGCGATTTCGAACGGATGTGACGCCGAGCGAGGTAAATGCCCGCAAGTCGCGTCTTCTTGAGCTCTGGCGTGACCATGAGCGATTCTGGAGATTACTGCTGGACCTTGAGGGTCTGTAGAGGGCAGAGGTGATTCAGTTCAGCACAAAGGTTCACAGGGGTGGCATATACGAATGGTGTTGAAAGGGTTAGTTGACTCACTTGAAGATCTGCACTCCGCACTTCCTGGCACGTTTTGATGATTAAGCATACAGCCACAGCATTCTTGTTCGTAGTACTCCTTTCCTTCTTGGCGATAATGATATTACGTCCACCAAAGCAACCATTTGCGTTACGCCAAGCGCCAGGGACGCAGGGCAACTGGAAACCTTTCCCGAAACCTACCCTCGACGAGCTTAAATTGCGAGGTTTAGCGGAAGAGAGTCCAAGGCACTTTCACCCAGCACGACCGGATTACAAAGCTCTTGCTTGGGGCTGGCCCAGTTACGGAGAGCATCAGCCTAAACCGAGTATCGAAGAATGGTTTGCAATTAAAGAGACGCAGCGGTCTTCACCGAACGCAAATAAAACCATTGCCGAAGCACATGGATTTGATAAGCCTAACTTTGAAGACTACAGCGAAAGGTCGCATCAGTATCGTGAGTTAAGATTCTTGCAGACCTTTGACATTGATCTTTCAAAGATCGCTCACCGCCATCTTGTGACTTCAGACGTTCACATCGATCGGTTTGGCACCAAGTTTGGTGATGATTACGTTGTGATTCACGGTGTGATGGCGGACAGTGCACCTTTACCTCACACGGAAGATGTTTACCGAGTCGACGTATTACTGTCACACAAGAATGAACCGCACTTTGCGTTCAAGTTAAAGTTGCGTTTGAGAATCGATATCGATCCATCCGGAAAAAAGGTTCAAGATGTCGATATGGGACATAGCAATATTTACGAACCCTTGGGCGGAGTTCATCGATACAAATGGGACGGTAGCTATTACCTTGAGAGAGATTTCACAAAACCCAAAATGCCAAAATTGATGAGCAGTTTCGAAGCGGAAAAAAAGCGTTAGTGTACAGATTCACCCAGGGTCTAGAGTCGGTAACGCCCCACTAAGGCTTTTCGATTCAATCTAATAGTGCCACACCATCAACTAGACCCATTAACGACTCGCAGCGATTTCAAAGGACACCTTGGTACGGTAGGATGAGCGGGTGCACTGCGAATCACTCCTTACCAGAGATTCTGGTTGTCCCGGAAACGGCGCATGGCAGTTTATAATGGCCTGTGTCTGGGGAATGGGAAACATCAGCCTGCACGATAGGAAGCAAATACGCCGCAGGACGTAGAGCCATGTGTGGCACGCTGCACCGTCGGTCCCAGATCATTTATTGGAAGGAGGCGCTTATGACCATACATTCAATCTCAAGCTTCGTTGCATTGTTCGTCGTGGTTAGTGGGATTGCTGGACAAACTGCGTTGGGGCAATCACAAGCGGATGGAAAAGTCGCGTCGTTTAAGCAAGTTGCTGCGATCAAATCGCTCGACACGACAGGCGCGCATTTGATCCAATTGAATGACCGTAAGGATACTGCGGCGATTGCGATGTACGGGTGTCGAACTGTGTTCTTTGACTTGAAAACGAAAGCAACGCTTGGCGAGCCGGTTCGACTATTCGGAGATGCCGGAGCCATCGGGTTCATCCCGAATTCAGATTTGGCTTACACCGCCGACTGGAGGGGCATGGAGTTATGGGACAAAAAAACTGCCTTGAGAAGCGGCGAGGGTTTTCCGCACCAACTTCGAGAAGACAGCGTGATGGGTCCTGCCGTTAGCAACGACGGAAAGTTTCTTGTGACCCGCAACGAGATGAATAGCCTGCAATTCTGGAATCTGGAAACCGGGAAGAGTATTGGGCCTGAACATGTTGATGATAACGAGGTGTCGCAGATCCAATTTTCGGCAGACGATAAGTGGTGTTTTTGTCGCGCGGGCTTGCCATTGAGCATCTGGAATCCAAAGACAGGTGAACGGCTGGCTGGTCCAATTCGAAACAACATCTACACGACAGCTTACCTGCCAACGCGACAACATTTGGTGACGTTCGAGCATGACCGTGAGGACCCTTCCTCAAAATCCAAAGTATTGGTTCGTTCCGGGACATCGGACTGGTCGATCGTTCGTCAATTCGAATTGCCGGGCCAAGCGCAGGACGCCCAATGGATTGATCAAGATCGACTGTTGGTTGTTGGCACTGAAGAAGGAGAAGCATACAAAACAGTGGCGTTTATCGTTCACCTGGATCAAGCGATGCCACGATTTGATGTCGTTTCCAATAGTGACTATCGGATTTTTGACTTTGCCATTACCAAGGATCGTCAACACCTGGTGACGATTTCAATTGGAAAAGTCAGCTGTTGGAGAATAGGAGATGCGAAACCAAAATGGGAAAACAAATGGACAGGCAGATTTTGGCGGAAAAGGGTTTTTGGCAGTGAATCGGATTGGGTGATGGCTCATGCCAGGGGTGAAGACGCGATCGCATATTCGATCGAGGATGGCACCGAATTGTGGAGAAAGAAAGAGGTCATCTATGCCAATACAGATGGCGACCACATTTTGGTGACAAACAAGGACGGAGCGGAAGTTTGGCGTTGGGGCAGGCCCATATCGGCGTCAAGCAAGGTCAAATCAGCCAAGCAGACGGCGACAGAGGAAGCTAAACTGTGATGACTGATTACGCAGCCTGACGTGAATTGTTGACTTGGAATCTTGGGATTCACCCCAACTTAATGTCGATCCTAACAAGGCCCGAGATCGCGTGACGCGGTGCAAGTTTGTTAGGCGACGGGGTTGGCTTTTGCTTAGCCAAATGCGGGGGCGATCTGTTCGAGTCCGTGGTCCCTGAGGGGTGTGTCGTGAACCGAAACTTAATCTCACCAAAATGTCCACTGAAAGTGAAGCTACTCATTCTGTGGCATTGGCTCTTGGTTGTGGCCACTATTTTTCCTGCTTTGCTATGTCTATCCGGCCAGTTCATGGGTGGCTCAGAGGTGCTGTTTTTTGGGCCTATCTTGGGGGTCGTTCTTTGTGGCTGGTTGATATGGGCCACTAGGACAGGTATCGCCTTCAGCCGGAATCAGAATGCGGCGTTGCGCTCGATGCAGCGGGTTCACCTCTCGGCCAAGTACGCGACCGGTGTTGGAGCACTCGTTAGCCTACTCTTAAACCTTCTCGCCGTCATTCTGATCGGAGGGTGGGGTATAGTGCTCGCCATGTACCTTGTGCCGTTCGCATTGTTTTGCCTAGTTCTTTCTCTGATCCTCAAGCGGGTAACGCGAACGCTCCAAGACCTGGATATCGATTCGTAACGGATCGGCTGCTATTTGTCCGTTAACTGCAATCTCCATCCGCTTAGTCAAAAGGGGGTCACACCTGGCCTTCGGCTGGACTCAGAAATTGGTCAGGTGGATGCGGGAGTCACAATCAGGACCGCTTTGCTGTCGCTGCCACACGGCCATGGCTGTTTTGACTCGATAATCAAGTTGGTTAGAATACAGACATTTGATTTTCCATGCGCGGCTACATGAAAGAGTGTTGTGAACAGACATCTATTAATTGGTGCGTTATGTATCGCCATAACAGGCTGTGGTAACGACGACGAGCAGATTCAACCGGTCGTCATTTTCAACGAGATATCGGATTGGGCGTGCACTATCGCCATAGACCCGTTAATGAACGGTGATAACAGCAGGCTCGTCGCCACCGCGGGCAACAGTAACGCGGCCATCAGGCTATGGGACGTCGCGACGGGTGAGGAGAAGCTAAAATTGCAGGGGCAGGAAGCAGCTGTCGAAGACCTCGCCTTCAGCCCGCAAGGGAGATTTTTGGCTTCTGCGAGCCGTGATAAAACGGTGAGGTTATGGGATTGTTTTGGGGATAGTTGGTGTCTCACGCTGAGAGAACACGATTCCGCTGTAAACAGTGTGGCCTTTAGTCCGGACGGAAAACAATTGGCCTCAGGCAGCTCTGACAGGACTATAGTGATTCGCTCTATTGTCGTGAAAGAACAGACTAACGTTTACGCCGGTGAGGAGTTGCTGACGCTCACTGGACACAGAAGCGAAGTGACAAGCGTGGCTTTCAGCCCGGATGGTAAGCGACTGGCTTCGGCAAGCAGGGACAGGACATTGAAGCTGTGGGATGCGCTTACCGGCGAGGAGTTGATGACGCTTAACGGACATACAGATGAAATCAGTCAAGTTGCTTTCAGCCCAGATGGCAAGAGTCTGGCTTCGGCAAGCAGTGACAAGACGGTGAGACTGTGGGATACAAGCTCGGGGGAGAATACCTTGACACTGGAGGGACACACTCGGGAAGTCCGTACTGTCGCATTCAGCCCGAATGGTCAGCAACTTGCCTCAGGCGGTTTGGACGGAATGGCAAAGGTCTGGGACGCAGCTACCGGTCAGGAGACGCTCAGCTGGCAGGCGTACCCGACAATGGGGCCGGGGGCGTTTGGAGGTATCTCTGGCGTGGTCTTCAGTTTCGATAAAAATCGCCTGTACACGACGAGTATCACAATGGAGGGAAAGATCTGGGACCTAACCAGAGTAGCGAAAAAACTTGCCCGTCCCTAAAAGAGCCAAGGCTTACAGCTCCGGAACCTACGCCCTTCTCATTCAGTCCCGCTCTCCGAGTTCCATTTCAGCCCGACCCTGTGCAGCGGCCAGTGGGCGTGACCCTTCAATACGGCTTGGTAGTGGCTGGATTCATCGATCTCAACAGCGTCATGATCCCCTGCGATACGTGATCCGGATGGTGTAGCCAGTGGACGATACTCATGGGAGGAGTTGGAACGTAATTCCGGATATCGGACGATACAATGATCAAGGATACGATTGCCTTGAGTAATTGGCTGGAGGCTGGATACAATTCAGGAATTACAGTCGACTCGCTCCTCTCTACGGTTCTCGGACGCTCTCCAAATAACATGCTTGAACTTCGATGTACCGTCAGGAATTGTGGCCAAGTCTTGGTTCGCACCGAAGCCGGGCTCGGATGTGCTGCGGGGCACCATTTTGACCAAGCTAGGGAGGGCTATTGGAATCTGACACAGCCTCAGGATAAGAAGTCGAACAACCCCGGGGATAATCGAGAAGCCGTTCTCGCCCGACACCGTTGGCTTGAACGAGGTCACACCAACGGATTGGCCGAGGTTTTACGCGATTGGGCTGCAGGTGGTGTGACCCGGCCGAGAGTCATGGATCTGGGATGCGGGGATGGTTCATTTGGTCCCATGGTTTTTCCGGAGCAAGCGGCGACTTTCGGTGGGATCGATCTTTCCAAGCCAGCGATCAAGCTGGCCGCGAAGAGGTGGCCCGAGGCGACGTGGATCTTGGCAAACGCCGATCGAGGTTTGCCCGCAATGGATTCGAGTGTGGATTGCGTGATGTCCTTATTTGGAAGACGCCCCGTATCCGAAATAAGGCGAGTCTTATCGGATTCAGGTATTTGCATTGTGGCGGTACCGGCAGAGGACGATCTCATTGAGCTCCGCGAAGTGGTGCAAAAACACGGGGCACGCCGCAGTCGGATTGACGCGATTGTTGAAGAAATGCAAGGGAGTGGTCTTCGTTGTGTCGCTCGAAAACAATGGCGAACGCGAGTTGCCATCGGTCCTGACGAGATTGAAGATGCGTTGGCGATGACGTATCGCGCGAGGCGTTGGTCAGAGAGGAATCGAATTGCCTCAATTGAAAACACAACGGTCACGTTAGCCGCAGACTTGATGCTGTTTAATCTAGATTGAACCTCGGTTTTTAAATGTCAGCGCTAACCGAGACAGCCTGATCAATGAGTTTATGTTGAAGTCAGTTTGGGCGTGCTCGTCTTCTGTGTTCAAAGGTTTTCCTTGTAGAGATTTAGCATCCGAGTCGCGCGCTCGGGGTCGACGATCGGTTGACTCTCGCCCGGATCCTTGGTGAGATTGTAAAGTTCGGTTACCGTCGCTGCTTCGCTTTTTCTGGGCAGGTTCTTATTGTTGTTAATCAGGGCTTTCCAAAGATGGAACTCACCCTCGGCCCGTTCGGTGGTGTAGAAACTCCACGAGTTGAGCCTTTTATTGTCGCTGTTAACTGGCCGATTTGCCTGAATCGAAAGGTGCTCTCGGATTGGAGTGGCTTCGTTGAAGAGAAGGGCTCGGGATAGATCAACGGAGTCGATGGCTTGGTTCTCTTTGACCGGGATGTCCAGGATTCCCGCAAGGGTACGATAAAGGTCATGAAGTCCAGCGATTTGCAAGATCTTACGTGCGGCGATGCGGTCTGGCCAGTGAAGGATCAGAGGAACTCGGTGACCTCCCTCATAACAGTATCCCTTCTTTCCCCTCAGTGGGATCCCGTTGATAACACCCTGCCCATTGAGATGATCAACACCGGACGGTGTCATGCTTTTCTCTGTTCGTATGCCCCCATATTCTCCATCCTTTGCGTAGGTGTAGATTGGATTTGACCAATTACGGTTAATCCCCTTCGCCACACCATTGTCGCTCGTGAAGATCATGACGGTGTTATCCCATAGCTTCAGTTCCTTCAGGCGTTCTTTGAATAAGCCAATCGAAAGATCCGCTTCGTAGACCATATCGGTTCGTGCGTTGGTTGTTTGCCCCTTGACTGGGATACCCTCAGTTGTATTCATCGGATCACTTACATTGAAATGAGCCGGGGGAGCATAAGGTGTGTGTCCTGCCTGCGAGCAATAATGAATGAAGAAGGGTTTCTGCGATTGATGTTTTTCATGATGCTCTGTGATAAACCTCAAGGCATCGTGCATGAGCAGCGGCCCGACGGTTTCGGTTGACCAGTTATCCATACGATCGTTGTTGTAGAACTGGCTTGCTTCTTCTGCACCCTCGAAGTGTACGAATTTCTTTTGCTGATCATTCCATCGACTCAAGCGATCATCTTTAAAAAAGGCGTGGGGTTTTGCTTGGATACCGCTGGGGAGCGTCAGCGAATAATCAAAACCTTGGTCCCTCGGACCTTTTCTGAATTGTCCATAACGGTCGGATTCCGTTTTGATGCCGCCGAGGTGCGACTTACCAAAGAAGGCTGTTGAGTATCCATTCTCGCTCAGTAGTGAAGCCAGGGTTTGTTGATGTTTGAGGATTTGACTGCCGCTGAAGGGTGGCCAGGTCCCCATGGCATTTCGTCCGCGGTAAACATGATTTCCCGTGAGAATCGCGTATCGAGTTGGCGCACACACGGAGGCAGAGGAGTGTGCATTGATAAAGTTTGCTCCATGCTTCGCAAGCGCGTCCAAGTTTGGGGTCGGAATACCTCCCTGGGGATTGTTGGCACGGATATCTCCGAACCCAATATCGTCAACCAGAAAGATGATGATGTTCGGGCGACTCTCTGCAAAGGTAACTTTCAGTATCAGTAGGCCAATCACGATTGCGGTGGCCGAGCGATGTAAAAGCCATACGATGAAATTCATTATTAATATGGTATTTGGGTAGAGGTAACGCGGAGTAAGGCCCGTCAAGTTGATTTGCAGCTTGGGAGCCTTCGGTGGGCTTTGCCAGTTTGAAGGCGTTAATTCGCGTTGATCGGAAGTTCTAATCGATAGCGAGACGGAGGTGTTGCGTCTCCTTCCAGTATTTCGTTGTGCAATTCCACCTGGACTCCTCCCGGTACTAATTTTGCCCTTCCGATGGCCGGTGATGGAGAGCCTTTGCCGCCTTTGCGGGGATGGTAAACGAGGACCGAACGGGGTGAGAGAGACTTCCCGTTGACGACTGCAGGTTGGAACGTGACATTGACTGCGGGAACGCCAGATCTTGGGATTTTCGATGTTGCATAGATCTCAACAAAAGATGTCGAGCGACCATTGAATGCAAAAACCTCTCCCTCGAACCGAAGAGCACCGACCCGATTCTCAATTGCACGAGTGTGGTCTCTGAGGTAACAGGCGAACCAAGTGTGAGTCTGTTCGTTCACTTGCACCTTTTTCTCACGTCGAAGTTCCCATGTGTAGGTACCAGCACTCCATCGAATTGGCTTTCTTACGCTCACAAATTCACCCTCGTAACCTGCACTTTCACATAAACCACCTTCCACGGGGTCCGCAGCATCGATACTGACGGGCGCACCACCCCAGCGAGAGAAAATCGCACCCGGTCCGGGGTGCACGCGTCGCCGTTCCGTCGGGGATGGCCAACCGTTGACGTTCGATTGAATACCTCCGTAGAACATGATTTTGTTGAGGTACTGACCGCCTAGTGGAGCGATATAGAGATTGACAGTGTCCGGGATATCACGGTCAACAGTGAAGGTGACTCCTATGGTCTTAACATCCGAAACCGCTTTCCCGCCTTCCCAGTAAAGATCGGTGGTATGCCACGGTAGTCGGATACCGTCGGTGGGAACTTGCTTAATCTTCGCTTCGTCACCGAACGCAAGTGTTTGAATGAAAAGCAAGCCGAGCACGAACGTGGATAGACAAAAACGGATCATCAAAGGCCCTTCTGATTGTTACGATCGATTAAGTGAACCGCTCGGCGCGCCGGTGGTTTCGCTGTACCTCACATGCATTCTACGCGTCTGTGTGAGTGCGTCTCTCATCAAGCTGCGCCTCTCGTCGGGTTTTATGCACTGCTGGCGGTTGATCGTCGTTGACGAAACGACTGATTTTATTGACTCGGTAGTGCTAATTCACCTCGTCGGATGACACCGTTACTGCCTGCGACTGCAAAGCTACCGTCGTTCGGGTGGATCGCAAGCGTGTACGCCCATCCGTCGATTCCGGGAATCTGCTCGATCAACGTGACGTTTTGGGTATTGATTAGACACACCTGGCCATTAACGCAACTGGCGAGCAGGAAAACGTCGCTGATCCATGCAACATCGAGGGGCTCGGACTCGAGTCGGATATACCGCATCATCCGCCCAATGGTCGGCTGCCAAAATCGCACGGTTCGGTCGGCGGCAGCGGTTGCAACAATGGGGATTGTCGATTCTGCGGGGCAGACGGCGATGGAATGAATGGGACCGGAGTGTTGATTAAGGCTTCGAAGTAATTCAGCTGATTTGCGGTTCCAGACCCTAACCGATAGATCATGCGCTGCGGAAACCAACGTTTCATCCCTGAGCTTGCAAACTGCACTGATTCCACGTGAATGCCCACGATAGGTGGTCGTCGCTTTCTTCGCTTGGAGGTCCCAAGAGAGCATGACTCGATCGAGGCTGGCAGAGACCAGCTGTTGATCGCTGGTCCAAGTCAAGGCGATCACTGAATCTTCATGTCCAGCGAGCTTCATTAGCGATTGGAAATTTGGCCAGGAGAGAATCTCGACAACACCATCCTCCGCTGGGTTCCCCCCACCGACAGCTAACTGCTGGCCGTCCGGCGAAAATTGTAAGACGTGAATATTTGGGAAGGAGATTGGAATCGTCTTCTGTAATTTCAGTTCAGGCCAATTGTAAACTTGGAGACCGGCTTGGGAGCTAGCGACCACTTCCTTTCCATTCGGTGCGAACGCAACATCTGTAATGGGTGCGCTCTGGCCCAAAAGATCTGTAGTTGCCACTGAAAAGGTCAACGAAAGAATCAGGGCCCAATGCAGGTTTTTTTGATGTGTTTTTTGAATGCACTCCATCATGCCAAAAGCTCCATGATTGGTTTTGATTCCTGAGGCGCGACTCGAATCGGGCGTCCATCGGGCGTAACTAATTCGTGATCAGGATCAATGCCAAGAAGGGTGAAAACCGTTGAGGTTAAATCGCTTGGCGTGATCGGCCGTTCCGTTACGAATTCCCCCAAAGCGTCGCTTTCTCCAATCACTTGCCCGCCTTGAACCCCACCGCCGGCCAATGCAACACTGAAACAATTGGGCCAGTGGTCACGTCCGCCAGTGCTATTAATCTTCGGTGTTCGCCCAAAATCGGTCATGACCAGAACAAGCGTTTCGTCAAGCATCCCACGTTCTGACAGGTCCTCGATCAGACCGCTGAATGCTTTATCGAATCCAGGTATCAGTGCATGGGAGGCAGAGCGGGGATCGCCGGGATTTCGATTGGCGTATGTCTTCAGGTTAAGGTGGTTATCCCAACCAGTGTTGTTCACCGTTACAAAAGAGACCCCACGTTCAACAAGCCTTCGCGCCAGAAGGCATTGCTGTCCGATATTATTGGAATCATCAAGGTTCGCACGCGGGTCAATTGAGTAACGTTCCCGTACTTTGGTGGGTTCCTCATCTAGGTTGAATGCCGCTTTTGCATTCTCGGACGTAATGAGGTTATAGGCACGTTCAAGATTCGTGTCACTGATTGGCTTGCTCGCGTGCCTCGGTGTTCCAAGACGATTCAAGGCGTTCGTAATGCTACGGCGCCGAGCCAATCTGTTGAAATCAAGGCCCTGATAAAGGTTGAGATCACGCACTCGGTAATTCGCTTTGCCCGGATCGCTTTGAAGTGAAAAGTGCTTCGTGGCGTTCGGCAGGAAGCCGTTTCCAATGGATGCGGCATCACGTGAAACGAGGTTCGGGATGGCAATGTTCGCCGGTAAAACACCTTCACGATCGTGAAGGTAAGAGACCACGGATCCAATGGTTGGGTGTTGCAGTGCTGGAGTCGGCTTGTGTCCGGTCATCAAATATTGGATTGCAAAATTATGGACTCCGAACGGTGAGGTGACACTTCGAATCAGTGAAATCTTGTGTAGTATCTTTGCGGTCAGCGGAAGATGCTCGCTGATTCGTACGCCAGGCAGATTTGTGTCAATCGAATCAAATGGGCCGCGTACCTCGCTGGGTGCCAATGGCTTTGGATCAAAGGTGTCGAGGTGGCTTGCGCCGCCGTCCAGCCAAATTAGAATACAAGCCTTCGAGGTTGCTGAACGCAGAGCCTTTGTTGGACCTGCGTGGAGATGCTTACGTCGATAGAGAGAATCTATCCCGACGCCAAGAGCGGTTAGCCCCCCCACTTCAATGAAATTACGGCGTTTCATCCCGTCGCATCGCTGATAACTATTCATGGAAATTTCTGGTTCGTTCCTACTGCTTGTGTCTGGGATTCAAGCCTTGGAGCAGCTCATTGCAAATCGGCGGACTGTTAGTGGTTTGTAGAAAATTCTTTGCAGCAAAGTATGCCCCACACAATATCTTCCAGCTCTTCAACCTGCTGAGCCGCGGGTCTGGCTGGGTCAACAATAGAGATTAGAAAAGTTTTCTCTTCCGGAGTGGGTAAACGACTGAGAGCAATCCGATAGAAGTCATGAATGATCGCCGTCACTGTGGCGCCGGACTTGATAAGACGATCCAATCTTCCACCGGGAGCACCAATTCTGTCATTGAGCAGCTCACCGTTGAAGAGGTGTAACTTGGTGGCGAGTGGACCAACTTGAGAAGGTGCATTTTCACAAGAGTTAGTTAGATCACAACGCCCCAGGATATCAAGAGCGTCGGATCGAATGCCACCATCGTTAAGTTCAATCGCTCGAGTACCGATTGCAGTCGATTCATACCGAGTTACTACACCGAGGACATCTGAGATGGAATCGGCAAGCACCTCGGGCTCAAGCGGTTTTGAAGTCAGGTGCGAATAGTACCGATCGTCTGCTTGGTTACCTTCCGTTGCTACGGAACTTCGAGCGTAAGCTCTGCTGGTGCAGATGAGTCTGAGGGTGTGCCGGATGTCATAGCCGTTTTGAATGAAGTCATTGGCTAATTCGTTCAGTAAGTCAGGATGCGTTGCGGGGTTCGTTGCCCGAAAATCATCGACTGGCTCAACCAATCCACGTCCCATGAGTTGCTTCCATAGCCGATTCACAATTGCTTTGGCAAAATAAGGATTGTCGGGTTCGGTGAGCCAGTTCGCGAATGCGATACGGCCATCGGTCGTCGCAGCCGGCAGGTACTCGCCACCGGGGATCCTCATCACGGCCGCTTCGCCGGTGTTTGGATGGATGTTCTTTCCGATGGGATTAAGACGTATCACTGCTCTTCGCGTGATCTTCGCAAACATTGCCGCTAGCCCATGAAAATCATCCTGAGTCCATTGGTCGAGTGGATGATTATGGCAATTTGCACATTTCATCCGACTACCCATAAAGATCTCGGTCACAAGTTCAGTCTGAAGCTGTGGGTCTTCTGCCAAGGTGAAAAAGGCGGCTGGACCTGAACTCGCGGTATCGCCAACAGCGGTGATAATATCGCGAGCCAATTGATCGTAACCGACTTGATCGTTCAATTGCCGGCTAATCCACTGGTGGAATGCTCTCGCGGCTTCCGGGGTGGTAACCACTCGGTTTTTGTCCACTTTGGATTGAATGCGAAACAATTTAGCCAGCTTATGTGTGTAGTACGCCACGAACTGCTTTGATTGAAGCAATTGATCGACCACTTGCTCCCGATTTAGTGGACTTGAGAATGTCGCCGGATAGGATTGGGGTAAACGACCAACTAGATCGAGACTAACCCTTCGAATGAACTCGGAGTCTCCGATTTCCGGTGAGACAGGAAGGCGCAGTTCCGCTAGGGTGCCGTGGATGTGCTCATCGATGAAGTTTGTGGCTTTCTCGGGTGAGGACTTAACCTGCTGGGTATTCATCGGGACCAAAATTTCGACGGGCAGGACCACTGTCGAGTACCTTGCAATGACGATGTGTCGGCCTGGGCGATTTGCTCGAACCGTCGCTTTCTCGGTATTAATGGTGACTGCTGAGGGGTCGTCTGCTGCAAATTGGGTCATGCTAGTGACATCAAGGGTGGACCCGTCTCTGTAGTGCGCA
>CAXQOB010000053.1:0-5565 GCA_964225475.1 Candidatus Nitrosopumilus sp. | reverse complement strand
GGAGGCCACAGAAAATCGGCTCTAACGACTGTTTATCAAAAACACAGGTCTCTGCTAACACGCAAGTGGATGTATAGAGACTGACGCCTGCCCGGTGCTGGTAGGTTAAGGAAGAGGGTTAGCATTAGCGAAGCTCGCGACCGAAGCCCCAGTAAACGGCGGCCCTAACTATGAGGGTCCTAAGGTAGCGAAGTTCCTTGTCGGGTAAGTTCCGACCTGCATGAAAGGCGTAACGATTTGAGCACTGTCTCAACCACCGACCCGGTGAAATTGTAGTTGTGGTGAAGATGCCACATACCCGCGGTTAGACGGAAAGACCCCGTGAACCTTTACTGTAGGCTGATATTGGGTTGAGATATGTCTTGTGTAGGATAGCTGGGAGGCTTTGAACAGATGGCGCTAGCCATTTGGGAGCCGTTGTTGAAATACCAGCCTGGTCATATTTTAATTCTAACTTTGATCCCCTGAATCGGGGCAAAGGACAGTGTCAGTCGGGCAGTTTGACTGGGGCGGTCTCCTCCCAAAGAGTAACGGAGGAGTGCAATGGTACACTCAGCCTGGTCGGCAATCAGGCGTAGAGCGTAAAGGTAGAAGTGTGCTTGACTGCGAGACCCATAAGTCGAGCAGGTACGAAAGTAGGCCTTAGTGATCCGGTAATCCCGAATGGAAGGGTTATCGCTCATCAGATAAAAGGTACTCCGGGGATAACAGGCTTATCGCATCCGAGCGTCCACAGCGGCGATGCGGTTTGGCACCTCGATGTCGGCTCATCACATCCTGGGGGTGAAGAAGCTCCCAAGGGTTTGGCTGTTCGCCAATGAAAGTGGTACGTGAGCTGGGTTCAGACCGTCGTGAGACAGGTCGGTCCCTATCTGCCGTGGGCGTTCGAATCTTGAAGAGATTCAACTTTAGTACGAGAGGATTTAGTTGGACGTAGCTCTGGTGTACCAGTTGTCGCGCTAGCGGCACGGCTGGATAGCTAACTACGGAAAGGATAAACGCTGAAAGCATCTAAGCGTGAAGCCCGCTCTGAGATTAGGATTCGTATGTTCTTTGAACGAAAGCCCCCTGGAAGACGACCAGGTTGATAGGCTGGGCGTGTAAGCACGGTAACGTGTTTAGCTAACCAGTACTAACGGGCGAAGGATTGGCCGTCGATATCCCGCACTCGAAATCCCCTTTTGGATTTTGCTTCGAGGTTAACTCGACACTCTTTGAAACAGACAACTACCAAACAACTGGCGTCGTATCGGTGAAACACCCGGTACGCCGTCTTTCCGGCGACCATATCGGAAAGGTCCTACCTGTTCCCATCCCGAACACAGCAGTCAAGCTTTCCGAGCCGATGATAGTGCATACCAGCGTGAAAGTAGGTATTGCCGGATTTTTTAAAAACCTCCCAGTTAACGCTGGGAGGTTTTTTTTTACCTTCCGTTGACGGCGTTCTTTGCATGCCCTCCACTTCTTGAGGCATTTCTTTGTTGGATCGCTGAAGCATTGAAATGTTTGATCGATAGATTCTTTCGTTTTCCATTGCAGGGTTTTCCCCGACAAGTATTTCTTTCATCGAGTCAGTCGGGCTTGTCTTAATGGTATTTGAGAGTTGCGGCGTGAAGCGGGAAACTCAGTGAACCAATAAGTTGTTTTCGGTACGCGTTTGAGGTAAAGGCCAGCCATGAATCGTTGGGATGTGATCGTTATTGGGCTGGGAGGTGTCGGCAGCGCTGCTGTGTTCGAATTAGCCAAGCGAGGTCTTCAAGTCCTTGGGATTGATCAGTATCCACCTGCCCATGGATATGGGAGTTCGCATGGGCAGACGCGGATCGTGAGGCAGGCTTATTTTGAGGATCCGGTGTATGTACCGCTTCTGAGGCGCGCTTACCAATTATGGGAAGAGCTAGATCGTTTGTCGGAGGACACCTTATTTGTCAAATGTGGTGTCCTTCAGATGGGGCCACCCGACGGTGTAGTGGTGCCAGGCGTTTTGGCCAGTTCGAAGCTACATTCATTGCCGATTGAGGAGATTGGAGCTGCCGATGTGACCAATCGCTGGCCTGGGATCCACTGTGATTCGGATTGGGTTGCGGTCTTGGAGCGAAATGCAGGGTTTGTGCATGTGGAGCAGTGTGTTCGCGCTCACTTGGCGTTGGCTGAGGTCAAGGGTGCGGTTCTGCGGCACAATGCGTGTGTCGACAAATGGACGTCAGTTCCTGAGGGTGTCTGCGTGGAGCTCGCAGGAGAGCAACACTTCGCAGCAAAACTAGTGCTGACTGTCGGGCCGTGGGCGAACGAAAAGATCATGCCAGAGCTTGGTGGGGAAATTCGCGTCTTGAAAAAGCACCTCTTCTGGTTTGGGTCGAATTCAAATTGTTATGGTCTGTCAGCGGGGATGCCCTGTTTTTTTCATGAGACGCAAAATGGTTATTTCTATGGGTTTCCACAAATCGATTCGGATGGTGTGAAGCTTGCAATGCACAGTGGAGGCGACATGACTTTGAAACCAAGCATTCACGATCATGATGATCCACCACTGACGGAGGAATACCAGCATTGCGATCGCTACCGGTCTCAGTTTTTGACTCGTTTAACGGACCGATTGACCAAGCATCAAGTCTGTTATTACTCAATGACACCCGATGAGAATTTCATGATCGGTTCCGATCATGGTGATGATCGCGTGATTATCGTTTGCGGTCTGTCTGGGCATGGATTCAAATTCACGCCGGTTCTTGGAGAGATTGCTGCGCAGATGGTCAACGGGGAGCAAGTGCCCTTTAATCTCAATCCATTTCGACCTGATCGTTTTACGACGGACTGCCCTTCCGGTGGTTGAACGCGGACCGATAGGCCCTAACTTCCTCATGCTTATCTGAGGATTATGACACTCATTGGATAGAACGGCTCTTTTTTACAACGCACTGCAGGAATGCCCCGCTCGTTTCAGCTAGTTGGCTTTGTGGAGCAGCTCGTAAATCCGCAAGCCTACGTAGTAGAAAACCACAACATGAACGGCGATGATAAGCAAGATGATGAATAGCTTGCGTAGCGTCGCAAAGAGGCTTCGAGAAGGTGCAACGTGATGAGCAAGTCGAACCGAAATTTCAGTCGTGAGAATATCCGGGTCTACTTTATAGTCGCTAAGTTGCCGAATATGATTGCGTTTTGCGGCTTGGGCCACTGGGTCTTGAGTTTCCTCGCGATCGATTTCCTCAATGAAGAGCTCTTCATGGTGGAGATTATTTTTCGGCGAAGGTGAAACATCCGTTTTACCACTCTCCAGATCCTTCGGGAGGTCGTGCGCCGCGCTTCGTTGTTCGCCCTGCTGGCTTAGATCTGTCTCTTCTGTCGGAAAATACGACAGTGATGACATATCCGTGTAGCCATTTTCAGCCTCTGTGTTCGTCGAATGACCTCGTGGATTCGGTTCGGCGATTTGCTGACCCAGTTTGTCGCTCGTTTTCGAATTGACCTCAACATTCGAAGCAGGTCCCTTTGCGACTTTTCTGGCGCTGCCTTTTTTCTTTTTTGCCGCGCCTTTAACAACCGGTGCGTCATACGCACTGGCGTTACTGTCGACTGAGGGTAGAGGGGAGTTTTGTGGCATCGTCTCTGTCAACTCAGGCGTTTCGACCGCTGAGTCGCTCATTCCGAGAGAGTGATCGTAAGTGGGGTCAGAAGAAACGTCATTCGCGTGCTGACCCGTATTTTCGTCACAGTGTATTTCAACACTCGGTGGAAGCGTCTCCGAACCGGTCTCAATATCCTGATCTTTCCGTTGTATCTGCGGATTGTGACGATTGTACGGATTATCCGGATTCTCCACTTTACTTGCATCATCATCGGCCGTTGCCGCATTCGAATTCGCATCCTGATCCTCTAACCCCAAAGCGTTTTCGTCGGAATCCGCTTGAGCTTCCTGAAGTTTAAGCTTGGCCTGGGGAATCACAGGCGGCGACACTTCTGCTAGACCTTCGCCGACAGCGAAGGTGGAGAACCATTGGTCATTTGGAAGACCCCAAGAGGGACTATCTTGCTTTGTTTGACCTAACGCGATGCCACCGCTACCGTTCGTTTCAGATTCTGTCAGTATTGCCATTGTCGTCGATGCGTCTTCAATGAGGTTGGAATTCAGGGGCTTGTCACCCACGCTGACTGTGTTCGGTTGGGCGAGGATGGAGTTTTCGTCACTCTCATCGTGAGAGTCGTTTGGTTGTTGCTTGCTGGTGTCTTCTTCTGTCGGGTTGTTCTGATCTGAGGCTGTGGTGTCTTCAGCAGGATCTGCATCCTTTGTTTTCTCTTTTTGCTGATGAGATCGTCTTGAAAGTCCTCCTATCAATCCAATGGTTTTGGTGATGCCACTGAAAAAGGATCTGCCCTTCACTGTTGATGCCTGCGGCACGTCATTCAAATTGACGGAAGTTTCAGGTGTGCCCAGCACTTCGCTTGATTCGTAAAGAAGAGACAATTCCGGTTCTGATAGTTCTTCCTCGGCGGATTCTTCCTCGGCGGATTCTTCGATGCTCGGTGCGTGCAACTCATCCGCGGGCGGATTGATGATGCCTTTGGTGCTGTTTTTCTTCCCTCTTCGCTTTTTTCTCCGTTTTTTCTTTTTAGTGGTGGTCTCTTGTTCGCCATCAGCAGCCCCTTGGGCTCTCACGATTGAGCTTGCCGATTCCGAGGTTGTGACACTTTCCTCTTCGAACTCTAGGTTAAGAAAGTTTGGTTGGCCATTAAATTCAACGGATTGGACGTCTGTCAGCGTCAGTTTCGTCTTCCCGATGTTGGTTTCGTTGTCAATTCGAGAAAGTCTTCGTACTCGCTCTGTTCTTCTCATTCTCCTTGGAGACAGATCGATGATCCAAAGTCCGCCGTCCTGATTGACCACAGCATGAGTTGCAGGGTCTGTTCCCGTCGGGATCAGATCAAGGGTGGAGTCACAAATAAAGGTGACCCGAGAATCAAATGAGCGTTGCAGCGAATTCCCGCCGCTGTCTAGCTGAGTGCTAACTTGGAAACGCGGGCTGGTCTGGTTTTCTTGATCGTCAACCGTGCGAGGGGAAAATGTCAGTGAGCATGGTCCAACTTCGAGCGGGAGATCAGGCGTCAGAATTCGACCCGTCATTGTCTCGTGGCATGGAAGTTCCCAGGCTTCAACTTGTTCTCCAAAGCAGCAAATGAAGAAAGCGACATCCGGGACCCGGCGACTGCTCACTCGCAAGTGGCAGCAGCGATGTGACCCAACGAGCGCGAAGGGGCGTCGAAGATCGAGGGTGCTGATATGGGTTCCTGATTTCACTTCCACTGACCATCTCGCCGACTGCCACTGCTCAGTCGAAGAGGGGTTTGACTTTTTGTTGGTGGAAGCGGACATGAATCAGGACGTGGGACTTTTCTTGTTTGGTTCGCGTTTCAGTCGATCCTTGAATCTTCTAATGAAATTCTCAGTCACAACAGGGGGAGGTGTTTGCCGAGGGGCATCTTCATTTTAACGGTAAAACCCGGTGGATATTTGCTCTCTTCCCGTTTCAAGCAACTCAATGCAGTTGCAGTGGATCGTCAACGACT
>CAXQOB010000052.1:0-7536 GCA_964225475.1 Candidatus Nitrosopumilus sp. | reverse complement strand
GGAGGACCCGAGAGATGAATCGCAACGGTTAGATGGTCCTTTGAGGTGAGTTAGGTAAATGCGTTGTGGGTAGAACGCCAAAGGTTGGCGATTTTGAGTTGCGAAATCATTAACGCAGCCAGTTTTGCCGTCTTTGGTTATTGATTGTCGTGCTTCATTCTCCGTGGAATGAAGCGAGAGTTATTTACGCAAATAAATTAGACTCGAATGCTTCGGATCACTGGCGGTACTGTTTACGACCCAGCCAATGGGATTAATGGCGAAGTTAAAGATTTGTATATCGCTGATGGTCGCTTTATTTCTGAGTGTGCAGCGGGGCGTAGTATCGACGCAACTGGCATGGTCATCATGCCAGGTGGTGTCGATGTTCATACTCACGTAGCGGGTGGCTCGATCAATTTTGCTCGAGCGATGACCCCAGAAGATCATCGCCGTACGCAAGCCTTTATACGTACCAAGACCAGACGCAGCGGTATCGGTGGCATGGCACCCACGACCTTTGCAACGGGTTACCTGTATGCGGGTATGGGCTGGACCACTGTAAATGAAGCAGCTGTACCCGTGCTTTCAGCGCGGCACACGCATGAGGAATTAAAAGATATTCCGATTGTCGATAAAAGCTCTTTGGTTCTGATGGCCAATAACGAAATCATCCTTGATCTCTTGGAAGAGGGTGAATACGAGCGTGCTAAACACATCTTGGCATGGCACATATGGGCTGCAAAATCATACGGTGTAAAAGCGGTAAACCCGGGTGGTGTGGCGTCATGGAAATGGGGTAAGGATGCGAAGCACTTACCTTCCAAGATCGATGGGTATGATCATATTACCCCGGGAACCATCATCAATCATTTGGCTAAAATGGTGGATGAGCTGGGAATACCTCATCCGCTTCATCTCCACTGTAATAACCTCGGAGCACCAGGGAATGTGGAGACAACACTCGAAACGATGCGACATCTTGAGGGGTCGCGTGCACACTTTGCTCATCTTCAGTATCACGCCTATGGAGGTGATGATTGGACCAATATGAGGTCCGAAGCAGCACAGTTGGCAGATTACTTCAACACGCATCCGAACATGACAACGGACGCGGGCGCGGTTCTTTTTGGTGACACCGTGACCATTACTGCCGATGGACCGTGGCAGCACCTTCTCTACAAACTAACAGGTCGTAAATGGGGTAATCTCGATGTGGAAAACGAGACAGGGTGTGGGATTGTTCCCTACACTTACCGTCCGAGTAATTTAGTCAATGCTGTGCAATGGGCGGTCGGTCTTGAATTGCTACTGCTGATTAATGATCCTTGGCGAGTTTTTCTTTCAACCGATCATCCCAATGGTGCATGCTTCTGGCGATATCCCGAGATCATTCAGCTCCTTATGTGTGCGGATTACCGCAATGAATGCATGGCCAATTTACCGCCGAACATCAAGAATAAGATTTCTCTTCCTGAGATCGATCGCGAATACACGCTCTATGAGATTGCCACAATCACGTCTGCTGGTCCCTCACGGGCGCTCGGGTTACCTCACAAGGGAAATCTCGGAGTGGGCAAAGACGCTGATTTTGTGATTTATCATCAGGATCACGATATTGCTCGTATGTTTGGGCATCCTCGTTATGTGTTCAAGGGTGGAGAGATTGTCATCGAAGAAGGTGATATTCGTGAGACTCCGGACGGTCGTGAGTATCTCGTTAAGCCATCCTTTGATCCAGACATTGACGGTTTCCTGCGGCCACTATTTGAGGATAAGTATTGCATGTCCTTCGAAAACTATCCGGTCGAAATGGAGCGAATCGAGCATGCACAGATACAGGAGTGTGGTGCACCCGATGATGGGGGTGAGAATTAATTCATGGATCAGATTACTCTGCGATTGAAGCAAGCACCGACTGTGACCCTCGAAGCAGAAGCCATTACCCCCGATCGCTTCGCTGAAATGACTCATGAGGAGATCTGCTCCAGTGTTGTTTATCATGGAAAACGCCAACTACGTCTGGATGAGTTTTTTGAGGTAGAGGGTGAGCGTTCTGAGCATTTGGCGATACACGGGGATCTGCACCGAGTACGTCATGTTGGCCGTGGAATGTCGCGGGGGACCATTGCTATCCATGGTGACGTTGGAATGCATCTGGGTGCACTCATGAAGAGTGGAGCGATAGAGGTCTTCGGAAACGCTGGTGATTGGGTCGGAGCCGAAATGGCAGGCGGTAAGATTCATGTGCACGGTGCTGCTGGGCAACAAGTCGGAGCCGCTTATCGGGGTAGTTTGTCCGGAATGAAGGGTGGATTAATTATCATCGACGGAGCTGCAGGTATTGAAGTTGGCATGAGGATGCGAAGGGGCACAATCGTCATCGGAGGTCCAGCAAAAGATTTTGTAGGGCTGCAGATGAAAGGCGGCACGATCATCCTGCAAGAGGGAGCTGAAATTCGCGCTGGCGCTTGGATGCAACGTGGAACAATTATCTCACTCAAGCCGCTTGTGTTGATGCCTACTTTTGCAAGAAGCGGTCGGTTAAACCCAACCTTTGTTTCGGTATACTCCAACTTGCTAAAGCAGCACGGTTGTGAGTTGCCCAACGACTCCAGTATTGGGACATACCAACGCTATGCAGGTGATCGCGCAGTTCCGGGTAAAGGTGAGATATTTGTCTGGTGCCAGCATCCGGCCGAGTGACCGGTGACGTGTCGAGGGAATCCGATGCACGAACTCGGTAACACAATTGGATAAAGGTTGCAATCTTTTCATTTGCAACCGTTTCAAGTGGCCATACTTTGGTCTGTAGACGCTATTGCTCGACTCGATGCAGCTCTACTTTGAAGTGTAGAGTTGCGTTCGGAGGAATAACACCCATTTGTCCCTGCTCGCCGTATCCCAAATTCGGGGGAATCTCAAGTTCGATCATTCCTCCTTCCCCAATCAGTTGTATCCCTTCGGTCCAGCCTGGGACCACATTTGCTAGTCGAAAGCTCGTTGATTCGGGACGGCCGTAGGAGGTGTCAAAAATGGTTCCATCATCCAGCCAGCCTGTGTAATCCACAAGAACTTGGTTGGACGCGTCGGGTTTGCGGCCATCACTCTTTCGAAGTATTCGATACCTCAAACCCGATTCAGTTTGCGAAAACTCACTCGGAGCATCGGGATCGATATCTGAGGGGCCACCTCGTTTGGCGCCACATGAGCAGAGTGAGAGGGTCAACAGTGCAGCGGCGGACAGCGAGAGAGTTCGGTTGATCAGCGTTGGTCTCATGTTGTTCTCATCAACAAAGGATCTTTGCGGCTTCATACGCATCAGGGCACTTGATGGTTCGTTCCAAGCAGTTCGTTAACTGCACGATTCGCCACACGAATAATGTACTTATTGGGTTGATCTACCAGGGCTTCTTGGAGAGCCTGGAGAGCAGGGCGGGCCTGTTCATCCATTTCGTCCAGGACGATTGCTGCTGCAAGTCTTCCCCATTGGTGATCGCTTTTCAACTCATTTTGCAGCACTTCGAGCGCTTTTTCTGACTCGCCCAATCTTGCTGCAGCGCGAGCGGATGCAATTCTAACGTTCGGAGAGGAATCATTTAATCCGAGTTTGACGATTCCCATCGCAGTTTTCGCATCTGGTCCAATGTTACCAATTCCTGTCATTGCCCAGTAACGTACGGAGGGGTTTTGGGATTTGGCGGCGATAATTAGATCGCTCAACGCCTCAATTCCAGAGGATGCTTTGGTCGCAATATCCACCAAGGTTGCGAGGGTCTTCTCCGGCGGGGTTGATATTGCACTGTCCAATTCAGGATGCAGGATCTGGTAGGGAGATCCAAATTTTTGCTGGCCGATCATGATTTCAGCTTCGGGAACGAGACCAATATCGCCGATCTCCCGTTGCCACTGGGCGAGTGCCTGCTGCATTTGCATTTTGATCGCTTGATATTTAGGGTGATCCGCAAGGTTGCGAATCTCATCCGGGTCTGATTCAACATCATAGAGCTCTTCTACAGGCTTTCTTGGGCCTGAGAACAAGCGTCCCGCAGGGGTGAGGTTTTGCGACTGTTCAGCGTTTCGAATCTCCTTCATGGTTGCACCTTTTTCAGGTGTGTTCATGTATTGGTAGTAGGGTTTGAGCGGCTCAAAATTGCGGATGTACCGAAATTTTGGTCCTCGTACTGCTCGAATAATGTCGTATCTCTCATCCATGCGGTCGCGAGCTCCAAAAACATATTTTCGCGGTGGAGCAAGTTCTGCTCCCAGGAATGCCTGCCCCTGCACGTAGGAAGGTACCGAGATGCCTGCAAGATTGAGTACCGTTGGTCCCAGGTCGATCGAGCTGACGAGCTGTGAACTGGCTGAATTTGGCATCCCTTGCCCGGGCTTTCGATACCTCTCAGGGATGCGAACAATTAACGGGATGTGTGTTCCCGATTCGTAGAGCCAACGTTTGGCTCTGGGGAGTCCTATGCCATGGTCAGACCAAAAGAAGATGATTGTATTGTCGTACTCCCCTGCTCTCTTCAGTTCCTCAATTAATTCTCCCGCCCATTGATCCATGGCCGTGATCAATTCGTAATTGCGTTTCCAGTCCTCTCGGACAATGGGCGTATCGGGGTAATAGGGGGGGAGTGTGGTTAGTTCCTCTGCCTTTTGTCTTTCGTTTGGTTTTAAGCTACTTGTAACCTGTTTGTATTTGGATTCACTGGCGATACCGCTCTCGTGGCATCCTGTGAAATTGAAGACAGCAAAAAAAGGTTGTGTTTTATCCTCTCGGTTTTTCCAGTGAGCTCGAGACCCTGATTCGTTCCAGATCTCTTTTGGGCTTGGTTGACTAAACTGGTAATCGGTTTTGCTTTTGTTGGTGCAAAAATAGCCAGATTCTCTGAGCAGCATTGGAAAGGGTTTCAGCCAACCTGGAAGTTGAGCGTTGCATCTCATGTGATGAGTGCCAATGCTGTTTTGATACATTCCCGTGATGATCCCAGATCGACACGGTGCGCAGACACCCGCACTTGTGAACGCATGCGTATAACGCACGCCCTCGGTCGCCAACGTATCGAGATTCGGCGTAATCGCATGTGGATCCCCATAGCAGCCTAAATGTGGACTGATATCCTCACAGGAAAGCCAGATAATGTTGGGGCGATTCTGTTCAGCGAATACTCTTCCAGTCCAGAGACTGAATGCCAACGCGAGGAATCCAAGTAATCGTGGTGTCATCGGAGTGTTTTGTCTCATGAGTTGATTGAACAATTTTGCCGAATGGCCAATGTGACCGAAACATTCGAACTAAAGGTTGCTAGGTTGACCGATCAGTGTTGCGATCTCTCCTGCGATGGCATTGACGGTTCCCTCGCCATCGGGATGAAGTCGACTGCTGAGGAACACGAATACTCGATCTTTTGCTGGATCGATCCAAAGCACCGTGCCCGTAAAACCACCGTGACCAAACGCTTCATCAGATAATGTTTCACCGCGGTTTCTTGAGTAGGGAGAACGATGATCCCACCCGTAGGTTCGTGTCCCTCGAGGTGTGGCGCGAGGAGTCGTCATGAGTTGGAAGGTTTGTTCGTTGATTACTTCAGGGATCTCTTTACCGCGACTTAGCATTACTTGTCCGAACCTACCAAGATCTCGGGCTGTCGAGAAAAGTCCAGCATGGCCCGCGATACCACCGAGTAAGTAAGCACGTGGGTCATGGACTTCACCTCGCATCCATTTCTTATCGCGTTTTTCAGTAGCTGCGGCCCGTTGTTTCAGTTCCTTGCTTGGCAGAAAACCTGTCTCTTTCATCCCCAAAGGTAGAAAGATGTTCTTGCGGGTGAAGTTGTTGAGGTCGGTCCCAGAGATTTTTTCAACGAGTTTGCCGAGAACGATGAATCCGACGTCGGTGTACATGAACCGCTCACCACGCTCGGCAGTCATTTTAAGATCGCAGATCTTCTTCCACGCTTCATCTGCTCCATTTTTGTAATCATTCAGTGAATTGTCGGGAATCAATCCTCCTGTGTGGATTAACAATTCCGAGACAAGAATGTCCTCTTTCCCATTTCCCTTGAATTCCGGGAGGTATTTTGTAACGGGTTGGTGTACATCAATTTTTTCCTCTTGTATTAGATGCATCACCGCTGTTGCGGTAGCGACGGGCTTTGTGATTGAAGCGAGGTCAAATAGCGTATCAACAGTCATTGCTTCATTTGATTCAGAGATCAGGCGATTGCCGTATGCCTGCTCAAAGAGGATTTTTGATCGGCTTGCGATTAAAACCACGGCCCCTGACATCTGTCCTTCTTTGATTCCGCCCTCAACAATCGTCGTGATTTGACCTTTGATTTGGCTGGTCATTCGATCAGATGCGTAGGTACTGGTGCTAGCGATAATAAGCACCCAGAGAATGACACTTTTCATAGGACGTGAACGCACAATGGGGCCATTTGGGATGGAGGATTCGGTCAGGATTTTAAAGTTTAACGGATCCGTGGTCGCTATTCTCGATTCTTGTTCTCGTGGAGGTTATTTTTTAACTGCCGAATCGTTTCTCGTCTCACCGTCGCCTGAAGGAAAGACTCGATAGGGATGCCATTGGCCATTCTTGGGCCTCAATAACGCGATTAGCTGTCCTTGCTCGTTTAGAGCAACCAAGTCTGTTTGTTTTTTTTGATCAGGTTCATCGCCCGCCCTAATAGAGCTGCGAGTTACAAGATTGAGATCTTCGATGAGGTTCGAATTGGGTGGTAGTTTGCAGTCAATCAGTTGACCGAACCGAATCCTCTGAATGTCGTCGGTACTCACAATGACCTTTGGAAGATTCTCGACGGCCATGGTTGCAGGCAGGAGAAATCGGCTCAGATCGTCATTGGCTAATATCTCTGTCGAGACTGCTTGTTCTTCTTTGAATGGGCCAATCGATGAACGACGCAGTGCTGTCATGATGCCGAATGAACCGACACTTTTTGCTAGATCGGATCCAATTGATCGAATGTAGGTACCAGATCCACACTCAACCGTTAATTTCAGGTTCGGGTATTCATAGTGATTCACTTGGATGGAGTGAATCACCACTTCGCGACTCGGCATTTCAAAATTTTCACCTTGCCTTGCCCGTTGATACGCACGCTTCCCATTCACATGGATTGCAGAATAAGCTGAGGGGGTCTGTTGAATTCGACCGATCATCTTTGTCGCGGCATCTTCGATCATTGACCGTGTTGGAATCGGTAGTCCATGCGGTTTGACACTTTGTGTCTCAGTGTCTTCTGATGGGCTGTGTTCGCCAAGGCGAAAAGCTGCGACGTATTGTTTTGGATACGTTTGCACATGCGTGACCAATCGGGCTGCTGAACCGATTCCAAGAACAAGAACACCCTCAGCGATGGGGTCGAGTGTGCCAGCATGCCCTACCTTGGTTTTTTGTAATCGACGCTGCACGATATTCACCACATCTCGTGAGGTGATCCCGGATGGTTTTTAGCAATTTAAAAATCCAAACAAGCTCATTCTTTTTTTTGATAATACAGGTGTTGCAAGTGTGAAAATATGACTGAACGA
>CAXQOB010000051.1:0-55618 GCA_964225475.1 Candidatus Nitrosopumilus sp. | reverse complement strand
GATCAAAATCCCAAGGCGTCTCCTCGACAGAAGGATCTTTAACTAGGCTTGATCTCGACGCATCACTCATCTGTGATGCATCGGTTTTAACCGATGAAGAACCCGTGGATGGATCAACATCAGCAGTTCCCTCTTGCGCAGCGAGGCTGCCAAGAAAAAAGATTGTGATCGCAACGATGGAGAGGAAGTGTTTATTCATTCTTCTTATTGTCCTAATCGCCAGTTATCCGCATTTTGATAAAGCGAAACAATATCCGATCCCATTCCGATCAAATCCCTACGATAAGCGTAGGAATCAACCATCTGCCAAAGGGGCAGAACGGGCAACTCATGATGAACAATTGAATGCAAGTCAATCAGTCGGTCACGAACCTCTCGCCAATTCTTAGCTTCTTCGAGCCGACGCAACCCCAGCCCCACCAATTGATCCTCACATCTTGCCAATCCATCAGGCCCGAGTAGTCGGCCCGCGTCGATCACGGGCTCCCATACGGCTGCAGAAACGTAGACAATATCTGCAATGTTTTTTTCGCGATCCGGAAAGGTTTTCCCCACTTCTAATTCCACAAGCTCTACATCTAACCCCAAGAGCTGCCATTGTGTGCGAATGCCCTCACATGCGACGCGTGAGAGATTGTCCGGAGGGTATGCAAGCCTCAGGGGCGTCATTTCTGGCATTTCTTCCTTCTTACGTTCAGCCTCCGATTTCATCTGATTGGTGTTCATCGCGATTAACAATTGGGCCAACGGAGGCTCATAGGGCCGGGGCTCAATACTTTGATCGTATGCATAACCAAGAGGATCGTTAAGCTCCAAGCCAGCAGGGAAAGGCCCGGAAATTACGCGGCATCCCTCCGACTCCAAACCCTCGAGTAGCTCACCCGTCAGGATATCCTCTCGATTAATACCGTACAAAAGAGCACGCCGGAAAGTTCGCTCAGCCAGAAAAGGGTGATCTGAACATGGGACCAACATATGCACCGTTGGAAGGGGATAATTAGCTACCTTTATCCTTTTATGTTTACTCAACCGAATCGCATCGGCGGGGAACAGTTGGTCAAGAACGTCAATCTTTCCCTGCAAAAGGGCGCTCACTCCATCGGATGCGGAATCGCTCCTGATTTCAACGATTTCCCTTGGCTGCGTGGGAACCTTTGGTTTATCCGATAGGACATAGCGAACCACATTATCTTCAACTGACTCACGACGATAATCACCCGTTGGTGACAACGGTGCCTTACCGAACCAGCTACCATCAACTGGGATTTGCAACAAACATGTTGGTAGTACATGCGGCCGTCTAAGGTTGAAAGTTACTCGCTGTGGCCCATCGAGACCGATAGATTCCACCGCCGATGCCCATGGAGCAAAATAGGTACTCGCTTGAGGCTTTGCACGATCCGCCATTACGTCGGCTAGGAAAAATGCTTGGATGGTGTCCAGTGGCGCAATCAACTCGTTCGGCTTCAACAACAAATCAAAATGCATTCGATCCGGACTTGTTTCCACTTCCCCAAAAATAAAATCGTATTCACCACCCTCCGGTCCGGCACCTTGGATTTCAAAAAGTGTTCGGTAGATCAGTCGGCCAGCTCTTCTGGCCCCCCAATTATCCAACCTCGTTGGATCAAGAGCCGTTGCACTCTGTAAGACTCCGACGTTAACCAGTGGATAAATCGTATCGATCTCCCGAATTAACTCTTGGCCACCCTCAATATCAGGCTTCAGATAAACACTCTCCCTGGCAAGCATTCTCGCCAAGCGATAGTTCTTGGCGTCTCGAGCTGCAATTGCCTCCTTTCTTTTAGCTTCCGCCATCCCAAGAAATTCAGCATTCCACTTCGCAGTCGACTGAAGAATCGTACCGGGGTAATCCTTGGTAAGCCTAGCGAGCAGCTGCTGAGCGAGATCCAACTCCCGATCGTCCATTAACTGCTGCATCAATTGGTCTGTCACATTCGAGATCGCTTGAAGAACAGACGACTCTCGATACTCCGGCGCGAATCGCCTCAGCTCCTCCAGCATTGCCAGAGTCGACTCAAACTCTCCACGATTTGCTCTCCCGACTGCATCCTGGTAGAGAAAATCACAACGAATCTCTCTTAATCCAGGACGGTTTGGATAATCGCGAATCAAGATTGATAGAAAGGGATAGGCACCGACAAAGTCTTTTGCCGCGATGCGTTCTTTTGTTTCACGTTCTAAGCGAATCTCCCAAAGATCAAATCGCTCAATCTCACTCCACTTACTCGAAAACGCTTTTCCCTCAATTCCAACCACTTGAAATCGCAGCGATCCTGATGGGTTACTTGGTGGAGTTCGACCAGGAAAACTTAGAGGTAAAACTTTGGCCCACCCACCGCCAGATGCTTTCGTGAAAAAAATTAGGTCATGGGGTTCTTCTTGAAGGAGTCCCAAGCCTAACTCAGGTGGCTGGCCAGTTTGTGCGTAATTCAAATTCTGAGAGTACGCATAACTGGAAACGACAAACACCAAGATCGTCGCAAACGCAACAATGCGATGAACTTTCATGATCTTTGATACTAGGAAGGTGGAAGAAGAAATACTCACTGGACAGGTACCTCGGTCGTGTAAACCACACCCTCAGCACCTGGAACCAACAGGGTCCGATCACCGATCAGTAACGGGGTTGCATAGATTGGCTGATCGATTTCGATTTGCCCCAGCAACTTACCGTTGGATGCATCAATCGTAATGATCCAACCACTTCGGCCAGCGAGAATAATTCGTTCCGAATCTCTTATCGGCTCGCCAACAATCGCTCCTTGTGGAACTGAAAGCTCAAACGCTTTTGAGCCGTCTGCCTTATAGGATCGCAAGATCCCATCATCTGTTCTCAAGAGAACTAGATCACCGGCTGCGACGGGCCCCCAATTGATCCGGCCGTTAAGAAGAGTCCTGAACGTCTCAGAGAGATTATTCAGATCAAAACCAACTAAAAAATCAGCTGCCGGCCCTGCGTTACTGGCAAACATCGTGTTCTCAATGTGGGTGGTAGGACCAATCAACTTAAACTCAAGATCCTTGGACTGCAGCTCTCGGACCTGCTCACCAACTCGCAAGCGATAGATTTTTTTTCGATCATCGGCCAGCACGACTTGATCCGGATCATTTGGCAAAACAATTGGCTTCGTCCAAATCACTTTTTTGGTGGGATCACTGGCTGGCTGAAACGGAGCGGATGAGCTGACCGCTCCCGTTTTCCAATCCACAAGTACGACTCTGCCGTTATCGAGCGGAAGAAGTAATCCGCCACCGGAAGCAACTCCACCTGCAGTCGGTAAACCGGAAGGTAAACTCATCGTAATCTGACGTAATTTTTCGGTCTGCCTTTGAGGGTCGTAGACCAGCAATGATGGATCACCAACACCATTGAGCATCACACGACGCGTCTCGTCAATTCGAATTGGATTTTCAAATCGAATCGCTATCGCTTTGTCACCCGGATTCTCGACTGGTTGATCACCACCAGCCAGTTGGCCGTTGGCTGAGTCGCTTTGCAAGCTGAACAATGACGCCTGAGATGTAACGGCATGTACACCCTCCCCATCCTCCATCAACATCGATACTGGTACACCAACATCGGTACGCCAAATCTCATCACCCGTTTTTGGATTTGCAGCAGTGATTCGGATGGTTGATGTTCCTCTCAACACACGAGCATGAACCAATGCATCATCGCTGGAATATGGCTTTCCAATGAAGGTGTCTGATTCATTGATACTCCAGTCTCTGATAACCCTCCCGGTATTAATCTGAAGTTCGTAACGTCCCAAGCGAGTACCGGTGATCCACATTTGACTCTTGCCAACCGCCATTTGCGTCGCCGTTGGTTCGTCGTAGAAGGCAGGCAAGGTCGCTGCGACGGTGACTTGCTCTCGCTCCGCTGTTGGCTCAACATCGTAAACCGTTACCTCACCTCGATCCGTTAGCACAATCAATCTTCGGCCATTGATGATTGGGGGAACAATCACGTTCCCATACAAACGAAACGGTGCTTGAGCTTGAACTAAAGTCTCACCTCGCTCATCCACTCGCAGAATATGAACATTCGAGTAATCAGAGCCAGCATTTTCAATGACGAACAAATGTCCCAATAATGGGACCGGGGGAACCGAAACAGTAGCCGCTTCATGCCCCAAGTAATAACTTTCGATGCACGAACCATCTCGACTGTTCAGTACGTAAACGTTGCTGTGATCGCCGACGAGATACAGCCGGCGAAGACGATCATCCACACCAGGACCCGTATTGATGCCCTGTGGCAATTGAGTAGCCCATTTGGCGTCACCAGAGATTGCATCGATTGCAAACAAGCGACCAGAATCTGCTGGGACGTAGATATCGTCCTTATTCACAATTGGCTGACTAAACCTCTCCCCGATCGTCGATCTCCACAGTACGCTACCATCCCGCTCGCTACAGCGAAGTAACTCGAGTGTCGACGACTGACTCAACAAAACTCCGTCTTCCAATTGGACTGGCGGTAAATCTTTCGCGACACCAACATAGTTACGCCAAATGAGTTGACCGGTTTCACCGTCGAGGGCAAGGATGGAACCACCAGCACGAAAGTACAGCGTGACATCTCGTAGGTCGGGAACTGCTTCCCCTTGAAGTGTGGTCAACACCGTTGAACCGACTGCTGAAGTTGTTTCGGCAACCGAATTTAACTTTGGTAATTCAACCGACGCTGTGACCAAGGTCTGCTGAATTTCACTCGCTCGCTTGATTAACACCTGCAACCGTTCGTTATCGTAAAGCTCAGGAAACGACTGGAGGAGTTTCTTACGCGTGTCGTAGGCCGCCTTGGTATCACTCTGATCAAGTGATGAACTCATTGACGTCTCGGATGCATCTAACTGAATATTTCGATCGATATCTCTCTGTACTCTCGCTCGGGACTCCATCACTCCCTGGATCTGTGCAGCAAGCGAAACCTTCATCGAAGACATCATGTATTGAGGATTTTCCATCAGCAACAGTTGCTCATCGAGAACACTCAACAACTCTTGTTTCTTCTCGGTAGCACTCGCGCGACCAGCAACCTCCGAAATGTTGGCCGCAATATCCACCATAAGCTGTGCCAGATTACCTCTTTCCTCGTTCATTCCCTCTTCATCTGCAACGAGCGGCAGCTTTTCTTTCTCAAGCTCAACTGCCTTTTGAGGCTCCTGCTTAAAGGTGGCAGCTTTGTACAACTCCGTCATCGTCACACGTGAACGAGCTTTAGATGAATACTGATTATCATCACCAAAGCTCTCGAGAAAGCTAATGTATAGTTTTTGAGCAACATCATAATTCTGATTGTCGTATTGCTCGTTCGCTTTCTCGATGACTGTGTCAGCGTCCTCTCGCGAGAGCACAAAGGAAAGCCCACCGCCGGCGAGTAACAAGAAGAGGATGATCCCAATGTACCCATAAATCTTAAACGAGTCCCACTGAGTCTTTTCTGGGTCAGGCTTTTTCCGACTCGCCTTTGGTCGATCAGCAGTGCCAGCAGATAGTGCTTCGTCACCGAAAGCTCCTGCTTCAACTGCTTCTACAGCGACCACTTCCTCTACTTGCTGCGAGTCGTAAATTGTAGCCGCCGCTTCATAAGGAGCAGGTTCGGCTTCGACCTCTACTTCAACGACTTCAGCATCTTCCTCAGGAAGCACCTCCAAATCAGCGATCTCTTCGATCAATTCCTCTGACTCTTCGCCTGCCGATTCGTATTCACCACTGCGTAATTCACCGATGAGCTTGGTCGCTTGAAAACGAGTCAGGTGGCCATTATCGACCAACAACTTTGCCACTGCCTCGGGCGTCACTCGCGTTCCCCCCTGAACAAGCTGTTCACGCAAAGCTTCGATAATCTCTTGATCGAGTAGACCGAGTTTCTCCAATCGATCGATCAATTCATTTGCTAACATGATCTGTCAAAATCTGTGAAAAATGGGTGATGAAATAACTGGCTGGCACTTTGTGCCTGAACATAAGGAATGAACTACTATCTTGTTTATCAACTAATCAAATTCTTCGACCTGCATGACTTCGAGTTGGGCATATCCTGCAATCGTCCCCGCGTCCATCGCATCCACGAGCGATTTCAATTTCGCCAACTCATGAACTTTGACAACCAATTTCATGCCGTCAGAGTTTCCAGCGATCGCCTCACGAAGTGCTGAAATCAAATTCTGCTTCCCGGGAGTTTCTCTCTCCCACTCAGGCGCCATGACAAGGAACGAACCAAACTCATCAACCTGGACTTCAACCATGTCCAGCTCTTCAACCTCTTCCTCCTGCACACTAGTGCTCGGAGCATCGGTTTGCTGCCGGGGCATTTCAATCGATTTCTGCAAGCTAAATGCCGCAGTGACCATGAAGAAAATCAAGAGAAGAAATGTGACATCGACCATCGGGGTCATATCCATCTCTTCCTCGGGTCGACGATTACGAGCCAACACAGGCTCATCATCCTCTTCCTCGTCAACCAACGTGTTCTGAGTCTCCGTGTTCTGAGGCTCCTCTGATTCTATGATCGGCTTCTTCGACTCCTCAGCGGCTACAACGACCGCCGGCTGATTCTTTCCATGTTCGGATTCCCCTTGATCATCATCAGCCTCTTGCGGTTGTTCCACTTCCGTTGCTTTCTCAGCAAGATCTGCCGCTTGTTGCGTTGTTGGGATCGAAACGACAGCTTCACACTTGGGACACCGCACACGCTTACCCGCAAACCGATCATTGACCAGATGGGTCGCATTGCAAGATTCGCAGGTAATTTGGATAGACATATCAGACGTTTACTTTGGACTGAACCACACTGAAAAAAACGAAATGGAATACAAAAATCGTTGGTCGTTACACTACTTTGGAAGCCGGTCACCTTCTAATCATGACCACGCATTGGAGAACAATCTCATCCGTCCAACATCATTGTTCTTTGACAGCGATGTAGGTGGAATCAAGATCCTCAAAGGCGTCACCTATTAACTTCTGAATTCGGGTTACTTGGCCAACCTTGACCTCCGAATCACCAAACAGCATCACGTGTTCTTTGGGTGTTCCCATTGATTTTTCCAACTCACTCGTGATGTATTCAATTATCTCGGATGCTTGCTCGTTTTCATCGGAACTGAATTCCGTTCCATCCGGCGTGCTCAGGACGACACTGTCGGGACCAGATGGCGTAATGAAAATCACCGCTGAATTCTTAGCCGAAATCGCCAGACCATTATCCGCTTCAGGGATGGTTCCTATTTTGGTTGGATCCATCGTTGAGCAGACAATAAAGAAGATCAGCAGCAAAAATGTAATGTCGATCATCGGAGTGATGTCCATTTCATCATCCTCGCGATTCTTACGCGGCATGACGAAATCATCATCATCCTCATCATCAATCATGTCCAAATGATCACTCATCAGCTTTCACTCTATCGAAACAATTTCCTGAGAACTCCCTACATTCAAGTTCCTAAAGAACTAATCGTTATTTGCCTTTTTTGTAGCATTTGGAAACTTGGCCAAAGATGCTCGAAATGATGCCATGAATCGCCCCAAGCCTGCTCCCACAAGGTCTTCCATTTTTGCGATGCGAATATTCACATTGGCCACGAGAATCATCAACGGAATTGCAATCGCCAAACCGCATGCGGTGGTGCGTAAAGCGATATTGATATCTTTTGCCAGGAACTTCGGCTCGACCGACTCAGAGGTGGCAAGCGTTTCAAATGCCCCCATCATTCCAAAGACCGTACCAAACAACCCAATCATCGGAGCACTTTTGATCACGGTGCTGACCCACGACAATCGATATTCGATATCACTCATCACATCGCGCTGAAATCGATCCATGACAAACTGTCGAGCTTTCTTGTAACCCATATCGCGATGACGAACCGCCATCTCGACGATTTGAGGTATTGCCCTACCGTCACCCTCACAGTACTCAGAGGTTCCCTCATAGTCGCCGGAATCGAGCATCTGGTCGATGTCGTCCATGAAGAGATCCTGATCTTCCTCTGACTTAAATCTTTTTTGACCAACGCGTGTCCAAACGATCACGATGCAATACAGACCCCACAGAGCGACAGCGGCTAACGCGCCATACGTCGCATTGGAAATCATGTCGAATAAAGAGGCTAAAAGCATCAGTAATTCATTCCTTAATAAATGGAAAATCGAATAGGTGGATAAACCACATCACATTTAAATTGTCACTTCCCCAGTGGAAGCGGGATGTCAGACAAAGCTTGCGCGATGCCCAAATTTATCTTACGTTCACAAAACAGAAAAAATTCACCTTCGAGGCTTTCGGTATCGCTGACTCACCACCTCGAACGCATACTTTCCTCCGTCCGCTTTACACTCAAACACTGTTTTTGCAATTTCGGTAACCGAAGGATGACCCTTGCTGGCCGAATACTCCAACTCGATCACCGCAAGTTGATTCTCAAGATCTTTGGGGATGAACTTCAGCATCTGTCGGTTTGATAATTCAATACCTGCTTGCTGTAGAAGTTGACGATCAAAGGCCATCAGTGGACTGGGGCTGTTCCACATGAAGTACAGTCTCTTCTCTGATGCCGTATCTTGAATTCGCGCCTTCTGAATTCTGGACGATAGATTTGAAGCTACATCAACACCCTGTATTGATCCGCCGATCGCACCCAATTCAATTTTGAAGAAATCCAATTGCGTCGCATAGGATCTAACATCCCGAGCAGTGAAATTCAGCTGCCAACGCTCAAATCGCGGAATGATGTCTTCACCCTCACCCGGTGGACCTGGTGGTCGACTATCTCCCGCACCGGTTCCAGCCGTTGTCGCAGTTGCGGCGGTATCGTTTGTCACCAAGGCTCCAGCCACCGTACTGACCGCATCGGTCACGGCCTCGAGCGTATCCTGAAGAGTAGGCTCCATTAACTCCTCCACCTCCTCTGCCCCAGGTGGCTCAAAATCTCGCTCAAAGCCCTCGGGATTCTCACCGCGCCCTGCTGGATTTTCAATTATTGGCTCGATCGGCTGAGGTGGAAATGACCAACGTGTGGTTAACCAAATGATGAACAACATTGAAACAAAGGTTCCAATGAAAAGAATCAACGCCATGAACAACGAGGTAATTGAGTCAAATCGGCTTGTTCGGAGTTTTTCCCTCTCCAAAAGCCGAGCAGCAACTCGAGGATTTTCAACCGAACCTGCGGTCGACGGATTTGAAGTCGATGCCATGCGGTGGGGACCTGAAACAACTTAAAAAGTGAAAAAGAAGGCTACCGAGAGCTCGGTCGATCGTACCATCATCAACCGAGCAAACCAAAGGGTGGTCTTAGAGGTCATAATCTAGGAAGACATACTTTGGATTAATACTTCGATACCACGCTCGCCAATTCTTTTGTGCTTGCTCGATCTCAACTCGCGAAGGTTCATCGGGCATTCCGAAGCCATCGAACTTCCGGCTTAGAAAACGAAGCCCGTCACGTGCATACATCTTAACAGGACCGTCAGGATCACTAAGAGCGTAAATCAGAGCGGGCACAACACGAAGATCATCACTGCGAGAGAGAAGCTTCGCAGCAACCCGCCTGGCTTGCCAAGAACGACTTCCTCGAACTAACCTCTCCAGCCGATCAAGTTGGGCAGCGCGAGCTGTCGGCTCCTTTGCCAATTCCAGATTTTCGGGTAACGACTTTCCCTCTGTGTCACCCGCGCCATCTTTGTCCAGAAGATCGAGCATATCAGTCAACTGAGCAGCAACGGGTCTTCCCTTAATCTGAGTTCCGTCGACACGAATGTCCGTCGTATCACTCGGCAGTCCGTAACCGCCAGCAAGACTCCCCTGACTCATCGTGAAGATGGTTTTCTGGGTGCTTCTGATCAAGAACAGGAGTGCAAACGCTGTGGCGATAGGCTGCCTTTCCCATGTTTCTTTACCCTTAAACGAGCCGTCTGCCTCCTGCAGCCCACGTAACTCATCGACGCCTTTGTTGTACCAAGCGGGACTGGAATCCTTGGGAAGACCCTTCGCGATTTCCCAAAAACTCTCCATTCGCTCCAGCGTGTAGAGCCGATAGAAATAATAAGGATCCGATTGCTTTGCTGGATTCGCTTGCCTCCAGCGATTCAAAAGATTGATCGATCCCAGTACCGGCTCAGGAGATAGATTCACACGCTTGCGTCGTGATTTGTTGTCGTCCTCTTTGTAAAGCTTGATCGCCTCGGGAAGGCCAACAATTCCAGGATCCTTATCGTCCGTGGTGTCTCCCCAGAGCCTCAGAGCATCACCTGCAATTAAAAGACTGCTACCACCCGCAATCGCCATCGATTGACTCACTCCGGAATGACTGTGGTTTCTAGCACCGGTTTGAGCTTGCAAAGGTCTGCCGGGTCCCGCGTCCCGCGCGAAGTACGGCCACGCGCCTTTCACATCCTGTACTCGCATCAACCACTGGAGCGTGCTTGCTACTTTTGCGTAGTCCAGCGGCAATCCATTCCGATCTAAAGTCCAAATGGCCAAGAGAGCGTATTGCGCTTGAGAAATGTCACCCTCTTGTTTCTCATCGAACATGGGGTAGCCAAACGCACCATTACCTCCTTGGTAATCAAAAATGAATTTTTGAACGATTTCCATTTGAGGACGGTAACGATCTGGGTCCACTTCAGCGAAAAGCAGAACGCAGACAGCAGCCTCGTAGTTTCGCTTGGTTCCGCTAGCCCCTTTACTTGGCAAGCTTGCAACAATCCGCTCCGCAACACTCAACCCTCGTTTTACAATAGGGTGCTCAGGGTCATGACGACACTTGTGATGTGCGTAGGCAACCAATACGGGCACTCCCGAAGAACCAGAGAAAGCCCCTGGGTCGCTGGGCAAATCGTTATCGGTCAGTTTCTCGAGATACGCCAAACCTCGATCCACCATTTTCGTAACCACTGGATCGGTAGGGGTGTAGGCATCTGCCGAAGACCCCAACACAAAGATGACAACCAAGAGGCTTAACGTGAGACTCGTGCGAATCTTCTGGATCAATTGATCGGTAAAGAATTGGATCATGGATCGTTGGATTAAAAAGTTTTTTTGGATAACCACGTGAGGAGACAATCCATCGCTAGTGGACACCACCAACGATGGGGGGTTATCTGCAAAGTTCAAGAATTCCTCATCACTCGGCCTTAATGACTAGGCATCCGATTGACGATATCCTGCATCATACCCTACTATCCCATCCCAGCGAGTTGATTCATCGGATATCTCATACTACTTTCGTGAGATTCGCATCCGGGTTTATCGACTTTTGGTCAGGTAGCTCAGTTGGTAGAGCACGGCCCTGAAAAGGCCGGTGTCGGCGGTTCGAGCCCGCCCCTGACCACTTCAATGCCTTGCTCCCCAAAAGGCAGGTCATTGATACCCCCTAAAAGAGCTAACAGTCGCTCTTGGATAGTGAGTTTTGCTCAATTGGGGACCCTTCTCGTAGCCCGCTATGCCGCAAGGAATCAAACGCGGGACCTTGCCCTCGAACCCTTAACTCTCAAAAAACGCGAGCTAGCTTCGCAAATCGGGGTAGTCAGCCAGACTCATCCATCGCAAATTGCGTTGGTTTTCCACACCCGTGGCACACACGAATCAAAAAATGGCACACAATCAGAGGACCCGGTGACAGGTCGATGAAAAATCGATCGCCGAATTACCGCGTCCTGCGATGTCATCCGCTATTCAAACGCCTTCAAAACCGACGACCAAAAATAACATGTCTACACGAAGCGCAATCCTTGCAACATTCTTCGCTATTTCCGCTTTACTTTGCCAAAGCTCAATCGCCCAAGAAAAAAATAGCGATGTGCCGGACACTCTGGCTGATTCTGTCACCTCAGCGAATGAAAACGACGTCGTTGCCCCGAACAAAGCCGAAGACGCCTTGGAGGAAACTTGGAGTACTACCCTTGATAATGCGTTCGGCGACTACTTGGTGACACCTGTCGCGAATGTGTTGTTTTTCGACTTCTACACAGGGCCTCGCGAGCGAGAGGTCATCGACAGCGAAGGGAAAACAGTGGCCGAAACCGTTCCAGGTTGGTTGATCACAGAAGCTTATCCGGATGGCATCTCAATTCCCTTTGTTGTGGTCTGGCTTCTCTTTGGTGCTAGCTTTCTGACACTGCGGATGAGCTTTATCAATTTTCGTGCATTTCGACATGCCATTGATTTGACTCGAGGTGTCTATGACAACCCTGAAGAACAAGAAGGAGATGTCTCCCATTTTCAGGCTCTCTCGGCAGCACTCTCAGCAACCGTTGGTCTTGGCAACATCGCAGGAGTCGCAATTGCGATTGGTCTCGGAGGCCCTGGAGCAACGCTCTGGATCATCATGATTGGACTTTTGGGTATGACCGCAAAGTTCAGCGAGTGCACCCTTGGACAACTCTATCGCATGACGGACGCTGATGGCAACGTGCTTGGTGGACCCATGCGTTATCTGAAAGTAGGCCTAGCGGAACGCGGTCTACCGGGACTTGGAAAATTCCTCTCTATCCTCTTCATGATTCTCTGTGTGGGTGCAAGCTTTGGAGGTGGCAACGCCTTTCAAGTTGGTCAATCGCTCGATGCCATACGTGGCGAAGTCACGCTTCTTGACAATCACCCATACATCTACGGAATTGTGATGGCCGTAGCCGTCGGCGCGGTCATTCTTGGTGGCATCAAGAGTATCGGTGCTGTTGCAGGACGATTGGTCCCAATCATGTGTGTTGCTTATGTAACCACTGCCCTCATCATCTTAGCGATGAACGTCACCGCAATTCCTGCGGCAATTAGTCAAATCATCACAGAAGCCTTCTCTCCTCAGGCAGCCTATGGTGGTTTCCTCGGTGTTTTGGTCATTGGTGTACAGAGAGCCGTCTTCAGCAATGAGGCCGGTGTTGGATCGGCTGCTATTGCTCACTCCGCTGCGCGTACCGACGAACCAGTCAGCGAAGGAATCGTAGCGTTGCTAGAACCCTTCATCGACACGGTATTGGTGTGTACGATCACCGCGCTCGTACTGGTTGTCAGCGGGGCTTATGACGCCAATGCGTTTGTCGAACGCCAGAGCCCCGAGATGGTTGTGAGTGCTATTGAAGGAACCAACGTCACCGGCGAAATAACGGATGATCGAGTTTCTGCGGCAAAAGCAACATTGGATAAAACGATTCAATCAAATAGCGGTGCAGCAATGACCCTTGTTGCTTTCAGAAGTTCTGGATTTACATGGTTCGGATACATTCTCTTTGGGGCAGTGGTTCTGTTTGCTTTCTCGACCTGCATCTCCTGGTCTTATTATGGTGAACGCTGCTGGGTTCAAATGTTTGGCGAGAAATACTCTATCGCCTATAAGCTTCTCTTCTTAGGTTTCACGATTCTAGGATCAATCGTGACTCGAGGTAACATTCTGGACTTTAGCGACTTGATGATCTTGGGCATGAGCTTCCCGAATCTACTGGGTGTTTTCCTATTGAGTGGACTCGTGAAGGCACGGCTCGACACTTATTGGGGTAAATACAAGTCTGGAGAAATCACACCCTACGTAGGCAACGAGAAGGCATAATGGCGTCGAAACCACTATGCATCATTAACGCAGTTGGCTTAACTCCCGAACTACTTGCACACGCGCCTTCCATCGCGTCAATCGGGAATGCTTCGCCGTGGCAAAGCCCTCTACCTGCAGTGACGTGCACCTCGCAAGCAACCATGCTCACCGGGTTGAATCCGTCTGAGCATGGCATCGTGGGTAACGGATGGTACTACCGCGACACCTCAGAGATACGCTTTTGGCAACAAGCCTGTAGCTTGATCCATGGCAAGAAATTCTATGAAGACTTTGAAACGGCCAAAATGTTTTGGTGGTTTAATCAATCTGCACCCGTTCGTTACAGCGCCACCCCCAAACCTCATTATGGCTGCGACGGCTCCAAGTCGTTCGACATCATTGACAAGACTCAATGCTCCCTAACTGAAAGGCTGGGAGCATTTCCTTTCTTCACTTTCTGGGGCCCCAATGCTGGTCTGTCGTGCAGTCAATGGATTGCCAAGGCAACCGCAATTGTCATTGAAGAGAAGCGACCAGAAATCACGCTAGCCTACCTTCCACATTTGGACTACGACTTCCAAAGGCATACGAGTCCAGACCTAAAGCGAGTCAAGGAACTCGATAGCTGCGCACAGACAATTATCCATGCCGCTGATCAGATCGGAGCGAATGTCGTGGTCGTCTCTGAGTATGGCCTTACACCCGTCCAACGACCCGTCCATTTAAACGTCCATTTGAGAAGGGAGGGCCTCCTTAGTGTTCGCCCGGGTCCATATGGAGAGATGCTCCTTCCCGGTGATAGTAGAGCGTTCGCAGTCGCAGATCACCAACTTGCGCATCTTTACGTTCGAGAATCATCAGACATCTCAGGGGTCAAACGGCTTGTGGAATCAATCCCGGGTGTATCTGCCGTCTTGGAACCTGAGGAACTACAACTCAATCACCCTCGCAGTGGAGATCTGATTGTACTAGCAGAAAATGATGCATGGTTCACGTATTACTATTGGCTCGATTCAAGATCGGCTCCCGACTTTGCTAACACAGTGGACATTCATCGGAAACCTGGGTACGACCCTTGCGAACTTTTCGCAACCAGCCGCGTTCGTGCACTCGCCCGAGTCGCGCAGAAGAAACTAGGCTTTCGATACCGGATGGATGTCGTACCGCTCAAACCCGAGTTAGTCGGAGGGAGCCACGGACTGGCTCCCTCATGCCCCGAAAAAGGCCCACTCGTTATTGGACCCGGAATCCTACCGGACGACATGCGAGATTTCTCTTCCTACTGTTGTGGCCTGCTTGGCTAAACGGCACCATGGAGCTGCTGAGTCGAGTGAAACAACTCCTGACAATCAAGTCACCATTTTTTCATGGCATTCCGTAATGCGAAACGGTGCTCACACTAAGATGCCGTACCTACAGGCTGTTCCTCGAGTGGAAAAAATTCCTCCACGACTTGGTAAAATTCATCAGCGGTCGCAACCCGAGCAACATGTGTTCGAAAATGCCTTGCTCCTCGCTTGCCCTGTGCGTAGCAACAGGCATATTTTCGCATGAGCACAGTCCCCTTCTCTTCGCCAAACCGATTAACCACCAAACGGTAATGATTCAGCATCACCTGCCGCTGTTCTTCCAGAGTTGGATCTGCAGGAATCGGCTCACCCTTGAGCCCTGCTGCCGCTTGCGCGAACAACCACGGTCGGCCGAGACACGCTCGAGCAATCATCACGCCGTCGACATTGTATTTTTGAAAAGCATTCAACACTTTTTCAGCTGAGTCGAGATCTCCATTGCCAATCAATGGAATCTTGTGCAAGTAATTCTTAATCTCACTAATTCGATCCCAATCTGCATGGCCTCGAAACATGTCCTGAGCCGTGCGACCATGGACCGTTAATGCGGCCGCACCAGACTCCTCAACAACTCTCGCGATTTCATTGCAGTTGATATTATCTCGACTGCAACCAAGACGAATCTTTGCGGTGACCGGAGTCGGCGAGCAAGCTTTTACCAGACGACTTATGATGGCAGACATACGATTCGGTTCTCGAAGGAGATAACTTCCGCTATGTGCCTTTTCTGTCACTTGCCGAACGGGACATCCAAAGTTGATATCAACGATACTAACGTGATATTCCTCCACCAATCTCGACCCGACTTTCGCCATGGTTTCAGGATCATTATCCCAGATCTGAACTGCTAGCGGACGAGCTTCTTCGGCAACTCCCCAAAGGCGATCAGGATGCTCAGCAACGTTCTGATCCATCCAGACAAAACCTCTGGCATTCACCATCTCAGTGGCAAGTAAGCCGACACCACCAAACTGCCTAACCACTTCACGAAATGCCGCGTTGGTAAAACCAGCCATCGGAGCCTGCAGGATGGGCGGATCTATCTTGATATCGCCGATACTTAGGCAAGGAATATCCATCTCTGTACTCGAAACCTTATTTGTTGGATCAATCGATACTCAGGTATTTGCATTAATGGGGTGAGGGTGAGTCAATCTTCGATCTTCGTTTTAGAACTTTTCAATCACGACTGAAACTCCTCATTTAGTTCAAGCCAGCGTTCTTCACATTGCTCTAATTGGCCGCTTAAATCTTGAATCGATGCGTGAAGTTTCATCGCCTCAGTTGGGTCCGTTTCAGCCATCAACCTTTCATTCACCTGACGCTTCTCGTCATCTAACTTTGCGATTTTCTTTTCGAGGTTTTTAATCTCTTTTTCAACTTTCCTGTGATCCCGACGCGATTGACGATAATCATTCGGTGCACTCGCTTTACCTTTTGATTGCGCTGCAGAACCAGCGTGCTTTTCATTTCTATCACGCTCACCCGAATCAATCTCGCGTTCAACCGACTCAATATAAGAAGCATAATTGCCGAAGTAATTCTTTACCTTGCCATCACGCACCTCGATTACACTTGTCGCGACCTGACTCATAAAATGCCGGTCGTGACTCGTGAAGATTACCGTGCCCCGATAAAGTCTCAAAGCTTCAGCTAAAGCTTCTACGGTTTCCACATCAAGATGGTTACCCGGTTCATCAAGAACCAAAACATTGGCCGTTCCCAATAGTAGGCCTGCCATACACAGTCGTGCTCTCTCACCACCGCTTAAAACCTTGACTTTCTTATGGATATGCTCATCCCTGAACAACAGTGCTCCCGCCATGGCAAGAACATCCTGACGCGTTGTATTACTGTCTGAGACATATTCCAAATGCTCTAAAACAGTCAACCGTTCATCTAAGCTTGTATAAACGTGTTGAGCATAAGTGCCAATCTCAACACCAAAACCCCATTTCAAGTTGCCACTCAAAGGATCAAGGGAATGAACAAGGGTTCGGAGCAGCGTTGTCTTTCCTTGTCCATTATCGCCAACGATAGCGGCACGATCTCCGTGCTCGAGCTCCAACTGTATTCCCGTGGCTACCTCGTGATCGGGGTAACCAATCGATAGTTCGGTGCATCGGATGACTGTTCCGCTCCGCGGATCAACCTTAGGAGCTCGGATGAAAACAGTTGGTTCGTCAACGGAAATTTCTGTTGTCTGTAGCCGCTCAAGTTGTTTGGCTTTACTCCTTGCTTGACTCGCTGTGGATGCATTCGCACGATTCTTTTCGATGAACCGTTTTAACTGCTTCTGCTTGGCGATTACGGTAGCATTCACTCGCCGATCATGCTCACGACGTTCCTCACGATACTCCAAGAAACTATCTATTTTACCGGGGAACATTGTCAGTTTCCCCTGGGACAACTCAAGCGTCTGAGAACAAGTTGCCCCCAGGAAAGCACGATCATGGCTTACGATCAGCGCAGCCTTGTTAAACCCCCGTAAAAAGTGCTCAAGCAGGATCTGCGTGCGAAGGTCCAAAAAGTTAGTCGGCTCATCCAACATCAAGAGATTTGGATCCTGGAGTAGAAGAGCCGCGAGTTTGACCCTTGTCTGCCATCCACCGGACAATTCTTTGACCGGCCCCTCAAGATAATCCCCTTTTAGTTCGAATTGCCCTGCAACCTCACCGCAACGCCAATCCGGTTGCTGACTATCTCGCATCAAGAAATCAAGAGCTGATTCACCGGGCAAGAAGGGGTCGTGCTGCCTCAGGTACCCAATTTTTAGCGTTGGATGATGGGTAACCTCGCCTTTCTCAACCTCTTCATCGCCCAATAAAACTCTCAAAAGGGTTGATTTCCCCGCTCCGTTGCGACCAATAAACCCAACTTTGACGTCATCGACCAAAGAAAGCTCTGCTCCCTCCAGCAATACCTGATCCCCAAATCGCTTGTGTGCGTCCCGAACTTGTATCAAAACTGCCATATTTGCTGGTCAAAGTGGATGGAATCGTGAATCTTCTGCCGTCGATGCTCTACTCTTGTTCGGCAGCTCCGAATTCGCAAGGTGCCAAAAGGCAGGCTGAGATCGTAAAACTGGTTTTCCGGAACCGTAATTCATCCGCAACGTCTATCGCGGGGTGCCGCGATTTTCTAAATTTGACATTAGTTCCTACGACCTGAACAAGATCCGTTCGGCCCGACCCAACCGCCCCGGATTGGCACCCCTGATCGGCCTGCCGCGACCATGAATGATTACAACTTGGACTACATCGACGACCTGTACGTCCAGTACGTACGTGACCCTTCGAGTGTATCGGAGGCGTGGCGTCAATACTTTGAGCAGTTTTTGGTAGTTAACGCGCCAGAATCTTCAATAAAACCTACGAAACCGAACAGATCGCCTGAGCCCAAGAAAGAGTCCTCAGACGCTCACACCATGGATCAAGCTCTCTGGTTGTCCCGTATTCAAGACCGGGTGAACAACCTAGTTCGAGAATATCGAGTGCGAGGGCACTTGATCGCCAACCTCGACCCGCTCGGAATTCAATGCTCGGAAACTCCCGAATTGAGTCCGGAGGTCTATGGACTCAGTGAAGAGGACCTCAACCGACCCTACGACAGCACGGCGTTGGAGAATGTAATTGGTGGCACAATCGAAGCCATACTGACCCGACTAAAAAACACCTACTGCAGAAGTATTGGTGTGCAATTCATGCACATTAATCGTCGAAGCATCAGAGACTGGCTGCAGCGTCGGATGGAATCAACCGAAAATCGATTGGAGCTCCCTCACGAGGTTCAGCGCAGAATTTACGCTCGACTCGCTGACGCTTCCATTTTTGAGGAGTTCGTACGACGAAAGTTTGTCGGTGCGAAAACCTTCTCGTTGGAAGGCGCGGAAACGCTGATTCCGATGCTGGACCTGGCATTGGAGAAAGCAGCAGAGCACAACGTAAAAGAAGTCGTCATGGGTATGGCGCATCGTGGTCGGTTGAATGTGATGGCAAACATTCTGAAGAAACGTGCCATGAACATTTTCTGGTCATTCGACGACCCCAAACCAGAAATGAACCGCGGTGGAGGTGACGTACGTTATCACCTCGGATATAGCAGTGATTGGAAAACAGCTTCTGGTGATAATCTGCATATCTCACTCTGCTTCAATCCCAGCCACTTAGAATTTGTTAACACGGTGGCGCAGGGTCGATCTCGCTGCAAACAGGATCATCTGAAAGATCAAAGCCGACAGGAAGTCTTGACCATTTTAATCCATGGTGATGCTGCGTTTGCTGGTGAAGGAATCGTTCAAGAAACGCTCAACCTCAGTGAGCTCGAGGGATACCGTACTGGGGGAACGCTCCACATCGTTATCAACAATCAAGTTGGCTTTACCACGGAACCACAACAGGGCAGAAGCACGACCTACGCGACCGATATCGCGAAGATGCTTCAGATACCCATTTTCCACGTCAATGGCGAGGACCCGGAAGCAGTCGCTCAGGTTGTATCCTTAGCAATGGATTTCCGTCGAGAATTTCAGAAAGATGTGGTAATCGATTTATATGCCTTCCGTCGCTGGGGTCATAACGAGGGTGATGAACCTCGGTTCACTCAACCAACCATGTATGCAGAGATTGATCGCCGTGCCAGCGTCCGGGAGCAATACCTCGCGAGACTCATGGAACAAGGAGAGATCAGTCAGGAAGAAGCAGAGCAGATTCAACAAGACCGAACAGAGAAACTTGAATCTGAATTTGAAGCCAGCAAGCACGAGCCCTTTGTTCCGGACACACAAACGCTCTCTGCGAACTGGAGCGAGTACTTTGGTGGCCGAGAGCCTGCGGAAGCAACTGATACCACGTACGACCGTGACAAGATTGCTGATCTCCTCGATTAACTGACTCGACTTCCTGACAATTTCTCAGCACACAAAAAGCTGAAACGCCCCATGGCACTTCGTCGTGAAATGGCTCTAGGCGAAAAGCCCCTTGATTGGGCAAGTGCAGAAGCTGCTGCATTTGCGACTCTGCTCGTCAATGGACACCCAATTCGGATGACAGGGCAAGATTGCGAAAGAGGAACATTCAGTCAACGACACGCTGTATTGCATGATCCGAAAACAGGAGAGCTCTACACCCCTCTGCAAAATCTCTCGAAAGATCAAGCAACAATTGAACTATACAACAGCCCCTTATCAGAGGCGGGCGTTTTGGGTTTTGAATATGGTTACTCACTCGACTGCCCGGATGGCTTGGTCGTCTGGGAAGCACAATTTGGAGATTTCTGGAACTGTGCTCAAGTCATTGTGGATCAATTCATCGCGAGTGCAGAAGACAAATGGAACCGCCTAAGTGGTCTGATTATGTTGCTGCCACACGGGTTTGAAGGACAGGGCCCAGAGCATTGCAGTGCACGTGTAGAACGATTCTTAGCGATGGCAGCTGAACACAATATTCAGGTGTGCCAACCGACAACCCCCGCTCAATACTTCCACCTTTTGCGGCGACAAGTCATTCGTAAATGGCGAAAGCCGCTGGTAATTCTCTCACCAAAAAGCTTACTGAGACATCCAAAGGTGGTCAGTGACCTTGATGAGATTGCTAACGGTACCTTTGAGAAAATCTTAAAAGATGACACCGTGTCATTGGAAAACTGCAAGAGATTGATTCTGTGCAGCGGAAAGATCTACTACGACTTGGTTGAGGAACGAGATCGTCGTGAGTTGACTCATATAGCTATCATGCGCGTCGAGCAGCTGTATCCTCTAAACATTGAAGAAATCAAGCTATCCATCGAAGGATTACCAAAGGGCTCTGAAATATTTTGGGTTCAGGATGAACCGACTAACATGGGCGCCTGGCCCTACATCAAGTTCCACTTTGGCGATGAACTCTCTCAGTGGTACGACCTGCAAAGAGTGAGCCGTGTGGAGTCCGCGAGTCCCAGCACCGGGAGCATGGCGGCACACAAGCTCGAACATAACGAACTTATTGAACAAGCTTTTGCATAAGACAGAGCCAGGACCTGTGAATCGGTGAGGCAGACAATCAGTAACAAAACCGCTGGGTTCTACTGAGACTCTCGTAGCTGATTGAAATATTGCATTGCATGCTCACGCTCAGCTTTCGGTAAAACCTGATTCTCTGTTGGGCTACCCTGAGATCGCAATGATTCTTCAATCGCCTGTTTCAGTTCTTCCCGACTAATCCCCTTGCGATTTGGTCCGTCGGCAACTCCAGCGATAACTGCCTTACCGCCTGATAGCTCTCCACGCACTTGCGTTTGATAGGTGTTTGTCTCTGTTTCTGATTCAGGCCTATCACCAAAGCCGCTTCCCTTTCCAAGACCATTGCCGTTCCCATTACCGTTGCCACGGGAATTCGACTGGGACCCAGACGACCCCTGTGCTAGTTGACTACCCGCTCCATTGCAATCGGCACATCCAGACCCCGAGCAACTTTTACATTGCATTGCACTCTTCGATTTTGCGATTTGCTCGAGCGTCGCCTCCAGATCATCCAACTCTGAAGACTCCTGCTGCATCTGCTGCATACTGTCAGACAATTTCTCAAGAGCCTCCGATGCTTCTTGCAAGCGATTACTTTGGATTGCTTGCATCGCCTCACTCATCGATTGAGCCATTTGGCCAAGAGATTCCATCTGCTGATTTTGACCCTTCAATTGGTCAAGCTGCTTTTGTAGCTTCGAAATCTCAGCTTGATTATTTGACTGCTTTGCCGCCGCAATTTCGTTTTCCAACCGTTGTTTTTGTTCCTCATGTGACTTAACTGCTTTCTCCATCGCCTTGCTTATCGAATCAAGCTGTTGCTTGATTTGCTCTTTTTCACCATCAGTTAGATTTCCGTCGTTCAATTGCTCGCTCAACTGGTTAACTATATTTTTTGCCGCCTGAAAGTCGCCATTTTTAAGAGCATCCAGCATTTTCTTACTTGCACCGTCCTGCAAACCATTCAATTGCGACAGTGCGCGTTTCACAGCGTCCGATGTTCCCAACTCCTTGCTACGTTCTTCGAGTTGCTTTTTAAGATCATTCATAGCAATCATGGTCTGCTTCGGATCAGCTTTCTGTTGGCTGATCACGCGATCAATCTTACTCTCCAGTTGACCGTATAACTCTTCCGCTTCAGCGAGTCCTTTTGTCGCAGCCTTTTTTCTTCGCTGCTGTATTTGCTTTTTTAGAACCTTCGCTGCCTCGGTGATTTGCTCTTTTTCAGTGGATTGATTTTCAGTGATGGATTCTGCGCCAGCATACGAGTTGGGCTCAACCAACCAACAAACCGTCAATAAGCAGGAGAGCATGCAACATGGCAACCAAAGAAGACGTGTTGGACGAATCGCAAATTTGTCGGCGATATAAACTTGTGAAGTGGATTTCTCTGTATCAGCGATGAGAGCCTTGGCCACCGTGCTATCTCCAGCCATGTCACCCAAGGACAGAGCACTGCTGAGTCGCTCTCGCAGCTCGAATCTTCGATCTACCTCCTGAGCTGCCTGCGTTTCGCTCGGGGACTTAAGCCAGGTGAGTACGAGTGAGGTGCCTAGAGCGATAATCAGACCAAAGAGAAGGCAGGTCTCTATCCAACCTTGCGTTTCAAATCGCATCTCCACGTAGAGGGGAGCTATAATCGCAATGGTAGAGAAAAGAGCCGCAATCGACAGAGAATAGCAAAGCGACCGCCCGAAGGATGCAATGAACAACCTCCGCTTGGCTTGATTAACTAACTGCCGGATTCGCACCATAGCTATCCTCCCCAAAACAACACAATGATTCCAAATACCACCCTTTAAGGGTATCGCCCACACGATCTGATGTCACCATAAAAACCAGATCCTTTCCGAGATCGAAACGGGATTTGTCGCATTAATTTCCCGAGACAATGGAAATCACATTGATTCAAATAGAAATCATGTGACCCAATACATTATCAATACAGTTAAGGTGAACGTGGCAACTACCACAGTGAAACTAGATCCCAATACTCAAAGGCACAACGTGAAAACTAGTGGTTCGAGCTCTACCGGGAGTGCTCAGCAGAATAAGGATCTAGTGATATTTGATGGTGAATGCAATTTCTGCCAGTCACAAATACGCCTCATTCGTCGATTGGATTTGGGAGGCCAAAAACTTGAGTACCGTTCTCTACATGAACCCTCTGTTTCTGATGAATTTCCTGAACTCGATCTCGATGCGCTCATGCGAGCAATGCACATTGTTGACAGGAATAGTCAAATCCATATCGGGTCGGACGCGGTAAAGTATCTTGCCCGCAGACTACCTCTGCTCTGGATTTTCGTTCCCCTACTCCATTTGCCGGGGACAGGTCCACTCTGGAAATGGATGTATCAATTCATCGCCAAAAACCGTTATCGCCTTGCCGGTAAAAAATGCGACACCGGCAGTTGCCATTTGGATTGAGATAGAATCAAGATGCCTTGGAATGCATATGGCGATTCGTCCTATTCGAACCACTCAACAGCATTCTGAAAGATTGCAAACCCATCACCGTGCTCAGGTTGATCGATGCGTCGCGTCCAAGATGGATGATGGGTCGGATCGAGATGCCTTTCAGGATGCGGCATTAGACCAAAAACGCGACCTGTCGCATCACACACACCCGCAACATTCGCGTCAGCGCCATTGGGGTTCAGAGGAAAGGGTAAGACCTCATCCTCAACGGATGCAGATTCGTCCCTTGCATAACGTATCGCCAGTCTCCCCTGCTCACGCAGGTCAGACAGAACCTTTTCATTTGCAGCAACAAATTTCCCCTCCGCATGTGCCATCGGCAGGTACATCTGTTTTACATTCTTTAGAAATACACAAGGAGTTTGATCAACGGCAAGGTGCACCCAACGATCCTCAAACCGTCCATGATTATTCCACGTGAGTGTTGCGGGAGTGCTAGGAACATCACCCGCGTCCTCCGTTAAGACACCCAGCCTCATCAAGACCTGCATACCATTGCAGATTCCTAGAATCAAACGATCACCGCTACCGTGTGCGAAAGCATGAACCAAATCAGCAAGATGCTGTTTGAGTCGAGTTGCCAATATCCTGCCAGCCGCAATGTCATCACCATAGCTAAACCCACCGGGCACACAAAGAATCTGGTATCGATCCTTGAGGGTTGGATTCTCAATCAAGCGATTGACGTGAACGCGTTCGGAGATCGCCCCTGCTTTTTCGAAGGCAAATGCGGTCTCTTCATCACAGTTAGTACCTGGAGCACGTAATACAAGGACGCGTGGCGAGGACATTGTGACATGGATTAATAGGTGGAGGAAAATCAGTGTCCGGAAGTGTAGACTTCGCAGGCAAATTTGGAAACCGTGCGACCGCACGCGAATCAGAACTGGGCTCGAAATTTCCCACCTGTATGGGGTGTTGTTGAGAGCCCGAGTCCTGAACCCAGTGGAACTCGCACCTTACCATTCGGCTCGTTTTATAGGAAAACCAACCAAGAACGAGTGTATCAAGCGGAAACTCATGGTATTTGTGGAAAAGTGAGCTGTGCTCCTACAAACTGTTTGCTCTCGAATGATCTTGCGCGGTGATGATAGACCCTCCAAAATCGGAAACGAAGAATCGAAAACTGAGATTATCCATTGCTGCGGTTTTAGCGGCAGTGATCGTGACTCTATGGTTCAACGATTTCCCGCTGTCATCGATTAGAGAAGACCTTCAGGCAGGTGGCTGGATCTCACAAGTGCTTTTTGTTGTGATCGGTATTACTGCACTGACTTTACTCGTTCCAAAAACCGCGATCTCAATGCTCTGTGGCTCTGTCTTCGGCTGGTCAGAGGGAATCACCTTAATGCTTGTAGTGGCGGTTTGTGCGGCACTGATCAATTACTACCTCGGTTACTTTTTCTTCCGTACGGCGCTCGATCGAATGTCAACCTCATCCGAGCGCCGTGCTTGGATTCCGGTACTTCGCCATATTGCGAAAGACGCAAATGCACAATTACATTTTTTAGTAAGAATGACTCCGATACCAACAGCATTCATCAGTTACGCGATGGGATCATGTGGTAGCAGAATCAAACCCTTTCTGGTGGGAACTGCTCTTGCGATTGTTCCTCAGTCGCTTTGGATCAATGTTGGATCCAAAATGGACTTCTACAGCTCCGAAGAGATCAACTCTATCAAGATCTGGAGTCTCGCAATCTCTATTCTTTTCGCAACAATCACGTCAGTATGGATTTCCCGGTTGGCGCGAAAACGCATTCTCTCCTTAAAGTTGACCTCGGAAAAAGAACCCCTACCTTAATCGCAGGGCGATGAGATTCTGCCCATCCATGACTTGTTCTCAATTCGTGTCACCGGTTCTTTTATTCTTTTGTTTTAAGAAACAAGCAGTGAGTGGGCGGAATTCACTCCTTTGAGAATAAGTATTCATTACAACCCCAACCTTTTCCGACGGTCTTCAATTGCTCAAGAATCAAGCCTTGGGGTCGTAACTGCATCACGACATCATCAGGAGAGGCAACCTCAAAGGGTAAACCACCAATCCAGTCAACCCAGTCATGCCAGGCCGACATACCTCGATCTTTCTTCTTTTGTTGCCAATCTGAGAACGGCAATGGGTTCTTCATTTTCGCCAAGCGGGCCAATGCAAAATAAACTTCGTAAAACCCCGCAATTAGGACCACGTATGGCGAACGCATCCAGTGAGGCAATCGGTGATAGAACTGCTTGATTAACAACCACCTCTTACTCGCGCCTCCCTGCTGGTTGTAGATAGATAAGCAAAGCAAGCCACTCTTTGAAACAAGCGATGCCACATTGTCGATCGCTTCTTGCATGTTTCCTGTGTGGTGCACGACTCCCCAGCAGTACACAAGATCCGCACTCCCTAGCTTTGAAATCAAAGATTTATCAAGTACAGATCCTTGATGAATACGCCATTGTGACTCGGGAATTTTATTTCCCTCTCGTAGTTGCTTTGCACAGGCCACAGAGTCTTCATCAAAATCAATGGATACAACATCGGCGCCAAGTTTTATCGCTGCCAGCGAGAACAAGCCGCTACCGCAACCGATGTCGAGTAAAACCCGACCCTCAAAGCTCTGACAACGAAAAGCATCTTGAAGAGATCGAATTGCTTCATTGAGCCGCTCTGCATCAATATGGCTTGAAAAAGCAAGCCAATTCGCGCCGAAACGAAATCGTGTCGTTTCCTGTTGCTGTGTCATGAACGCCTGCACACTGGTGATTGATCGTTAACGAAAAAAAGGCTGCGACTAAACAACATATCGGCGAAATGCATCCCTGTTTTTACCCTCGCAACTTTCATTCTCAACTAAACAATCAGATCGATAAGAATCGATTAAGATAGGAATCAGAGCTGCGTTTTTTTGCCCGGCGTGATAATCGCCTTTCAATGTGTACTCAGTTTACTCAGTCAAGCAAGTGCTGAGCACTTCAAATCAACCCAAGATCATGACAGAAAAAATCACAAATTCCGCGAATCGACGATTCTTCCTTAAAGCGGTGGGTGCAATATCATGTGCCCCAGCCATCATCACCTCCAAACGCACAGCTGCTCAGCGAATCGTGGGTCAAGGTGACCTGAAATACCATTTCAAACACCATTTTCCACAACTCCCCAGCTCATTCCACTGGCAAACCACACACAACGTTGCCGTGGATCATGAAAATAACCTGTATGTCATCCATGAAGGGAAAGAAGGTCTTGCCGAACACCCTTCAATCTTTGTGTTTGATGAAAATGGAAGGCACATACGGTCATTCGGTAGCCAGTTTCAGGGTGGTGGCCATGGAATCGACATTCGGATCGAAGAAGGAACCCCGTATCTTTATGTCGCCGCCTATCAACAAGTAAAAGCGATTGCCAAATTAACACTCAAAGGTGAAGTCGTATGGACCAAGCATGCACCAACTGCGAGTGGTCACTACGCTGAAGACGAAGCAAGTAATCCGAAGAAAATCTGGGGTCGTGATCGATTTATGCCCACTAATTTTGCATTCTTACCAAACCATGATTTCCTAGTAGCGGATGGATACGGATCTTATTTCATTCATCGCTACAGTTCTGACGGTGACTGGATTTCCTCATTCGGTGGACCCGGCAGTGGAAAAGGAACCTTCAGCCTACCTCATGGCATTTGGATCGATAACAGAGACAGTACCGCTCCTAGAATTGTCGTCGCTGATCGCGCACATAACGCTTTGCAAGTATTTGATCTTGAGGGAAAGTACATCCAAACAGCAACGCAATTTGGCCTCCCCGCGAACCTTGACACCTATCAGGATCTAATGCTGGTACCAGAGCTTGTTGCGAGATTATCAATCATTGATCGTAATTATAAAACCATTGTCACACTCGGCGATGATCGAGAACGAGTCATCAAAGACAAGCAAGCGAACTCGAACTACACCATTCGTACTGATTCCAAGAAATGGCTTGAGGGAAAGTTCGTACATCCTCATGACGCATGTTTCGACCGAACTGGTAATATCTATGTCGCTGAATGGGTATCGACCGGTCGCATTACGAAACTGACTCTCGCTTAATTCATAAGTCTTAAATCAGATTTGCTTGGTCTTATCAGATTCCTTTTTTCGCTGAACCATTATCAACAAACCGATCAAAGTAAGCCCTACACCTGTTAGCAGAGGGTTTGTAATTGGCTCAGCGAAAAATACAATGCCCGCCATTGCAGCCATCGCAACCTGGGACGCGTTGAGTAAATTGACTGCTATCACAGGTAGCGATTTCAAGGAAATTGAAAGTGCTACAAACGCGGTGAAATTCAGCATTCCCGCAATTGCCATTACACTCCAGTCTTCAGCGGGAATCAGCTCAATGACATCGAGTCCCAATCGATAGAACGAGACTGCCCACAAAGACACCGCGCCCACACTACCACTAATAAACATGGTCAGAGGTGCTGATAATCCACCAGTCAACGCCTGACGCATCGTTGTTCCGAACAAGGCATAGGCAAGCCCAGAGAGTGCTGCAAACAAGGAGCCTAACCAAATCTCTGCCGCTGTGTTGGAAACAGCAATCTTGCCTGCAACCTCATTTTGGCTCTCAAGATCCAAATGACTACTGGGTGATGAGAGCACCATGATTGATACCAAAAGGACTACCATTGCAAGGAGTGTTCGAATGCTAACGCGTTCGTTCAATAAGATCCGCCCAAGTATCGCGGCACCTACGATCATGGTGCCGAGAGTAATCGGAACAGAGACAGCTAAGCCGATTCGCCCCAAGGCCAATTGAAAGAACGCATTTCCAACAAATTGACCTATCAACGCGGCAAAAATGAACCGTGGCACCATTTGAAAACTACTCGCAATCACCTCCTTCTTTTTTCGCATCCAGAGAAGGTAGGGAGCAAGAATGACAACCGTTGGAACGGCTTTCACTGCTGAAACAAGGAATGCATCCAAGCTAACGCAATAGCGAAGCGCGACGTTTGTAGCCGTGTAAAGAATCGCCGAACATAAACCAAAGATTGCACCACCAAGAATCCCCATTGGAGGACGCAATCTGTTTTCCGACGCATTATTATTCGATTGGTGAACCACCGTGTCCTACCCTATCAGAACCGCGTAGCCTTTTTCCTGATTCCGAAACAGTGGTCAATCAGCACACCGTAACAAGAATGATGCGCTCCGAAAATCAAGGTTCTCGAACCAGAATAACGACTACTGCTCTCAGCTCACAGTGCCGAACCGACCCACAAACGGTTTTCTTTCCCTGATGATACGGATTACCGAACAATAGACCCCGGAACTGCTGATCCGGAGATTCCCAATCCTGCTGGGATGATTAACAACATCGACTCGAAAACTAGTGTCAAACAACCAGCTCGAACTGTTAATCTCCAACTCGCTGTGCTAGTCCCATGAGTACCGCACTGTATGGTGTCGTTCCAAATCGCATCTCCTGATATCGATTGAGAAAGTCCTCCGCCAGCGAAGCTGAATCACAGAAACCATTTGCTCGTAGCTTTTCTACCGCAACACTTTCAATTTCGTTTGGCTGCAGCGTAATGCCTTTCTGACGCAAACCATTGCAATACGCGTCGTATGCGGCCAGTAAATCTTGATCCACAAGATTACCAGTTCGTTGTTTTCGTTGTCGCCGTTGATAGCGGCACAGACCATGCCAAATCAAGATGCCGATCAACACCGCCAATAGGGATTTCCCAACAGTAGATCGAATAACACCTAATAAAAAGAGGATCGGATCACCATTGGATTGACTCCACAATCGTCTCATTAATGAGACGATGCCATTCAACAGATCCGCAGCTAAATTCGAATCCTGCGAAATTCCGAGCATCTGATTCCGAGAAGCCAAAGGAGTGGGGTCAAACGGGACAAAACGATTCTCAGTTGCCAGCCATACCTCCACCCAAGCGTGGGCATCTCGCTTCCTGACAGTGACTTTTTTGGTCAGTGTGTTCTCTTCGACAGGCAGGTATCCACTTACCACTCTGGCCGGTAAGCCTTGGGATCGCAGCATCAGCGCCATTGCGCTGGCAAAGTAAACACAGTAGGCGTTTTGACCCTCCTCTAACATCTGAATCATGGGATGTCGATCGCTATCAAATCTTGTATTGAGTGAGTATTGATAATTATCTTTAAAGTATGCCTCCACGGTCTTGGCAATCACGATCGTGTCTTTTTGGTCAGCAACCAGATCATTTGTGAATTCCCATAGAAAAGACTCGAGGCTATCGGGTACTTCGGTCAATCGGCTGACATCCGTCTTCTCGGGATGCAACTGTTCCCTGACGTTGAAGATCGCGCGGAGTTCGCGAGAAACACCTTTACCACGGAACACCCAACCGCCTTCAATCCGTACCTCTTCACCCTGCACTTGGAGTGTCCCGGGAGGAGTAGGAATGGATGCATTGGGTTCACCAAGCCACATCATTTCCAACTGTCCCATTGCAGCTTCAGAAACGGCATCCTCTTCCAAAGTAGCAACGGCGTCACGCATCTCACGTGAAGCAAACCAACGTGATCCGTCGAATCGATCAAAGACTCTGGTACGCAAACGCGTCACAGGCATAGACAATTCGAGAATTGGTGTCTTCGAAGGGACAAGGGAACCGCGTGCACCAATAAAAAGCTCGTCACTAATCCCGGTGATACTGGAGCCAGAGAATGTATCGTAATAATCACCAAGAGCGTCCTGAATCATTACCTGCGCTGCACGAGTAAGATTCCCAAACTGGATTGCGAGAAAACCTGCAGCCCCTAGGCATAATACAAAAATGAAATGAGCGTTTCGGCTCGCCTTGAATAATCCTGATTCAACTGCAGCGTACATCAACAGCGAAACAAGAAAACATAACATCGGGAAGTAAATGTAGGGTGATTCTGCCTGATGAATTGACAGGCCAATCAATATCCAGGCAAACAGGTGGGACATCTGAAATCGATTATTGACGGCCGCACAGATCCCCAATGCAATGAAGAGGTTCAATAAAAAATCGCCGACAATTGGTGGCAAAACCCCAATGACTGGGCTCATTCCGCTTGGGATTGCGAGTCCAGCTAAGCTTATGAGAATAATTGCTGTCACGAAGCGGACGCCTAATTGAATCCTCATCGATGAGTAAAGCATTACGATTGAGCAAACCAAAGCCAGACAAGCAATCAGCCAGCGTTCCAAAGCAATACCTTGGTAAACGATTGCGGACAGCATCGGCAATGTCAGCAAGAAACGCTGGTGCCGGATTATTAATGAAGCCATGAGCAGACCTCAACAAAGCTATCCTCTGACCAAGTATTTGGTACTCTTTGCGATTGATCTACAACAATCGCAAGTCGCAGCCCCATCCCTCGCAGCTCTTCAACAAATTTCATCCTGCGTCCATCGACCTTCGTAAACAGGAGCACAGCAGAATCGGCTCGACAATTCTTGAAGGATTTCACAATCACTGCGTTGAAATCGACTCGCCTCACCGACTCTAATCCAGCAATCTCGTTTAACTTTCTGGAAGTCTGTGCAGGATCAGCATTCGATGATCTGATTGCCCGTAAATGCTCGGGATAGATAACGTTAAGGTCACAATCGCAATGCGGGGCTTCTTTCACCAGATCGGATGCAATTGAAATTATGGCGTCTAATTGTTTCTCATCAGAAGCAGACCTCGCTTCAACATCCAAGAACAGCATGCATGAACGATTTTCTTGAAGAACGTATTCTTTGCAGATCAATTCACCTCGTCGTGCAGTAGCCCGCCAGTGAATGTCATGGATTTGATCGCCAGACCGCCAATCTCGCAAACTTTTTAATTCAGGCGATCGACCTCGTGGAGTTGCTTGACTAGCTGTACTCTCTTGAAAACGTGCCGCAGACAAAATCTTTTGACAGTCGATCCCACTTGGTCTGGGCAAAACAACCAAAGGTTTCTCATTACGAAATTTACGGCCTACCTTTGTGAATCCAACCGGCAATGAAGTGGTAATTTGCAATTGCTCAAGTCGGTAAATACCGCGTCGCCGACAATTCAAGGCCAATACAGCTGATCTGGATTCGCCTGGTGGTAAATCATCAATCCTCGCAGCCTCACTCGCTAAACGTAATTCAGGTACCAATCCTCGTTCTTCAACTAGTACCTGCTTCAAGTGCACCTCACTACGATTTCTGATTTCTACACGGTAATGCAAAAGACCATCCGCATAGGCTCGAGGCACTCGATCTCTATCCACTGTTATCTCTAACGGCGGACGAAAACAGAACCCTAACACGTAGGACAAGACGAGTCCGGACACGGCAAAACCCAGTGACACCGCGATGAGATAAGACCCGGATGCTAGGAGCGATAAACACGAAATAATCGCACCCCACAGAAGAATCCGACCGCTTCCAGTGAGCACACCACGATAGAGATCGTCCAACCACAAAATTGGCGGATGCTCAAGAGGAGGCATTAAAAATGACCAGCGTCGTCTTTGCGTCATCAGTAATCTCGGCTACTCAACGCGGTAAATCAATCTTTTTAATCATTTCCCTGAGCACAACGGATTTAGCCTCTGTTGTTTCACCTACCTGCGACTCGAGTATTAACCGATGAGAGAGAACGGGATCAACCAAATCAATAATGTCTTCAGGTATTACGTATTCCCGCTTTCTCAACATTGCGTAGGCCTTGGACATTGCCACCAGATGCAGTGACCCTCGCGTTGAAATGCCAAGTTGAACAGTGGGAGCTCTCCGCGTTTCCGCGATGATTTCTAGAACGTAACGCAAGATTGATTGATCAACGTTAATACCCTCAAGACATTTCTGTATGTCAGAAACGGTTTGTACCGTAACGACCGGTGACAATTGATCGAGAGCAATATCTGTCCCGCCCTTCTCTAATAGCTTCAATTCCTCATCTCCACCAAGATAGCCAAGACTTAGCTTAGCCATAAAGCGATCCAGTTGTGTCTCGGGTAATTGATAAGTCCCATAAAACTCAATTGGGTTCTGCGTGGCGATGCAGATAAAAGGTGACTCAAGGAAATGCGTTTCTCCATCGATCGAAACTTGCTGCTCACCCATAGCCTCAATCAATGCAGATTGAGTCCTCGAAGACGCTCGATTGATCTCATCGGCAACCAAAACGTTGGTGAAAATCGGTCCAGGCTTGAAAACAAAGCTTCCGGTGACGGGATTGAAAACTGCTCCACCCACAATATCGGCTGGCAGTAGATCTGGTGTGAACTGCACACGCTTACATGATCCATCAATCGTCCTTGCAAGAGATTTTGCAAGCGTGGTCTTACCTGTCCCCGGAATATCCTCGAGAAGCACGTGCCCTGATGCCGCCAAACAACAAACAACCATCTCGATTGTCTCGCGTTTTCCACGAATCACCTTTTCCAAATTATCGCAAATCTCAACCAATGCCTCTCCGGCATCGCGAATCGATAGGTTACTAGGCTGATCGGTCACAGTTTTTCTCGATATTAAGACAGTTGATTCTCAATAGTGTAGCAACCTGTGGTAATCGCTTGCTTGTAAAGGTTGGCAACGCATGCGGGACAATAGCATCAACTACGCCAAGAGCAAGTTCGAAGCGATTTTGAACGCGATGAACCAGAGGTTTCAAAGACAGGACTGAGGAAGTTTAATCAAAAGTAAAAATGAACCTTGGGTAAAATTGGTGGGACTTTCCTTGCATGATACTTCTATGGGTAAGTGAATTATCATGCGTTTCTGAAACGACACAATCCTTAACGATGAAAAGCCTTTTTGAAGCCTATGAATCCTGACCCATCAGACCGCTTAAGAAACCGTGTGTCTTCTGGGGTCTCATGTTTTCCCGTATTTTTTGACTGCGATTCGTTCCGCCAAAAGAACACCTCCGACCTAAGCTAGGCAAAACACGGTCATCAAGAACTTGATGTGTCGAGGGACCACCCTACTCTAGTAGACCGGGCAAATTAGCTGACCCAGTGGATCGCGCAGTGCCAAACATCCTCTCGAGTTTGACGCACGGAAAACACGTTACGCACAAGGGAATTTTTCGCAATCTATGCTTGCAAGACTGAAGACATACACCCTGCGTGGTATCGATGCGATGTTAGTCGATTGCGAAGTGGATATTTCATCCTCTGCAATGCCAAAAACAATTCTGGTCGGATTACCCGATACAGCGGTAAAGGAAAGCACTCATCGTGTAGAACGGGCCATCATCAACAGTGGTTTTACCAAGCCACAGGAAAGGGTGGTCATCAACCTTGCTCCTGGTGACATTCCAAAGCAGGCGTCCTCCTTTGATTTACCGTTTGCGATTGGTGTGTTGCTGGCGAGTGGGCAAATCTCAAACGATAAAATGGAGAAGTACGCAATTGTTGGAGAACTCAGCTTGGAAGGTTTTGTACGACCAATCAAAGGGGTTCTATCGATAGCAATTGAAGCCCAAAAGTCAAAAGATCATCGAGGCTTAATCGTCCCTCGACAGAATGCTCATGAAGCATCGGTTGTGGATGGACTAGATGTCATCGCAGTGGATAGCCTCTCACAAGCCGCAGCTTTTTATGGTGGAAAGATCGAAATTGATTCGACACCCAGTAACTCGGAATCACTCTTCGAGCAATACGGCCGCTACGAAGTTGACTATCAGGATGTAAGAGGACAGGAATCTGCGAAAAGAGCAATGACTATCGCTGCAGCCGGAGCACATAATTTGTTGATGCTTGGTCCTCCAGGATCGGGCGAGCCACAGGACATAGGGAAGACTGCCTCACGACGATCCTGCCACCTCTCTCACACCCGACTCGCAGGCGTCCCGCCTGCACTCCGCAATCGCAAACACCGACATTTGGGTGGTGAGCCAAGCTCAAGTTCCGTAGCGTCACTCAGGCACGTCCCTTTAGCATCCCCTTCCAATAGAGGAGAGGAAGTCCGTACCTCTTGAGCAGCCACATGCTCCACCGTTCCTTCGATTGATCAAAAGCAAACGTCTCAGCCGGTTGCCCTTCGTAATCGAATTCAGCCAGCATCACTCTTCCGTATCTGGTCACTACCGGGCACGACGTGTAGCCGTTGTATTTCGCCGTAAGTGGGCGCCCTGTCATCGCGGCATTCAGGTTTTTGACCAACACGGGAGCCTGCTTGCGGATCGCCGCTCCAGTCTTGGCAGTCGGCAGGCTGCTGGAATCCCCCAGACCAAAGACGTTTTCATAACGGACGTGCTGCAACGTGAACTTGTCTACATCCACCCAGCCATCTTCGTTCGCTAACGGACTCTGGGCGATGAAATCCGGCGAACTCATAGGCGGTGTGACGTGGATCAATCCATAAGGCAGCACCACTTGTTCGCCCGTGTCGAGTTGCTGGAAGACGGCTTCTTTTAGATCGGCACGCACTTCCACCAGGTTGTGCCGGAACCGTGTGTCAATTCCACGACTCTCTACAATCCCCTCCAACGTGCCTTTGTATTTCTGAATGGCGAAGATGCCTGCTCCCGATGACGCGAAGATGACATTGGTTTTGTCGCGGACTCCCGACTTGCGGAAGTAGTCTTCGGCCAAGTACATGATCTTCTGTGGTGCTCCACCACATTTGATGGCACCAGTTGGTTGCGTGAAGATCGCATTACCGCCCTGAAAGTTGCGGATGTTCTCCCAGGTGCTTTCAACGAACTCATAGGAGTAATTGCTGCATACGCCATCGTGACCGATGGATTCCTTCAGTCCTTTGATCTGATGCCAGTTGATTTGGATTCCTGCTCCAACCACCAGCCAATCGTAGCTGACCTTCACTCCGTCACGGGTAATCAGAAAGTTGTTGTCGGGATGGAACTCGGTAACTGCGTCCTGAAGCCATTTGGCCTTTTTGGGGATAACTGACGCTTCTTCTCGCTCGGTCTTTTGTTTGTTTAGAACCCCTCCTCCGACCAGAGTCCACAGCGGTTGATAGTAGTGCTTCTCGGTGGGATCGATAATCGCAACGTCTAGCTTGTTGAGCCATCCTTTCGTCAGTTGGGCACCGACCGTGATCCCAGCCGTTCCCCCGCCAACGACTACAACTTGGTGATGACGTTCGTTCATGGTTGTTCCCTCACACGAATGTTTGGCTGATGACAAACACGGCGACGGCGACAATCGCGGCCGAGAATGCCCTTTGTAGTGCGGGTCCCGAAATGCGGCGACCCAGCAAGTTTCCCAGGAACATTCCGGCGACGCCACCGCCGACGAACAGCAAAGTTATGTCTGGTGAGATCGTTCGCCCAGTCGCCAAATGAGCCGACACACCGGATATGCTCACCAGCGTGATGACCAACAGTGAAGTCGCAACCGCCCGGTGAATGCTCATTCCGCTGAACAACACTAACGCTGGCACAATCACAAATCCACCTCCAACGCCAAACAAGCCCGACAATATGCCTGCCGCCAAACCGACCATCGCCAACAGAACCGCACAGCGGGACGTAAACACGAGATTGCCAGAAGAGTCGCGTCGGCACGTCGGCCCTTTTGCGTCGTCCGAATTACACGTTGCCTTTGTCTTGGCCGACGAATTGAGCCACATGCGTCCTGCGACGATTAGCATCAAGACTGCAAACAACACGAGGAGCAGCGCCTCAGAGAATTGTCCAGCCAGCCACGATCCAAGCGGAGCACCGACCATTCCAGCGAAAGCGAAGAGCAAGCCGGTGCGCAATTCCACCTGCTTGGCTTGCAATCGCTCCAGAGTCCCCACCAAGGCCGTCATCCCAACGGCGGCAAGCGAAACTCCGACTGCTTCTCGTGGCCCGACTGACAAGCCGTAGACTAACAGCGGTACGGCAAATATGGAGCCGCCCCCACCCGTCAAACCGAGCGAGAAGCCGACAATTGCTCCGAAGATCAAGCTGAGGATCAACATTGGTTTGCTCCGTCGTCGTATTGCACGTCGTGTTAGTTTTGTCGAGCGGGTTCTACGACCGGCAGTCCCGTCGTCACCCATGCCTTGTAGCCACCGACTAAATCGAACACGTTGTCGTGGTCTGCCTCTTGCAAGAGGCTTGCCGCAATGGACGACCGGTAGCCACCCTGACAATGCACGATGACTCGTCCGGTCGATGGCACTTCCGCAAGACGATCTGCAAGCTGATTGAGCGGTATGTTCACACTGCCGTCGATGTGTCCGGCTTCCCATTCAGTCGGTGTGCGAATGTCGATGATCGTGGTTTCGCCTTGTAGTTCGTTAACTGCGGCTGCTGCGATTCTCTGCGACTTTGCCAGCAAGTCAGGCCGGTGCCTCAGCGACGCCATGCCCTCTTTGAGATATCCGGCCACCTGATCGAATCCGATTCGTCCCAGTCGCATGACCGCTTCCTCAATCCGGTCGGCATCGCCAACAACGACAATTGGCACATCTTTCTGGAGCATCGTTCCCGCCCATGTCGCATACTTGCCGTCAATGCCGATGTTCAGTGCCCGACGAAGATGAGCCCCGGCAAACTCCACCGCATCGCGAACGTCAACGACGTGCGCTCCATTTGCCTGCAACGCCAACACCTGTTCCAGGTCGAGAGCCTTGAGCGATTCGCCCATTGACGCATCTAGACTTGGACGGTCTTGCCGATTCAGAATCGCATCGTGAACGAAGTAGGAAGGGGCTTCCGGCTGATCCTCCGTGACCATCGCGATGAACTCATCCTTGGTCATCGGTTGTAGGGCATAGTTGTATCGGCGCTGTTCGCCAAGCGTTGATACGGCTTCATCGCTCAACTGCTTGCCACACATGGAACCGGCTCCGTGCGCCGGATACACCAGCGTCTCATCGGGCAGCGCGAGCAGTTTGTTGTGCAGCGAGTCGTAGAGCATCTCGGCCAATTCATTGGCCGTCACACCAATCGATGCGAGCAAGTCCGGTCTGCCGACGTCACCAAGGAACAGGGTGTCCCCGGTCAAAACGGCGTAGGGCTTCTCCGAGTCGGCCCGGTCGTCAAAAACAAGCATCGAAATGCCCTCCGGCGTATGGCCGGGGGTTTCCAACGCAACGAGACGGACTTCTCCAAGGTCAAGGGCATCACCGTCGCGAAGTGGCTGAAAGTCGAATTCCGCCTTGGCCTGCGATCCGAGATAGATTCGGGCGCCCAACTTGTCACGCAGTTCGATATGTCCGGCCACAAAGTCCGCGTGAAAGTGCGTCAGGATTACATGCTTGATTGTGAAACCATGCTCACGGGCATCGTTCAGGTAAATGTCGACGTCGCGTTGTGGGTCGATGACCGCGGCGACTTTGGTTTTCTCGTCCGCCACCATGTAGGAAGCGTGCGACAAACAGTCGAGGTAGTAGCGTTGGAAGTGCATGTCTTTCTCCTTTGTGAGTCAATTGCCGCGCCGAACTCCCTAAGTCGAACACGATTCTGTTTCGCATTTGGACGACACTCGATTCCACGGCATCTTGGCCAGCAGCATGCCCATTCCGCAGGTATCGGTGATTCCGGCGAACATGAGCCCCGCGCCAACAAAGGCCGACAGCGCTAAGAAGGCTGGATGAAGCAGCCATCCGAGGATCACACCAAGGACAACGAGAAAGCCAGCGGCAATGCGAACTTGACGCTCCAGTGAGATCGCCTTCTTCCCGCGAACCATAGGCAATCCAGCTTCGTCACAGGCGTACGTTCCACCTTCGATGTTCACGACGTTTTCGTATCCCGCCGCAACGAATCTCTCGCACGCTTTTGCACCGCGGTTTCCGGTTCGACAGATGACGTAAAGCGGCCCTTCGCTATTCCCGTTACGTTCCTGCATCACCGCCGCCGGGTCGAGGCGATCAAGCGGCACATTGCGGGCAAAGTCGAGATGGGCCTCACGGAACTCAACTGGCGTTCGAACATCGATTAGCTCAATCGAGGTTCCGCTCTCTCGGAACTCGTCGAGTTGCTTGGGTAAGATCGTTTTCATGTCATTCTCCAATTGGTTTCTGTGATTCGGGAATTGTCTCGTCCACCTGTTCCGAATGGTTTGGAGCCGAACTCGGCCCACAACTGCCGCTTAGTCACGTCTGCACTCCAAATCGCGGTAGCACCCACGCTTGGAGGACGATCCAAACGACGAGAAACGCGAGAACAAATAAGATTTCCATCTTCGTGCCTCCGTGGTTTTGGGTTGTTGGTTGCTTGAACATTTGAGGTGCCTTGTATTGTTGTATCGCGATAATACGATATATAAGCCGAAAAAAAAGCTTCACTGTCGTCCGTTGTCAAATCGAGCCTCGACACACGCCATGATGTTCGCCAGGTGAGGTTCAGCCACTTCGTAGTAAGTCCGCCGACCGTCCTTTTCGCTCGTCAGGAACCCGCTCCGCTGCATCAATCGCAAATGCTCGGATGCCATGTGACTCGGAATCTCGCACGCATCGGCCAGTTCACCAACGGTGTAGCGGTCCTGGAGCAGCATCTGCACAATCCGCAGTCGATGTGGATGGGCCAGCGTCTTGAGACATTCGGCAGCGTGCCCCAGAGCATCCAGATCGGTCAGCTTGGTTTTCTTGTGGGTCTTTGTCTTGCTCATTTCCTCGCTCTCCTGTTATTCCATTATATCGGGATATCACGATATGTCAATCAGTATTTTCCGCGATTTTTCGGGCGCTGCCACAAGTTGATAAGAGCAAAGGGATTCCGCAATCCTGTGGCGGCGCATTTCTTTGATGCAAGCCGAATACGCCACAGTCTGGTGTTAGACCTGCTCCTGCTGCTGGCGCGCGTTAGGGACAATCGCGGTTCCTGAGTGCACATGAGATCGCGACCGCTGCTCGTTACGCGGTTACCTCCGCGTGATTGCTCGGTCGAATTCGGCGCAGCGAGACCGGTCGTTCTGAGTGGTGAACACCATCGAAGTGGCCGCTTCTGTGTCCCCAGGATCGGGCAAAACAATGCTTGCGAAACGGATGCCTACGATCCTGCCGTCGCTAAAGCCAAGTGAATCAATCGAAACCACACGTATCTACAGTGTGCTAGGTCAACTTCCAGCTAACCAACCGCTACTCGCCGTACGCCCCTTCCGAAGTCCGCACCACACAATCAGCAATGCAGGTCTAGTAGGCGGTGGAAATCCACCCTCACCTGGCGAAATCAGTAAAGCGCATCGTGGCGTCTTATTCCTCGATGAGGTGCCGGAATTTAATCGAAAGACACTCGAGGTCATGCGGCAACCCCTTGAAGACCGCATGGTAACCATTTCTCGCTCTTTACGTTCAACCACCTTCCCCTCAGACTTCATGCTCATCGCAGCCGCCAATCCTTGTCCGTGTGGATACCAGGGTGATGAACGACGATCTTGCAAATGCACGTTTCGTCAGATCAAGAACTACATGAGTCGCATTTCCGGTCCACTACTGGATCGCATCGATTTGCATATCGAGGTCCCTGCATTGTCTTACGATGACCTCGAATCTAATCACTCTTCAAGTCTCAACAGTTGTGAGATGCGTAAAGAGGTGCAGCATGCGCGAAAAGTACAACTCGAACGACTCAAGGTAATTGGCAAGCAACACAACTCTCAGATGACATCACAGGAAATTCGACACCATTGCAGACTTAACCTTCTTTGCCGCAAGTTGTTAAGGCAGGCAGTTGAGACACTTGGCTTATCCGCCCGCGCACATGACAAAATTTTACGAGTGGCAAGAACGATTGCAGATCTAGAAAGTCGAAAAGACATTGAAGAACACCACATTGCCGAAGCGGTTGGTTATCGATCTGTAGAACGCTTTGAGTCATCCTAAAATTAAGAACAGTTCGTGGACGTACCGCTATCTTTTCTTGGATAGGATTAAATATTGAGCTCCAAGTGGCACGTGGCGAACGAGACGCTCTGACCAGCGCAACCAGCTCATCATTGCCGGAAAAAGAAAACAATAATCAGTTAATAGCACGTCAAAACCCACATCCCGCATCTGTTTCCTTGCTTGGCGAGGCCAAACCATGATGGCATCACGATCAAAAGGAATGCGACTCATTACATAGCGGGCAGGTATGCTGTAGGGATTGTTCTCCCAAAATGCGAAGACTCCTCCTGGCCGAATAGAACGAAAAATAGTTTTCATTGCATGAGACCTGGCTTCTAATGCAATATGATGGAAAACGCCATTACAGAACACCAAATCAAACTGTTCATCCGGGTCGTAATCGGCAGTGTTTTGATAATCGATACGGTGATTTGTATCTAAATCTCGAGATGAAAGGTTCTCCTGTGCCAAGCCGATCGATGCAGCAGAGGGATCAATCCCCAGATAACGCTGCACACCTAGTTCACTGACGAAATGATCGGTTGCAGCACCAACACCACAACCAAAATCTAATACAGAGTCTACAGAGGTTCCAAACTCATCTAAACGCCGACGAAGCCAGCTTAGTCGAGAGCGGGCGAAGAATTCACTGCTCTCGCCACTAACTGATAAACCCGACTGGAGTGCTTGATCGTAGTCCGAAGCATACGCATCGAAATAGGAATCATTCATAGATGATCTTTTGTTTCTAGTGCTGTGGGGCATTCAAAAAAGGATCTGAATACCTGGGATCCCGGATGAAACGATCGTCAGTCAAAGTTTTCAAGAAGGCAGCGAGTGCGACCTTTTCTACCTCAGGTAAAGCCATCCCGTTGGCAGAAAAATCTTGCAATCGAGTGTCAAGATTCTGGTGTGGCTTTACACTCCAGTTGTAATGCTCAATAACCTGATCAAGAGTTCGAAAGCGACCATCGTGCATGTAAGGTGCTGTCAGTTCGATATTCCTTAAACTTGAGGCCCTGAACTTTCCCACATCCTGCATCTTTCGAGTAACCTGACCGACTCCGGCATCAACATTTTCTCCATCAGCATCAAGTCCATTGACCATAGGGTCAGTTAATTGGAAGAAAGCAAATTGTGCTACGAGTTTTCCACCCAATGACATTGGTGGCAAGTGACACTCCGCACAACGGCCACGCCCAAAAAACTGTGCCTTACCCAGATTCTCCTCTTCTGAATAATTTGGAAAATCAGCTAACGGATCACCTACCTTGGATAAACCTTGGTCGTATCGAGAGTCAAATGAAGTCATTGATCGAACAAATTGTGCTAAGGCCTTCGCAATTCTTTCCTGTGTAATCTCAGAATCACCAAACGCTAACTCGAATAATCGCGAATACATCTCATCCTTGCACAATGATCCCACGACGCTCGGTAACGTGTGCCCCATTTCCAGGGGATCGATAATCGGCATAAGAACCTGTGCCTCGAGCGAATCAGCCCTCTCGTCCCAAAAAAAACGTCCACTTCGGTGATAACGAACATTAACGAGAGACATTGAGTTACGACTACCACTTTCACCATTGAAACCTCGACTTACTGAATTGGGATCAGTAAACGCAAATCTCTGTTGATGACACGAACCACAAGCAATGGTCGAGTTGCTTGATAATCTTTTATCGTAAAACAATACCCGACCCAACGTTGCACCGTGATTGGTTATTGGATTCGTCGACCGCTGGTTATCAAATTCAGCCGCAAGTGCCAAAACGTGCTTGGGATATTTTTGGTCTGCGTAATTGTACGGATCCTTCGGAAGTGTGAACCGAAAGTCGGATTTCGCTTGACGTGGACTTGAAAATACCGGGTCCGCTCCACGAAGTGAAGCTGCGGATAGATAAAGGGTGCACTGCAAAAAAAGCAGCCACGCTAAGCGGCGTCGATTGATCAATCGTTGACTCATACTGGATTTGTAGAATTTTTGAGAACCTACCAGAGAGCTAAAATGATGGTAGATATACCCGCGAGATTCAAGTTGATCTCTCTGAACCAGTAGGATTGATTTCTAAAGTAGAATTTCAAACATCAGCTTCAACATCAAACCGTCATCGAGTTCAATCGCGGTTTGCTCACCGGGTTGATGAAGCAGCTGTGGCATTTCATCAAGATGTGTCAGTGCGAGGGTTGTACCTACTCGGACATCCCTTACGTCGTGCCAAGTGGTAAACGATGCCTCGATGGTAACAGGATTAGCGTAAAGATAGTCAGAAACTGATCCAATAGTGTTCGGATTATCCGTAATCAAATCGGCTCTTAACTGATAGAAACCGAGAGTTAAATCGAATAACGCCGGACACTCTCGAATCAACCCATCCCAACCAAAAACTGCTTTGCCGCCAATGAACTCCGATGACAATTCCTGAACTAAAACCAAGTCGTTAGTATGCGAGATATCGAAACTCTGATCAAAGTTCATGTAGCTGAATAGACATCCAGCAGACAAGCCGCCAAATCGTGTTCTCCAAGTGTCGCGCAATCCAAGATCATAGCCGTAATGATCTAAACTCGTTTTCAAATTCGCGCGACCCCCACCAAGTAGAATTTGATTGCCACTCAATGGATCGATCAACTCCATCGACTCAACAAGGTTGTCGTTATCCGACTGCGCCGTTCCGTAAAACGCTCTCCCTTCAATCGCCGTCCGAGTATGAAGAAAACGTCTCACAAGACGTAAGTCACCTTGATAACCAAAGAAATCTCCGTCATCGCTCAATGCCGGATTTGAATCTTGATCGGAACCGATTTGGTAGGACGGGAGCAGAGCGCCCCAAAAGCCATTGCCAACCGTAATATCCAAGGTCCTGTCGGACACGGTGGTTTGTGCACAGATTGATAAATCGCTTGGCGTCAGGCACAAAAGAAATAGGAGAATAAAGATCCGACGCATCCGAGCATCACCTTGGGAGGTACAGAAGAACTTCGTGTTCTCAATGCTTATCGATCGAAAAAGTGGTGGCATTAAAATCGAAGTACTCGAACGCAGCAGAATGCTTCAATCCTGTCGAGCAAGAAGATCGATTAACCAATGTAAATCAGACATACGGATCCGGTAAAATATGTGGATTAGCGAAACCCTTCCAGTAATCAAAAATTTTCCCGTAGATTGTGACTTGCAAGCATGTACTTAACGAACACACAAAAAATCATAAACATCTCGGTTGCGAGTCGGACCGTGTCACAACACGAATGGTTTTGATTGTCTCTTTTGAAAGCACTTGCGTGCGCCAACTACAGGTTACGCTAGAACAACCGCATCTGCGATTTAATTGATATGGAAGGTTCTGGCACCTCCCGGATACAGGCGATCGAATCGGAATGAACACGGTTAACGATAGAGGAGACAGACCACCTTTGGAGGAAACTATCATCAGCTGGCTGCAGTAACGATCTCAGATGGTCGTAATCCTCAAACCTCGGATCCATCCAAGTGCTGTAATCTTCTGGACTAAGAATCACCGGCATTCGCTGATGAAGTTCGGACAGTGTTCGATTTGATCTGGTCGTCAAGACACAGAAACATTGATCGTTTCGTTGATTATCATTGCGAGGACTAAAATCGGTCCATATTCCTGCCATCGCAAAAGCCCCACCACTCCTTGATGACATGTAGTAGGGATACTTTTTCCGACCAATTTGACGCCACTCAAAAAAGCCATCAGCAGGGATTAAACATCTCCTAAATCGGAACGCATCGCTAAAAATCTCTTTTTGTTCGATCGTCTCAGATCTTGCATTGATCAACAACGTCTGACTTTTACCTCCCTGCCTCCAACCGGGATTAAAACCCCAGCGCATCGTTCGCATCGTTGCTACCGAAGGGACCCCACCCGAAAAGCAAACATTGACGCGCTGACTCGGTGCAATGTTGAATCTAGCTACATGTGGGACTTCCTCAGGGGTGCTACTCCAGTCAGAAAAATAAAGCTGGCCCCAATGATGCGGTGAGGAATGTAGAGCGAATCTTCCACACATCTACAACCTCTCTCAGTTTGTCGAACTCGGACAAGCGAACGTCAACATTATTACAGGATTGATCAAGGTGTGCTATTTTGCTGCAGTAAAATGCAACTCAAAGAACAAGCGAAAACAACATTGGCAAACAGGTTTTATTTTTTCAGAAACGTGCATTGCTCGCGAACAGATGTCAACAAAAAACGAGGCACCGCCGCCTCGAGCGGTACCTCGTTACTTCGTTGGTAGCGTCGACTCATTCCTTGGGGAAAGGCAATCATCTCGCACCACTCCTCCAATAGCGAAGCAAAATAAGTGCCAACCGAATCAACCCAAGTCTTTATTCATCGAATATCGGTAACTTGGGCACTTCACGTATTATCTTGGTCTCTCGACCTGCTCTGATTTTTTCTACTCGGTCGAGAGCCGTCAGAACGGCATTAGAATCAGCCAACGATTCATAGGTCAAACTGAATTTCCTGACTTCTCCTGCCTTTAATTTCGGTACTCGATCAAAATGTCGTTCGATCCTGCGATTAAATGGATAACCACTTCCGGGCTCAATTCCAGTGACATAACCATCAGCAAGGTCGGCCGTATTTTTCCAGATTGTCAGGTAGGGTAAGGTTCCCACTGACCAAGACATCATGGCGCCCTGGCTCTTGTCACGATTGTGTAAAACCGCTGCTGTATTGCCTTTCTCATCCTGCCATGGCTCCACAAGGTAGACTTGTTCAGTGAAACCCAATTTTGGCGATTGATAGGAATCGTAATCACCAATGGAATCAGCAGCATGCTGGTTCATTGGTGAGACGGATTTAGCTGCCAAGACAACCTTTGCACCACCCTCCAGCAGCGGTTTCCCATAATTGGTGTGATAGATTATTTGATACTCTTGCTCCGTAGCCGAAAGATTTTCAATGGTCTCATTTAGCTGGAAAGTCCTCTGATTCGGCAACACCACAAGTTCACTTACAAGTCTCAACTGGGGACCATAAAACATCCTTTCCTCGACAACGCCACGAACTCTCATTTGATACGGCGCTTGTTGGTCGATGAAGACTTCAACCTCGGATGCAGGTAGATTGCCAATTCGTCCATGTAATGTCAGATCAAGTTCTTTGGATTCACCTGTATTGGAGCGTAAAACATCCAAGCCAGGGTGACCTGCAAACTCAAGCCCACACCGAACCATCCATTCGTTGAACCCATATAACCAACCGAGACCACCCCGACTTTCCAAATCGATGTACTGCGGGTTCACAACCTCTTTCACAGGTGAGTCCCACCCAAAGATCCGCTTACCACTCAAAACATCTTCGACTTGAAGAATGCTCATACCACGATTTAGAACGAATACAATTCGAAGTGCACCATTGTTAACACTCAGCAATTGGACGCCTTCTTGCATTCCGCCGTGTAGCGTTCGCAGTTCCATTTGCCAACGCTTTGATATTTCTGACGATACTTCATCACTGAGATTTAACGATTCATGAAATACCGACCTGCTTGAACTGAGCACAACCACTTTCTTTTCCGCGGCTATGGCATCTGTCCCGAGCAAATAAAACAAGCCCAGAACAATTGAATGTCGTAATAATCGATGGATACTCGGCAACATTTTGTCTCACAAAATTATTCGAAAACGAGTGAAGAGCAGCATTCCTTTATCTTAGCGGATTAAATCGGCCGCGCACTCGCGGAAAAACAGGCTCGTGGATCGGCGAACAGCTGCCATCGCAGCAATGAGACAGGGTCTTATCGAACCATCTAGCGCGTATGAATAAGAAATGTTGGAATTAGAATAATGGGAGAAATGTGGCTATTCCGCTTCGACACTCGCATGCTGATGTAGTGTTGGGCTAGAAAGACTCGCCAGAACCTCGGATACTGATCTGACCCGATCACCGATTGGTTCACCACCAACAACATCATGAAATCACCTTGAATTACACTCTTTTATTCAGATTGCTTGGAACAATATGCATTCTTATTGGTGCATCGATGTTGTTCAGCCTTCCTTTTGCAATTCCGTTGATCTCGGGAAGCGAAGTAGAGTTATCAAATCATGAGACTCGAGGTGTCCTTGCTTTGCTCAAAAGCATGGGGATCTGTATTGGAGTCGGGGTCACCTTGAGGTTAATTGGCCGTGGCAATCAGCGAGGTGGTTTGTATCAAAAAGAAGCGATGGCCGTTGTTGGACTTAGCTGGATTTTAGCTACCGTCTTGGGGGCGCTGCCTTTCTACCTTAGTGAGACTCAGATCTCTCCCGGTAACAACATCACTTTCATTGAATCGATGTTTGAATCTCAGTCAGGGTTTAGCACGACGGGTGCTACAGTCTTGACGGACCTTGAATCTGCTGAATCCGTTCCCAGATGTATTCTTTTCTGGAGATCGTGGACCCATTTTCTTGGTGGCCTAGGGATCGTTGTACTTTTTGTTGCAATCCTTGGACAAGGATCATCCGGCAAAGCAATGATGCGGGCTGAAATGCCGGGACCAACGAAAGAAGGTAGCAAGCCACGCATGCAGCATACCGCACTTGTTTTTGCTTCCATCTATGTGTCCCTCAACATACTCCTGACCATCATCTTCCTACTTGAAGGCATGAGTCTTTTTGATGCAGCCTGCCATGCGTTCGGTACCATGGCAACAGGAGGGTTCAGCACGTACAACTCCAGCCTTGGACACTTTGATAGTCCGTTGATCGAATACACAACGATCTTGTTCATGATCCTAGCAGGAACAAACTTTACCCTTCTGTATCTGACGCTTCTTGGAGGACCAAGAAAACTCCTGGGAGATACTGAGTTTCGCGTTTTTGTCGGCATCATTGTCACGGTTACCCTCGGCGTCATTTTCTTCGGTATGCGTTCGCAGGACACCGGTTTTGGCGAGTTGGGATCGAGCTTTCGCTATGGACTGTTTCAAGTTGTCTCGGTGCTCACAACAACAGGCTACGGTACCGCGGACTATGATCAATGGAATGCGTTTGGGCGAGGCGTCCTGCTGCTGTTGATGTTTGTTGGAGGCTGCGCGGGTAGCACCGGTGGTGGCCTAAAAGTCATCCGACACGTGCTCTTCTACAAAGTACTTCGATTGGAGATAGAAAAGTCTCACCGTCCTCGCGTTGTGAGATCTTTACGCATCGGAGGCAATTCAGTGGATGAACCAAATTTAGCGCATTCAATTGTTGTTTACTTTTCATTGATCATTGCATTATTTGTATTTTCATGGCTCATACTGATCACCTTTGAGCCAAATACGCTTTGGAATGGTGATGAAAATCAACTTGTTCCTGCATCCGTCAACTCAGATACACCTCAGATCGTGCCGGCAAGCATGCTCGAAGCCAAGCTACTTGATTCAGCAAGTGCAGTCGCGGCAACCCTCAATAACATTGGGCCGGGCCTTGGGGCGGTGGGACCAACGAATAACTATGCCGGATTTAGTCAGGGATCTAAACTGCTGTTCGTTTGGCTAATGATGCTTGGTCGTGTGGAAGTCTTCAGTGTGCTGGTCTTGATCTTCCCAAGCTTTTGGCGTCGCGTCTAACCGGACTTTCCTCGCGCGATCCCTTCATACACCTTGTCAGAAATCAACGATCTCAGTCGATGATCAAGTTTTGATTGACTTGATCTCACAAACTTGATCCAGCGTCTTGCGTTATTTGCAATGCAAAAAAGGTGTCTTTGACCTCGGTTGCTATTTGCAATTGCGGACTTCCGGACTCATCGATAAGGTGTACATATTTACACCACCCGGCGATTGTCCAAATGAAGTACGCAGAACTTCGTTGCAAAAGTAATTTTTCTTTCCTGCAAGGTGCCTCCCACCCTCACGAACTCGTCGAGGAAGCACATCGACTGGGATACACAGGCTTGGCGCTTACCGATCAAGCATCGGTAGCGGGCGTTGTTCGCGGTCACACGGCAGCCAAGGAACTGGATTTTAGTTTCTCTGTGGGTGCAGAAATCCAATTAATTGATGGACCTTGCATTGTCTTGTGGCCGATCGATCGGTCGGGCTACGGTCGCATGTGTCAACTGATCTCAAGAGGAAGGACACGATCAGAAAAAGGCACCTACGTAATTCGATGGCGTGATCTCTGCGAGCTCAATCAAGGCCTCATCGCAGGACTCATTCCCTACGGCGAGGTGCCCAGAAAGTCCAACCAACACGAGGGTGCATTTTGCAATCAAGCTTTTCGCGAAGTTTTTGACGACCGCGCGTACTTACTGGGTGAACTACATCGTGGCGTTGACGATCTTGCTGTACTTGATCAACTGCTTGCGCTCTCAAGAAAACTTGAATTACCTTTGGTCGCAAGTGGTAATGTTCACTACCACGAAGCGCGAAGAATGATTGTTCATGATTGCATTACGGCAATCCGCAATGGAACCACGATTGACTGCACCCACTCGGATCGATTCACCAATAGCCAATATCATTTACGAAATCTGGAAGAGATCAATGAACTCTACAAGTCCTACCCTGCTGCTATTGCACGCACGCAGGAAATCATGGATCGGTGCGGTTTCTCTCTCGACGAATTAAAGTACGAATACCCTGAGGAAATCGCACCTCAAGGCATGAATCAACTCGAACACCTGAAGCGTTTAACGTGGGAGGGAGCAAAAAGTCGCTGGCCTTACGGCGTACCCGAAAAAGTAATCAAACTCCTAAAGCATGAGCTCGGAATCATCGAAGACCTCAAGTACGAGGCTTACTTTCTAACGGTATGGGATCTTGTCCGATTTGCCCGGCAACAGAACATTCTTTGCCAAGGGCGGGGCTCAGCGGCGAATTCAGCGGTTTGCTACTGCTTGGGTATTACCAATGTGGATCCAAGTCAATCGGATGTTCTCTTTGAAAGATTCATTAGTCGTGAACGCAATGAGGCCCCGGATATTGATGTCGATTTTGAACACCAACGACGAGAAGAGGTATTGCAATACCTTTATGCAAAATACGGACGAGACCGAGCCGGCATGACAGCAACGGTTGTCTCCTATCGGACCCGCAGTGCTTTACGTGAGGTAGGCAAGGTAATCGGTATATCGGGCGATACGCTTGATTCCATTTCAAAACTCGGCAGCCGTGAGGACTCATTCTCCGAACAGTGCCAACGCGGAGGAATCGATCCTAATTCGGATATTGGCAAACGATTTATCTATCTCGTTGAGACGATCAAAGGTTTCCCACGTCATTTGTCACAGCATGTCGGTGGCATGGTAATGACGTCTGGAAAACTGTGCGAACTCTGCCCCATTGAAAATGCTTCGATGGAAGACCGAACGATCATACAGTGGAACAAAGATGATTTAGATGAACTCGGAATTTTAAAAGTAGACATACTGGCATTGGGAATGCTATCTGCTCTCCATAGGTGTTTAGATCTTGTGCAGCAACATCATCATCAAACACTTTCTCTTTCAACCATTCCCCCAGACGATCGCTCGACCTATGAAATGATCTGCAAGGCGGACACGGTGGGTGTTTTCCAAATTGAAAGCCGCGCACAAATGAGCATGCTGCCTCGACTGCGCCCGAACTGTTTTTATGATTTGGTGGTAGAGGTAGCGATTGTCCGACCGGGCCCAATACAGGGCAACATGGTTCACCCTTATTTAAAAGCAAGGGAAAATCCAAATTGTGTCACCTACCCCAATCCGGAAATCAAAAAGGTTCTTGAAAAAACGCTTGGGGTACCAATTTTCCAAGAGCAAGCGATGAGGCTTGCCGTCGTTGCGGCAGGATTCACGCCGGGAGAAGCAGATCAATTACGTCGAGCAATGGCGGCGTGGCGGCGTCCCGGAGTGATTGAAAAATTCAAAACAAAGCTGCTTACCGGGATGCGAAACACGGGTCTGAGCGAAGTGTTCGCGGAACATATCTTCAACCAGATTCGTGGATTTGGGGAATATGGCTTTCCGGAATCACACGCAGCTAGCTTTGCATTATTGGTTTATGCGTCGTGTTATCTAAAATGTCATTACCCCGCAGCATTTTGTGTCTCGTTGCTCAACAGTCAACCAATGGGGTTTTACTCGCCATCGCAACTTGTATCTGATGCCAGGAAGCATGGGGTCGTGTTCCGTGGTGCTGACGTCAACTTCAGCGATTGGGATTGCACGCTGGAGAACACCGATTCCAATGAGTATCCGTCCGACCTCAAGACTCTTCATGCTGAAAAATCTAATAGCCTCTGCGTTCGCCTCGGCATGAACACTATCAATGGACTTCATCGGGAAACGAGTGAAGTAATCTGCAAAGAAAGGAAATCAGGTGGACGCTATCGATCATTGAATCATTTCATTGAACGCACAAAACTCAGTAAACAAACAGTATCTCATCTCGCAGACGCGGACCTATTTACATCCCTAAATCAAGATCGCAGGACAGCGATCTGGGATTCGCTCGACCAAGAAAAATCGGATCAACCTCAGCCACTACTGGATTGCATCAACGAGGAAGAGCTCACTCCTGCGGCAATCATTCCAATGTCTGATCAAGAAGAAGTGAGTGCAGATTACCAAACCCAAGGACTGAGCCTTAGAGGCCACCCTATGAATTTCATAAGACCATGGCTCACGGAACAAAATTGCATCAAACTAGTTGAGTTAAATCAAACACGCAGCGGACGCTATGTGAACCTCGCAGGATTAGTGCTGCTCAGACAACGCCCGGGCACTGCGAAAGGGATCACATTCGTCACAATCGAAGATGAAACTGATCAAGCGAATCTAATCATTCACCCAAGAGTATGGAAGCAATTTCTTCGAGTTGCCCAAACGAGCGACGTTTGGATCATCAAAGGAAAGGTTGAAAAAAACAACAGCATCACGCATGTGATCGTGAGCAAAATTGAGGACTGTAGTCCCCTACTTCGAGATCACCATCTGAAATCAAGAAACTTTCACTGAAAGCGTGATAATGCCCTAAAGGACATTTGGTGCGACGATACGTTGAATTCGATAGGACTGCACGTTCGAAACATGCCATTGCCCGCGTCCCTGAGAATCGACCATGTAATCAAGGGTCATCGTTATTTTGGCATCCGTTGATCCAGTTGGGTCTGCCACAACGAGTTCAGCATGCTGATTCCGATATCGTTGATAAAGCCTTGTTGGCAAAGCAAAAACCCATTCAGCCCCCGGACCTCTCTCGCGGATCATTTCATTGACTCCGCTATTTTTGAACTGCTCAAAGTTTTCGCGTGCTTGAGGAGCTCCTTGGTAGTGTTCTTCGAGTGACATCGACGGATCCATTCGATTGACATAGTCCTTGTTCAGCTCCATCGCATACTCGGTTTCGCCCATTGCAATGACATCGAGGTAAATCAATGCAAACTTTTCCGCCTGCCGGCCGAGCATGAACGTTTTGAACCATGGCGTAAAGAAACCGAATGCACCAAATCCAATCGCCAGGCAGATTCCGACCCGAGCAGGCTTGAGACCTAAGGGAGTGATGCCGCTGTATTTTCTCAGGGCAATGGCGCCCATGATTACCGAAGCAATGGATAAGAAAATGAGGGTAGGAAAAATCTTTCCCAGAGCACTCAAACATCCCAGCAGGAAACAGACATAGCCGGTGATCCGAAGTGGAGCGACATCGGAATCGGTCACATCGAACCCGGCCTCGGCATTCATTTTTGGAATCATGGAGTCCATTTTTTAATACCCTCAACAACGCACTAGATGCTGTAAAGTAAGTAGATCGAACGGAAGCAGCTTCGTCCAAACGGCTGTTGAGGCGATCTCTATCACCTGCGTCAACGAAAACCGTCTATCTAGCGAATCACATCGGACGAAGTGACAAAACAACATTTTGGCTTCAATGACCGTCTTGTCAGTAAAACTCTACCACCTTGTGGGTGAAAAATAGCCGGCGACAAGGGGAATCCCAATGTTTTGGTCGCATCAAGACCGCTCAATCGGAACAGTTGATACGCAGTCAACTGGCAGATGGTTTGAATCGCACTGATTAACGCCTCAGAGGAGGCTGCAGACGAACCCTTTGAGAGCCCATCGCCACCCCAAAATGGGGTCAAGCTGCCCGGTTTTGCTTTGATGATGGGTTCCGGGAATTATCGATTATCTCCTCCGAGTTCACCGATCAGACAGTGTGCTGCTCGCCGGGAAGCCCCCGGGGTTGCGTACTGCTCAGCGAGAATGTCTAGTTCCCGGCGGACGGAGTCCAGATGAGCCTCATCGTTGAGGAATCGATCAACGGCCGACACGATCATCTCGATGGCGGGCTGAGGATTACCAACGGAGATTGTCTCGGGGAACACCTTTTTATCGCCCATAAGATTCGGCAGCGTAAAACTTTCCAGATTCACCAGTCGTTTGGCAACTGCATGAAGAAAGCGGCCAACTCGATAAGTGACGACAGCCGGCGTTCGACGTGCCATTAACTCAAGGCTAACACTTCCGCTCACCATCATTGCACACTCGCTGCCTTCAATGATTTCACTTGTCTTACCTGTGAAAAACTCAATCGGCAAATCACGATCATGCAAAGTCAGCGATTCGCGGCAAAACGACAGCTGGCTGACGCGATACGATGCAACGAGAAATTTCACGTGAGGGTTTAAGCGGTGAAGCCGGCGAATTGACTCCAAGAAAATCGGCCAATTCTGATGGACCTCATGGTTTCGAGACCCAGGCAGCACCGCTACTAACCGCGATCCCGCAGCCAGATCGTGCTCGCACCGATCGAGGATTGTCTGATCCAGGGGTGATTGATGAACGGCATCAAAAAACGGATGGCCGACGTACGTCGTACTGATCCCATGATGATCGAAATACTTTTTCTCGATAGGAAGAACCGCTAGAACATGATCGATTAGCCTTCGCATCTTTCGAATACGCCACCCACCCCAAGCCCAAAGCTGAGGTGGGCAATAGTAGTACACAGGAATGCCGAATCGTTTCGCGCGTTTAGCAATGTGCCAATTGAATCCAGGAAAATCAACGAGAACCACAGCATCAATATCTTGATGTTCAAACGCCTGTTCTGCTTGGCCGGCAACCTTGAAGAAATACCTTAGTTTAGGCAACACCTCGAGCAATCCTACAACCGCTTCCTGAGTCAGATCGACATCGATATCACAGCCAGCGGCACGCATATCAGCGCCACCAAATCCACGGCATTGAATCTCAGGAGCTAACTGATGGATCTCCCGAATTAATCGTGCTGCATGTTGATCACCGCTCGGCTCTCCCACAGAAAAAAAGATCGAACGGGGCATCGGTCACGCTTCTCCGCAATAACGGCGAGCAAACGGCGGGTATGAAGAACGCTATTAAAAAATTTATGTGCTGACCGCGTCAATGCTGATCATGAACTGACTGACCAAGTGCGGTCTTAAACTTCAAAGATGAACACGTCTACGAACAAAAAAAGGCCCTTCGGGGTTGAAACCCAAAGGACCTTTGCTTTAGCTACGTCTAAAGAGCTTAGAGCGTGTACGCTGCTAGTGGACTAGCGAACGTAAACAGCACTAGCTTGAATGACGCGACGATTGGTCGAAACGCGAACGCTTGGATCAACCACGGGTGCTGGAATTGGAGCAGCTTTCATCGTTGTTGCAGGTGCAGCAACTCCGCATGCTGGCTCACAGCCACAAGCTGGCTCTTCGCATCCGCAGTCTGGCTCGCCAGCTTCGTCGCCTGCATCGCAAGCGTCGCAGCTGTTACTGTCGCAAGACGCGAATAATTTTGCGAGTAGTCCGCTGCACTTTGGTGCAGAAGCCGAGTCACAAGCATCTTCGCTTCCAGGAGCTGGTTCGCAACCACAATCTGGGTCTTCCTCTGCTCCCTCATCACAGCTGCTATCGCAACCACTCATCATTGGGAACAATTTCGAGAGAAGTCCGCCACAGTTTTTCGATGCAGCTGAGTCGCATCCGGCTTCACAACCTTCAGCAGCAGGCTCGCACCCACACACAGGCTCTTCGCATCCACAGTCAGGTCCTTCTTCAGCACCTGGAGCTGGTTCACAACCACAAGCGGGCTCTTCGCATCCGCAAGCTGGCTCTTCTTCGCATTCGCCGGGTGCAGCATCGCAAGCTGCTGTGTCACAGCTAGTGCCACATTTAATACCGAGCATACGATCCAAAAGATCAAAGCCGAAAGATGGGCTGCTGATTCCGCAACCGATCACAAAGGCCATCATTAAAATAGTCCGCTTCATTGGAGCCACGTCTCCCTTTCGCAATTTGGCGGGTCTGTTTGCCTTGATTAGGTGATCATGAGGCAGAGGGAAGCGATTCAAAAGGTCGATGGTTTTCGGTAGGAGGTGCAGTCGGCGGACGAAGTCGCCGGCGAGCACACCTCTGTGTACCTTTCAATCAACTCAAGCATCTGTTGCGGGTTAATAGCTAAGATGCCGACTTCGTTCAGTTGATTGATCATCAACCCCTTTGTCACTCAGTCCTCGATGCTCAAAAATGCATCAAATCAAAAGCTAGGCTGCTGACATCCTCTGCCAGTCAACACAGGGTTCAAGATCAACAATGGGTCCACGTCGGCAACGAGCCGGTATCGACCCAATTGAGATCTGTATCGATATCGACCCAGATCCTCTCCAAAACCAGTGTTACGGATGATTTTTAGCCGGATGTGAAGCTTTGACGATTACGGAGTTTTTGCAGCCCAATCTTCGGTTCGGTATAAATGGAAAAGGAGGTTGGCAACGAATAGACTGCCAGCCTGCGACACACAAGACACCCCTCTGCAGAACCGGCGGTATTGTCCTATGCCTTGGTTTCTTTGGAATCAAAAAACGTGAGGCTGCCTGATTTGGTGATCTGAAACGCCCTCTGGCAAGGTGTCAGCCCGGGAACACTCGGCCGCCGACCTGATAATCCCTTATCACCAACTGTTTTCCATGAACTCATCAAAAGCAGAACTTATTGACCTGACCACCATTGAAACAGTGGAATGCCCCTGTGGATTGGCAAGGCGAGCGTTTAAAAACCAAGGGTTTTTCCCCGGAACGGTGCATTTGACGGATATTCACCGGGATGCGAAATCGCATTTTCATCAAGAGCACACCGAGATTTACGTCATTCTCTCTTGTGAATCTGACGCAAGAATTGAGCTTGATGGCGTCTGCCATCCGGTGAAGCCACTGACAGCTGTCCTGATCCCGCCGGGGGTGAGACACCGCGCAATTGGCCAAATGCAGGTCTTAATCATCTGCAACCCAAAATTTGATCCTGAGGATGAGCAGCTCTAGAGGATTTCAGAACACGTCTGCTTCGCTTAAACTCTTGAGCAAAGCAATTACTGCTGTCCTATCCAATTGTTAGACATCTAACTCACCTCAATTCCCTCCCGAGCCAATTCCATGCGTCTTTTTTCAAATACGCACATCTTGCCTGCGTTATTCGCTCTCACCTTTTACTTGAGCGTTGCACAGAGTGCACTAGCTGCGGACTGGCCTTATTGGCGCGGACCCAATT
>CAXQOB010000050.1:0-17217 GCA_964225475.1 Candidatus Nitrosopumilus sp. | reverse complement strand
ATCCAGTGCGAAAAGAAGAGCACAAAAGTCAGCAAACTGCATGATGCAAAAATACCGGAGATTCGACCTCTGCCTCCTGATTCCACATTAATCAGTGACTGTCCAATCATCGCACAGCCTCCCCTGCCGCCGAAGAATCCACAAAGTATGTTCGCCAAACCCTGACCTAGGCATTCTCGGTTACTACTGCCTTGTGTTTCTGTTATTTCGTCAATCAAAGTAAGCGTCATTAGCGACTCAATGAGACCCACCGCCGCGAGGATGATCGAGAAAGGGAGGATAATCCATAGTGTCTCCAAGTTAATCGGAGGTAAAGCGTAGGAGAGGAAGAAAGGGGTAGGCAAACCCGCTTTAATGCTAGTCGCTTCAGCATCGAGAGATTCCATAGCCAACTCAACCGAATGCCATTGGATCGGCTTCGATTTGTCGTCAACCGCTTTGTTAATGCTTTGCACCCCGTCCTGATGATGATTCCGGATCGATTTTGCAGCCGATGCTTTTGCATTGGTTGCGAGCATGTCTCCTACGGTCATCACCACGTGATCCTGATTGCTTGCCGCCATGTCGCTCGGCAAGACACGATTGAGCACGATTCCCATCGTTGTCACAAGCAGTATGGCAACGAGTGATGCAGGTGCAGCTTTGGTGAGCTTGGGGAGAATCCAGATGATTGCCATGGTTAATGCAGTCAAGGCAAGCATGATCCAAAAAGCCATACCGCGAATCAGTTCAAGATTTCCTAGTTCGTTGACGGTATTAAAACTGCCGAATTGAGCCATGCAGATTACGATTGCCAAACCATTAACGAATCCGAGCATGACCGAGTGCGGGACCATTCGGATCAGTACTCCTAGCTTTGCATATCCAACGCACAGCTGTATCAGACCACACAGAATCACTGCGGGAAACAAGTACTCTAACCCGTGGATTGCAACAAGGCTTACGACGACAACAGCCATCGCTCCTGTGGCGCCGGAGATCATTCCTGGTCTACCGCCAAAAATCGCTGCAATCAGGCCAATAAAAAAAGCGGAGTAAAGTCCAATAATTGGAGAGACACCGGCTACAAATGCAAACGCGATGGCTTCTGGAACCAGAGCCAGAGCAACTGTAAGACCCGATAGAACCTCGTTCTTGAGGTTCTTAGAGGGAGCAGGGAGAAGATGAAGCATAAACCTTTGTGAATCCTTTATTGATTTTTGGGGATGGAATCCGTTCACAATCCTGCCGGTCGATCTCGCTTCTTTCCGTGAACTGAAAGCTGATCGTAAAATATGATTCTCGGGAATCGTTAATGCATTCCGACGAAATCAGGATTTCGATGTGTGCGGTGTTGTAGCGTTTTGCGGTGTCTCAGCAGGCTAACCTTTGAAAGTCAACTTGATGTTTAGCGTTCGATGCTTCTGGTTACGAGCGACAAAAGATCGTCCCGAAATACAGAAATGCACAAGAGCCGAACGGCGTGGGTTTTCACCGAAATCGAAGAATTACGTCTATTCTGGCGATCAAAACGCCTGATGTGAGAAGCACTCAGCCTCTCGAGACGTGATGAGAGGGAGGCTAACTACGGAAGACTCGACTGGCAAGGTCTTCTTTTTTTCATGGACGCCCTTCAGGTATCTGCCAGCTTTGGGGATTCTTGATTGTGGGGTGGCATGTCACATAACGCGGCTTGTAGGTGGGGGTATGTCACTTAGCGAAGTTGTGCTGCAGACAACTTATTTTTGAAAATCTTTTATTGTCCCGCGCTTAATCAATCTCGCTCGTGTTATTTAAGGATCAAAGTCTCGCCGTTAATCCGCGGTTTTGTTATGTTTTTTCGAATCATGGTGCGAAAGACTGTGAAATTTTCAATCGACGGTAATGAAGTCAACCCGTTCCTTGTTGGGATCTACAGGTGAGCGTGAGAGGTCAGAGGTGAAGACGATCATGGTGGGGCAGAAAGAAGACAGGGCGCAGTCCCGAGCAGAGATTGATTTCCTTGGGACAAAGCTCGGAGAAGTCATACGGCAATTCGAGGGTGAGGAAGCTTTCGTCGTCGTCGAGAAACTTAGGCTCGCTTCACGCGAGCGACGCAGTGGAAATGACTCCCGTGAGCATGCATTACGTGAACTGATTTCAACGTTAGATGCCAGTCAGCATCGAGTCGTGATCCGTGCATTCAGTGTTTTCTTGGATCTCATGAATGTTGTTGAAGATCGAACACGTGTTCGAGTGCTTGCTGAGCGAGCGAGAGAGGTTTATCCCTCACCACGTAAGGAATCAATTGGGGAGGCAGTTGAGACATTACAGCGAGATGGTTTAAGTGAATCCGACTTTGAAGAGTTGGTGAAGCGATTGGACGTTGATCTTGTTTTTACAGCGCACCCAACTGAGGCAAAGCGTCGTTCGGTCCGTCGCAAGTTAAGAACAATTCGCGAGTTGATGACAGAGCTGGATCATGATCCATGGCCCGAGAAGCGCTCGGAACTTGAGTCTCAAGTTGGCGCAGAGATTGCAAAGCTTTGGCAAACGGATTTTATTCGGCCTTGGCGACCCTCAGTGATGCAAGAGGTTGAGCGTGGCCTTTCCGTCAAGCCGGTGCTTTGGAATGCAGTGCCAAGGATTGTTGGAGAGTTACATGCCGCAGCAAAGCAGTACTACGGAATAGAAATCGAATCGAAACGTCGCTGCGTGCAATTCGGATCTTGGATTGGCGGTGATCGAGATGGTCATCCCGGTGTGACTGCTGACGTTACTTGCGAGACGGTCTTATGGCTGCGAAAGGAAGCGATCGCTTTCCATTTAAGAACCTCGAAGCAATTATTTGATTCCTTCAGTCTCTCCTCTAGGCAAGCCGGAGAGATTGCTCGTCTGTCGGAGTTAATTGACACCACCTTGCAGCGTTGGCCAGAGGTCAAGGATCGTATTGCATCGATCCCACCGAATGAGTTGGTCAGACGCTGGATGTCTTTCATCAGATGGCGGCTTAAACAGACTGAGGCGGCGGTCGACCAATTAATTCATTCCCGCTCTCAATCCTCCACCGGAGGAGATGGGTCACCCTTTGAAGATGATTTGAGTGTTGTATCGGGTGCCTACTCCACCAGCCAAGAGCTCGAGGAAGATGTTCAGGTTCTGTTGGATTCCATCAGCGATCTACCGGGTTGTGAGTTGTATCGGGTTGAACTTCACTCTTGGAAGACTCAGGTTGATACGTTCGGCTTGCATTTAGCGCGATTAGATGTTCGACAGAATGCCAAAGTCTATTCGCAAGTTTTCGATGAGATCGTCTCAACTTTGGGGCTCGTGGATCAATCGGGTGATTTGGATGAACAACAGCGTCGTGAATTACTGACAAAGACAATGGACATGCCTCTGCGTGTTTACGGGCACCATTGCTCGGAGACGACTGAGGAAGTGTTGAGTCTTTTTGGAGTGCTGCATGGAGTCACAGACAATTATTCAATGCAACCGCTTGGTGCGCACGTCATTAGCATGACCTCATCTGTTACGGACGTTCTTACCGTTTTGTGGCTTTGGCGGCAAACTTTCTCTGGTAGTAACGAACAGTTAAATGATCGCTGTGTGCCAATCGTGCCGTTACTGGAAACGATTGAAGACTTGAAGCAAGGGCCAAAAATACTTGCTGAAATGCTTCAGACTGAAGTCTATCGAGACTATTTAGCTCGACAGGGCGATCAGCAAATGATCATGCTTGGTTACTCCGACAGCACAAAAGACGGAGGTTACATTCCTGCATGTTGGTCTTTGTATCGAGCTCAGCAGGCTTTGACCAAGGTTGCCAATCAGCATGGCGTTCAATTGAGTTTCTTTCACGGCAGGGGAGGTTCCCTCGGGCGAGGCGGAGGTCCCGCGGCAAGAAGCATTCTCTCGTTGCCTGCCGGCAGCTTTCATGGCCAATTACGCTTAACAGAACAGGGCGAGGTTCTCGCGGATCGATATGATGACCCAGAGATTGCCCACCGGCATCTTGAGCAAGTGGTCGGCTCTTCTTTACTGGCTGCAGGTACACCAAGAGGTGAGCCATCGGTTCGATGGCAAGAATTAATGGAGGAGATGGCTTCCCGCGCTCTTTCGCATTATCGCAGTCTGGTAGAGCAGGAGGGTTTTGTTGAGTTCTTCAGGAATGCAACTCCAATCTCGGAGATTGAGCAACTACCGATCGGCTCACGCCCCTCACGCCGAAAGCCTGGAGGAGGTTTGTCCGATTTACGAGCAATTCCATGGGTATTTTCTTGGACGCAATCCCGATGTCTGCTGCCTGCATGGTTTGGTTTAGGCGCTGCGATCGAGCAGTGGGATGATGAAAGTGAAGTAATCGCTGAGCTACGCGAGATGTATCAGAGCTGGCCATTCTTCAGAGCAATGATTGACAATGCTGAACTGGCTCTGGCAAAGTCGGACTTGGGTGTCGCCGAGTTGTACGCAGAACTTGCTGTGGGAACAACTGATGGTGCGCCGATTGCATCGATGATTAATGAGGAATTCGCTGACTCGATTAAGGCCGTTTGCCAGATCACCCAGCAACATTCGATGCTCGATGGTACGCCATGGTTAAAGGAGTCGATACGCGTAAGGAATTTCTTTGTGGATCCTCTCAATCTGATTCAAGTTGAGTTAATGAGAAGGCAGCAGCAATTCATGAAGGATGGTGAATCAACACTCAGTGATGCGGAGCAAGAAGAGCATCGTCATTTGATGCGGTTATCGATCAACGGGATCGCGGCGGGGATGCGAACAAGCGGCTAGAAACCGATGGTTTGTTGCGGTTCAGTTAGTTCTTGAATCGACGGATTAAAGATGAAAACCAGCCAAGGCCACAAAATAGTGGATCCGATTTCACTTCTGTCGCGTTGATGAATTCGCTTAGCAGTTGGATCGAGAGAAACGATCGGGTGATCCGTGGGTTCCGTTTTTGAGTGGTATTCGCAGTGCCGTGGTTCCGAAAGTGCGATTCCGGTGGCATGGTTATGGATTCCCTGTTTTTTCCTTGTGTCCGACTGATCAGAGATCAATGTGATTTTGGTTTGTCTGTCTGCTAAACTAAGAGAGACAGACGACTTGAGCACTTAGGGGACAAGCACGTCTGCAGTGTGCCGCTTCGTCCCACCCGCCTCCTCGCTCACCCTGATGAGCCCCACCTTATGTCTTTGAACCTCAAAAAGTTCTATCGACTTCGATGCTGTGTTTCCAATTCGGTTCGCAATCTGGCAATTTGTTTGTGTTGGATCGGTGGAAGTGTGTGTTCGCTGCCACTGTCAGCGGAGCAGGCGATTGATGATCAAGTTAGTCAGAAAGAGGTTGCCGATCGTGTCAGTGATAAAAAAACAGTGACTGAGTCGATTGACTCTGAGGAGAGCAGCAATCTACCGCCACTCGAGAGATTGAAGGAATTTGGGTTTCAAAGATCTCGATTTCGTGCAGACCCGTCAGCTGAATTGGATCAAGCAAGATTGAATGAATCCGATGTGCTTTTACTGCACGAGAAGCGGCTTACAGATTTTCCTTCTAAAATCGCTCCAGTGCTTCAGCAACGTTGTGGAGATTGCCACAGTGGATCAAATGCCGAGGGAAACTTTCAAGTCGATCAACTCGATCCTGATTTAGTCAACGGAAAAGACACCGACTGGTGGATTGAGGTCTTTGCGGTTGTCTCCAAAGGGGAGATGCCGCCGGCAGACGCCGAGCCATTGGAGGCAGCGGAGCAAAAACGACTGGTCGATTGGGTATCGGGTGAGTTGCAGATCGCCTCTTCAATCAGAAGCAAGACTCAGCGGCGATCGAGTTTCCGAAGATTGACACGCTATGAGTACAACTATGCGCTTCAGGACCTTTTGGGAGTGAACTGGGATTTTGCGAGTGACTTGCCTCCAGAAGCACAGTCCGAGGATGGTTTTGTCAATCGATCAGAACAGTTACATCTCTCTGTAATGCAATTTGAGATGTATTACCAAATTGCGAGACGAGCATTGCGTCGAGTCGTTGTAAAAGGGAGTGAGCCGAAGGCGCTTCATTGGTTAATTACCGCGGATCAGTTAGCTGCTAGAGAATGGGCCTCCCAAGCAGAAAAACGGAAAAAGCTCGAAGAAGAACACAAGGATAATCCCGAAGAGTTAAAGAAACGCCTTGAAGAGCTTGAAGCGAAATTCAGTCAACGCCCAAGAGGGGCTCATTACGAGGATAAAAACACCGGACGTTTCGCCTCAACACAATGGCAATACTACAATGCGAAGTATGCTTTCGCGCCATCGTCAGAGATTTCAGAACCCCCTGCCAGCCAAGGAACGGTCGCCGTTCTGCCAAGTGGCCAGTCGAACCAACTCATCTTTGAGTTGGGTGATCAATTACCAGACGAAGGAACGATGCGGGTAACTGCAGAGGTTGCTCAGCTGAATCAGGAGGGGGATGCCTATCCTAGTTTGCAGTTGTTGTTTGGCTGGCAGGCGAGCAATGAAGGTCGAGCTCTGCTCGTCGTGAGTGAAGAGGATACGCCGGTCACTGGAACTTTGGATGAGCCGCAGATCATCCAGTGGGATATTTCATTGGGTGAGATCTATCCTCGGAATTCAGTCAGGAAAGCATCTCCGATGGGGGCAACTCCGAGTCCATCCGAGTACATTCGGATTGTCAACTCCTCCGCCTCGCCCACATCAGTTCAAGTTCGCTACGTGGCCGTATCATCTCCGGTTCATGACCAATGGCCGCCAGCGACTCATCAATCGATTTTCAGCCCCGGAGACGGTGTTGAGGGCGAAGAAGAACGAGCCAGGTTGATACTCGGTCGTTTTATGAATCGAGCTTGGAGGGGGAATGTTTTATCAGGGGACGTCGATCAGAAAGTAGATCGTTTTTTGGAGCTGCGTCCGTCCTGTGATTCTTTTGAAGAAGCCATCACGGAGGTTTTAGCGATCGTGCTTTCCTCGCCGAGGTTCTTATACGTTTCAGTGCAGCCGGTGAACCGTACTGAGCGATCGTTAAATCCTGAAGACGATTCCATTTCAAAGCAAAGTGATGACAACAAAAAGATTGGGGGGAACGCCTCTCCTGATCAACGTGCGATTGGGATTGAATTCTCCTTGGCCGAAAGACTCGCCATGTTTTTGTGGTGTAGCTTGCCAGATGAAGAGTTATTGAATCTTGCGGCCGACGGGAGTTTGCGAGATCCAGATGTTTTGAATGATCAAATAGAGAGGATGATTCAAGACAAACGAGTCGAGCGTTTTGTGACTCAGTTCGCACGTCAGTGGTTAAATCTTGAGCTTCTTGAATTTCAGAATTTCAAGAGTCATATTCCTGGGTTTGATCCCCTGCTCAAGGAGGCGATGCTACGTGAGCCGATTGAATTTCTTGGTGAATTGCTGAGGAAAGATGGATCGATTTTGGATCTATTGCATTGTGATTACGCCATGGTCAATGAACGACTAGCCTTGCATTATGGTCTGCAGGGAGTTCGCGGTAATCATTTTCGACGAGTACTCTTGCCCGGAGATGCCAGTCGAGGTGGCTTGATGACACAAGCAGGTTTCCTGGCAATGAATTCCGATTGGCCTGATTCCCATCCGCTCAAAAGATCAATTTGGCTGCTGGAGCGTCTGCTCAATGATCCACCACCACCACCTCCACCCGCGGTTCCGCAGATTGACCTGGCCGATCCCAGGATTGCGAAGATGACTCTTAAAGAGCGAATTGAAGATCATCGCAATCAAGCGGCTTGTGCTTCATGTCATGTCAAAATCGATCCCTGGGGAATCGCCTTTGAAAACTATGATGCATTGGGAAAGTGGCGAGATACAATCAATGGTCGGGAGGTCGACGCCTCCAGTGTTCTTTTTAACGGTGATCCACTTGATGGAATCGATGGCTTGAAACGCTTCTTGTTGATTAATCGTCAAGACCAGTTAGTGCAGGCGGTCATTGAAAAGTTATTAGCTTATTCTCTTGGCCGATCACTGACTTTTGCGGACCAGAACGAGGTGGAGCAGATTGTACGTCGTGTTAGACGTGGCAATGATGGCCTTCAGGAGTGTATTCTTGCTATCGTGCGGAGCGAGTTGTTCTTGAAGCTTTGATCAAGAAAGATCGAATGAAAGAAGCTGCGACCAGCAGTAACTACGAGGATTTATCATGAAGTACCCATCCAATCGGTTTAGCAGAAGAAGATTCATCCGAGGTTCCGGCATCGCGCTGGCTTTGCCTAACCTTCACTCCCTCGCTGGTGCCGCAACCACGACCGACAAAGCAGTCAAGCCAAAGAGATTAGCCTGCTTTTATTTTCCAGACGGTGTTCCAATGCCACTTCCGGAGGATCCGGCGTACCAAGATTGGGCGTGGTTTCCCCACGGTGGTGGGGCGGAATATCAATTCACAAAATGCATGGAATCACTTGAGGACTTGCGTCAGGAACTGACAGTCCTCTCAGGGTTCTCGCACCCAAATTCGCGCAAGGTGCATGGTCATAACAATGCAGACCAGTTCCTAACTGCTGCCTCAACCGGTAGCGGTAACATGGATTACGAAAACTCGATTTCACTGGATCAAGTCTATGCAAATTATATTGGCGATGAGACCCGGTTTGCATCACTGGTAATGTCGACCGATGGAGGGATAGGAACCGCGCGAGGGACGCACACACTTTCCTTTGACCGTAATGGTAGACCCATTCCGGCGGAGCATCGTCCCAAGCAGATCTTCGACCGGTTATTCGTCACCAACGATAGTGATTCCGCGAAGAGGTTATCCTTGAATCAGAGTGCACTTGACGAACTACTTGAGGACGCCCGGCGTTTACGTCATTCCCTTTCAAATGAAGATCGCAAAACCCTCGACGAGTATTTGGATTCAGTTCGACAGGCCGAGGTAAAGGCTGAGAAAGCGAAGCGATGGTTGGGTACACCGCTTCCGAGTATCGATGGTTCCAAGCTGAATCTTGAACTCACTACCGATGAGCCTCGCGAGTACCTGCGAACCATGTTTGAGTTAATCTATCTCGCCTTTCAGACCGATTCTACTCGTGTTGCCACCTATCAAATTGGTCGCGAGAATGGAGTGGGACGCAGTGATCATCTTGCGAGAGCCGTTGGTTTTAATTTGGCGCACCAGCTATCTCACGAAACAAAAGAGCCCGGCGGTTGGGAGCGTTTTGCAATTTACTGCGGTTTCCTTAATGAGGAATATGCAAGGTTTCTGAATAAGCTTCGTAGTACACCTGAGCCAGGTAGTGAAGGCTCCATGCTCGATAACACGTTGAGTATTTTTGGCTCAGCATCGAGTGCTTTTCACCTCTCTCGCAACTATCCATTGATTCTCGCTGGTGGGAAAAGTCTTGGTTTCAAACATGGCAAATATTTCAACCATGCCGGGATGAATTTTCAGGGTGGTCCATGGCTCGGAAAACGAGAGCCATGGCAAGATGAGGAGAAGGGTGAAGACCTTCCCCTCTCCAATGTTTATCTGACGATGCTAAACCGGCTGGGGGTTGATGTTGATTCTTTTGCCGATAGCACTGGAGTGATTGCACAGATTTAATCGCTAACTCCGGAGTTTTGTATTCAGGTTCAGTCGTTCAACAACCTGACCTGAGAACCATCATTCTTTCCAGCAACCTCTAAGTCTCCCCATTGCTGGCGGAAACTGTGATAAGTTACGGGCGGAAGCATCTTGGATGCTCATTAACGCTCGTGGGGTCGCTGCGTCGTCTCGACGCCACGTTTTTTCATCGCTTTGATGTGGAGGGTAACAATGAATCAGGCTGGTCGCAGGCTTTTTCTCGGGATGCTTGGATTTTTCGCGCTCTCCACAATCTGCAGCAATCTATCTGCCGAGGAAGTTACCCATCGATTCCTTGCTTGTGGCTCCAAGACATACATCATGGAGGCGGATGGCACAAAGAGTTGGACCTATCCCTCGGCAACACGGGATGGCTATGTCACGGAAGAGGGAGTGATTATTCTCACTCTCAACAAGTCCAAGAAGTATCCTGGCGGTGCTGTCATTAGCGTGAACAAGGATGGTGAAGAGAGTCTACTTTGGAAGGGGACTCAAAGTGAAATTAATAGCGCTCAGCCACTTGCAGACGGTGGGATTGTTCTGACGGAGGCTGGAGCGAATCCTCGATTACTCGAGTTGGACGACAAAGGAAAGGTGCGTGTCGAATTCCAATTATCGTGCCAGAAAGAAAATCATCATATGCAAACCCGGATGGCACGGAAAATTGATGATGGAACCTATCTTGCACCGCATCTGCTTAACTTCGCCGTGCATCATTATGATTCAGATGGAACACTCAAAGGAAAGCTTGACACGACGGTTCCCGGTGATCAGGACCACCAAATTCATACATGGCCGTTCACCGCCATCCGCCATCAAGACGGGCAGACTCTTGTTTGCTGCACTCACGGCAATCGTGTTGTAAACTTCAATGCCAATGGAGAGGTAAACTGGACTTTAACCAATGATGATCTTCCAGGCGAGTGGTTGCAGGATCCATGTGGTGCACAGATTTTGCCAAATGGTAACTACGTGATCACGAGTTACGCTGCTGGTAGAAAAGATCCTCAAGCTCCTAAGCTTATTGAAGTCACCCCGGACAAAAAGGTGGTTTGGGCTTATCGAGATGGTCAGTCTGCTGGTGTGCACCACTTTCAGATTTTATCGACCAACGGTAGGCCTTTGGATGGGCCTGCTCTCAAGTAAATGGGTCTGTTCTCCAGGCATGGCGTCTGGTTTCAACTCGCTCAGCAATACGAATCGCATTCCAGTGTTTTGACCTGTAAGATCCTGCTTGTTTACCGGATTTACTTTTCTTCTTCGGTGCTAATGCAGTAGAGATGGGATGCTGTTCGAATGAGATGGCTTCCATTTACCACTGCGGGGCAAGCCAAGCAGAGTTCATCAAGAGGATTGGTGTGGAGGAGCTTGTACTCCGGACCTACTTGCAGCACAAACGTGTCGCCATCCTCACTGAGACAGAAGATTTTATCATTCACTGACCATGGCGATGAAGTGAATGAGGCTCCTTTGGGCAACCTTTGCTTGCCAAAGATTTCTTCACCCGTTACTGCGTTGTGGCAGGTGATGAAACCCTGGTCATAAAGGGTGTAAAGATAATCATCGACCACAATTTGGCTTGTATTGTAGGCTGACGCGGTGGGCTGATACCAAGCAATCCATGGCGAGTCCTCAAACTGGTCGGAGGTTGCGATTTCACCTTCAGCACCCGGTTTGACGGCGAAGGTCGGTCGATGGCTGTCGCCGACATATCCGGAGGCGATGTACACCATTCCATGTGCGGAAAAGGGGGATGGGATGACGAGTGTCGACATTTGCCCATTGAATTCCCACAACAACTTTCCATCAAGCGAGTAACTGCGATTGCTTCTGAGTCCAGGAACTACTAATTCCGTTCGCAGTTTATTCTGCCATACGAGCGGTGTTGCCCACGATCGTTTTTCGTCGCGAGGTGTCCGCCATCGCTCCTCACCCGTTTTGGTGTCAAACGCAGCGATCCATGATTCTTCCAAGTTATCGTAAACAACAAAAACTTGATCATCGTGGACAACCGGAGATGCTGCTGCGCCGTAATCAAAAAATGTTTTTTTAGCCTCAATCGGCTTCTCCCAAAGTTTTTCCCCATCAAGAGAGTAGCACCAAAGTCCAACGTCCCCGAACAGAACAAACAATCGCTCACCGTCGGTAACTGGAGTTTCTGCAGCATAGGTACTCTTTGGATGACGCGGCACTTGGGGAAGTCCAGTATGTGCCTCATCACGCCATAATTCTTTACCCGTCTTTAAGTCGTAGCACAGTACCAGCCAGTGATGCATGCTTTTTTCGGGTTCACGGACGCCCCGCCCAAGGTACAGCCCTTTGGACGGTTCAGTAATGGCCTCGTCACTAACGACGGTCGTGATAAAAACACGATCACCCATTACAACGGGTGATGCCCATCCCCAGCCCGGAACATCAATTACCCAGCTGACATTTTTTTCTCGATCCCATACAAGCGGGATACTGGGATTGGTTTGTCCGATCCCTTTACCACCTGGCCCTCGAAAGCGAGGCCACTGATCCTGAGCAAAAAGCATGTTTGTCCCAAGGATGATCGCAATCGCGAAGAGCAGTCGGGTTACAAGTTTAAAGATTTGCTGATGAGACATCGTGAGACAGGTTCTCGGATTCGTGTTAGCGGAGGACAGGATGCGTTGGTTATTGCCTTCGATGGTCCTAGTCTGACAGGTTATGTGCTTGCAATGAAAAATGACGGAACAAGTTCTTGATTACTTCAATTCCTCATTCAATCAGCGTCGCTTCCACAATAGGATCTGTCTCTTGGTTCCTTCTCGGGTAACGACGGCCATTCAAAATCTGACCAATCAATGTGTTTCTCACAAGGAATTGGTAGCTGATCAAAAGCAGGGTGGTTGATACCGCGATGATCAATGTGAATTTCACAATGGAAGGCACCTGCCACTCTTCTGCCAGGTATTGAAAATAGAGAACCAATGGAAGGTGAGCGAGGTAGAGCCAGTATGAGGAATCGGACAGGTATCGTACCCAATAACGTTCTTTAGCAAAGAAGTAGGAGAATAGTCCTATCATTCCGAATGTCATCATCCATGCGTAGGTCGATTGAAGCAAACTAAAAAGCAGTCGCTGAGAATTTGCGTCGACCGAAAGGGCAGCCAAGAAAACAAAATAGGCAAAGACAATGAGTGTAACGAAGACTGGGATGCTTGTTTGCTCATTCGAGCGATTTGAGAAGTACCGCGCTCCCGCCAGAAAGAAAATCAGGTAATAGAGGAAAACAGCTGGCATCGGCAGAAGACCGATTGAGGTGTCCGGCCCGAAAGCGTCAGGCATGCGAGCCATATAAAACTGAGGTATCGCGGCAAGCGGAATAAGAATGAGGTATTTCAATGGAGTATGAATCCACTTGGGGGACTCCATTTTTAACCCAAGTCCGGTGGCAATAGCCGCTTTCGTGATGAAAATCAGGACAAACCACCATAAGAACCATAAGAACCATAGGTGGTTAAACAAAGGAAAGAACATCAGAAATGCGATCAGACCAGAGAAGTTTCCGCCTTTTTGATCGAGGTCCGGTAATGTGATTGGTCTTCCCGTTGTTTCGCTGAGTTTGGCCGCAATTCTTTTTCGACCCTCGTCGAGTTCTTTTGGGTCAATTTTAATGGCGAGCATTGAAGCGATGAATGCGGTCGTTTGCAAATCAACGTACAGATTTCCCTCAGGCGTTGCTCCTTCTTGGTTAATCATCGTGAGGTCCGCTTCCGCATTAATCAAAACGATCGCAGCATCTGCTTTTCCGAAGAAGCACGCCGCGTGAAGTATTGTTGAGCCGTTTGATGGATCGATGGTGTTTACATCGCCCCCGCTTGCGAGAAACGATGCGACGCTGTCCGCATCGTTGTTCAGTACAGATTTCCAAATATCAATTTCAGTGTCTTTTGGTATCTCAGGTGCATCTTCTTTGTCCAACGATTTTGTAGTTTCCTCGGGCGACTTTTCATTATTGATGTACTCACCAATTGCTTTTCTATTCTCATTGAGTTCATTTTGATCCAGTTTGATACCCACGATGGATGCAACGAATTTGGTTGTTTCCCAATCGATTCCCAAAAGTTGTTCGGGCGTTAATCCATCTTGGTTTGTTGCATCTTGGCTCGCTCCTGACTCAATTAAAACCATGGCAGCATTTAACTTGCCATAGAAGCATGCCGCGTGGAGAAGCGTGGAGCCTGTTGATGGGTCCGCAAGATCCTTCTTTCCACCCAGATCCAGATACGTTTTGACAAGAGCAGAGTCATCATTGAAAACCGCTTTCCAAATATCAATTTCATCGAGGTCTTGTATCGGGAACGTGACGAAGTACGTATCGGTATCAACGTCTTTTTGGTCAGAGCGGGCTTCTGTCTCAAGATGACTCGCTTTCGCAGATTGCCGGAAGTCATCACTCCTCACAATGCCTTGCAAGAACCACTGACAGGGAACGATTGTCACCATCGCTAGACCCAGTGGTACAAGGATTCTTTGGAACCGATGAACGAAGAGAGACTTGGGGCCTCGTTTTTTCCAGAGCATCATTGTGAAGAAGCCACTGATGAAGAAGAAGAGCTGCATTCGCCATCCGTGGATCGAATGGAGCATCAATCCGTAGGCGTCGGAGGCATAGATATCCTGAACTCCCCAGATAGGCTTGATTCCCGGCAGAAAAGACATGGCCGCGTGTAGGACGATTCCCAACAGCATTGCAAAGCCTCGAAGGGCATCCAGATCGTGACGACGCGATGAGCTGGCTGATGTCGCGGTTGTTTCAGTTGTGGTCATTGACTTAATAACTGGGAATGATCGCCAGGATAATAGGAGAGGATAATTCGCTTCGCGATACCGCGTTCAATTCACTGACTGGCTGATGCGACTACCCGCATGCGAGAGTGATGGTGAACTATCCATTGAGTCATTTGATGCTGTCGAGAAAAAATGGATTGTTGTCTGTTTTTTCGCGTATTTTCGTTGCGCTGATCGCAGGTTCCATGAACCAACAGGATATGAGATCATGCATCGTGGTCGCTGTGGAGGGGTCCAGAATTGGCCAAGCCACTCATCCTGCTCGCCTAAGCTGAATGCAGATTCTCTACTTTGAATCGGTTCCTTTGATATAGCGAATATCGTCGAGAAAAAAGATGACAGGTTTTCCCTGACCAGCCAACGACCAACCAAACCCTGTTTTGATCTGGCGAAGATCCAGCCCGCGAAGCGGGATTGAGTAGCGATTCCAATCCTTGGTGAGGACAACATTGGTGAGTTCTCCCCTTGCGGTATCCCGATACGGTTGGTTGCCATCAAGCACACCAAACACAAAATTCACCTTCTCGCCGCCAGCTTCACCACGGGCCCAGAACTCGAGCTCTGTGGCTCCGGTTAAATTCGCTCCACCTGGTTTTAGGCCATCCCAATCCTCTGCGGGGGATTGCCACAGAACCCCACCCCATGCATCACCACTCTTGTATTCAACTCGCAAGCATCGATCACCACGTTTGGGGTTTGTCGAATAATCAGGTTGCATTGAGATCGCAGCAGCGTTACCCATGTATCCTGAGGAAGCAAAAACGCTACCTGCGTCTTTCTCCTCATAAATGACGTATGGAAGTTCTGATACCTTCATCTCCTCGGTGATTTTCACCATTCCACCGACTCGGAGTGGGACATTTGCCACCGCTGCTCCGCCCGTCTCATCTCGCACGTATGCAAACAACCGAAATGTATTTGGATTTTCAGGTAGTGTTACCGATACTGACGTTCCACTACCCGTAATCGCCTTCGGGTATTCTGCCTCGCCCTCTTGCTTGTCACCGCCCTCACCGATGGTTCCCGAATCCGCACGCAGAATCCACTGTACTTCATGCTGGGTCTGATTGAACCTCTCAATTTGGATCGATGCATTGATCGATTCGCCCGGCTTGATTTGATCGACCTTACTCACCTTGATTTGACCTATTTTCGGGCAGGGGTTCTTTGTCGGTTGGCCGGACCAGAGTTCTGCGATCAAGTCGGCTGCTTCGAGGCGACTATCATCGGGGAGCGTCATTCCAAACCAGGTTGCAGTGGTTTCTTGTTTGTTGCCCCACAGAAATGAGTAGGCACCCAGACACACGCCTCCATTTTGAATCACGTTTGCCGTGTATCCTTTCGCATAAAACTCACCCTTTTCCGTGCTCGTCCTCTCGATTGGGGATCCCCAAGGTGTCTTGCCGATTTCCCATGGCCCGACAGGTCCGTGTTCGGTGATGATGTAAGGTTTTTTGATTCCTGACCTGCCGTATCGTTCAGGGATCGATTCAATTCCACCATAGGAATTCACGCCGACGATTTCGACATCGGGGCAGAATCGTGAAATGTTTTTCAATTTCGATTCGTTCGGGCCCAATTCAGCAATGACTGTCATGGTCGGGTGATCTGGGTCGATTTTTTTGATCTCTCTGGCAAGATGATTGACGGCGTACCAGACCGAGGGGTCATTGCCTTCGCCTTCCATTTCATTCCCGACTCCCCACATCAGAAGCGCGGGATGGTCTTTGTATTGTTTTACGGAGGCGAGTGCTTCCTCAAGTTGTTTGGCAACACCATCAGCATCTTGGTAACTGAATCCATGTCTCTGATGTCCCAGCCAGATTCCCGCACATACCATCAGTTGATGCCTTTCCGCCGCATCCAGAACCTCTCCCAAGCGATCAACACCCCACGTGCGAATCGAATTACCTCCAAGGTCTTTCAGCGTACTAAGGTTCTCTTCTCCTCCAACACCTTTGATCTTAAAGGGTTTGTCGTTTAGCAGCAGTTCATGTTGATCACCAACCTGCCTGAGGCTAACTCGAGATTGTGCATCCAGATTCATTGGTCTCAGTAGGTAAACTAGAGTCAGGAGGGAGAAGAAAATGGAACGAGCAGCGAACATTCTGATCATGGCGATACCGTAAAACTGTTAGATGCGTGTGAATGTGGTTGGGAGTGCTTGGCTTCACTGTGGCTCACAGCGATTTCGCTTCCATGGGGTTTAATGACTGGATTGCGGTACACTCCAGTTCGATATGACTCACTCTTCCAGTGCGAGCAAAAACTTCTTGGCTCAACTCTCTGCAAATCGTTGTACCCTCAATCATATGAGGATCATCCTCCACCCGGTGAACCGTGATGCAGTTTTTCTTACCCGGCCGGTAAATGATCGGGACCTGACAAAGTGTCAAAGCGAAACCACCGGGTGGAACGGTGATGCTTGACGTTTGGCCATTGACTTTCTGGTGTTCAAGGGTGCTTGAAGTCTCCAATAGTTCACTTTGATCGAACAATTCAAAGTTGAAATGAATGCACCCCTCCGAGATGATGATTCCGGTCTCGAGGAATCGGGTGAGGACATCCTCTTTGACTTGCCCCGTCATTCCCGGTTGCTTGACTCCCGCGTTTTCAGGCGTGTGCGAATAGGGATCGGAGGGAAAGGCTCCATATTGAAGTGGTGTTTTTTCTGCTCCTATTCCACTGCGAATGGATTCATAATGGGAACGCAGTTTGTCGCGTAATTCGGGGCTCGCATTGGCTTCCATCGCTCGGTAGGAATTCTCTGCAACAGCCAACCCAAGTTTGGATACCATGTGCCAATAAATGGAACCAAGCCCTTCGTAGCCAAAGAAGGTTCCTGATCGT
>CAXQOB010000049.1:0-20015 GCA_964225475.1 Candidatus Nitrosopumilus sp. | reverse complement strand
GCAGTGGTTAGCGAATGCAAGCGACTTGCAGATGAACGAAAGCCAAGCGACGAAGTTACCACCGACAACTACGGTGGTTAATTCCATTGAAGCCCGCTGGATGGCCGCAGCAGCGGTGAAACCGGCGGCTGTCGTTTAACGCAGACACAAAGAAAGGCCGCTGCCCGTTCGGTGCAGCGGCCGTTCTTTATGCGCTCGGACAAATTTCATGCGGTCTGATCACACTGCTGTGTCCAGATCACGCTCCTACATCCAAATCACACAGAGCAGGCGCTTCATTTGACTCCGGGTTCGTCGTCTACCGGATTGGCGTTGAAGGTATGATCCTAACACCTCTGAGGCGAACCTCGTCGAGCTCGTAGGGCTTCGGTGTCGAGAACGTCCGCCTAATCCTCAAGGTGATCAAAAGTAAAGCGATCACCATCATGCCCCACGGAGACTTGACTGGACTCACCCACCAGATTCTCTAAGATCGCCGTCGCCAAAGGGTTCTCTATCTGCTTTTGCAGCACCCTTTTCAATGGTCGAGCACCGTAAGTGGGATCGTAGCCTATCCCCGCAATTTGATTCACTGCAGCTTCGGTAATTTCCAACTCGATGCCGTTCTCGCTGGCACGCTTTCGGAGTTTTTCAATCTGCAACTTTGCGATACTCTTGACTTCGTCTTTCTGAAGTGGCTGAAACAAAACGATTTCATCAATTCGATTTAGGAACTCAGGCAAGAATTTTGCGGTCAATGCTGACTGGATTGCATCCACAATCTTCTCATCCTCGGCATCTTGTGAGGTGAGGCTCTGGATCATTTGGCTACCGACGTTACTCGTCATCACGACAACCGTGTTCGTGAAGTCAACGGTTCGGCCGTGGCCATCAGTCAGACGACCATCATCAAGCACCTGCAACATCAGATTGAAGACATCAGGATGCGCCTTGTCGATTTCGTCGAGCAAGATGACAGCGTACGGGCGCCTTCGCACGGCTTCGGTCAACTTGCCACCTTCCTCATAGCCAACGTAGCCGGGAGGGGAGCCAATTAGACGCGCGACGTTATGACGCTCCATGTACTCACTCATATCAATTCGGACCAACGCGTCCTCATCGTCAAACATCACCGAGGCGAGTGCCTTTGAAAGTTCTGTTTTACCAACACCCGTGGGGCCAAGGTACATGAATGAACCGATGGGTCGGTTGGGTTCACGAAGACCGCTTCGGCTACGGCGAATCGCATTGGCCACCGCCACGACTGCCTCATCCTGACCAATCACTCGTGCGTGAATTCGATTCTCCAGGTCAACAAGCTTTTCGCGTTCTTCTTCCAACATTCTGGCGACTGGAATCCCAGTCCACGCGCTCACGACCTCCGCGATTTCTTCCTCCGTGACATCTCGACGCAGCAATCTCCTCTTTTCCTCGGAGGCTTCGCGAGTGCTCTTCACTTTTTGTTCTGCCGACTCAAAATCATCAAGTTTGCTCTCGAGTTCGGCTTGCCGCTCCCGAATTTCGAGCATCTTCTGGTAAAGATTCTCTGGGCTTTCACCCCGTAGCTGCCTCTGTTTAGCTTCCGCATCAAGTTTTGCAAATTGATGCTGAAGCGAATCCGCCTCGATGCGAATGGACTGCACATCATCCAAACCGATCTTTTCCGCTTCCCACTGCTCTCGCAAATTCGCAAGCTCGCGGCTGAGCGACTCCATTTCGGTTTCAATCTCGTTTCGATTTTCCACCGCTGATTTTTCTTGCTCATCAGCGAGTTGTCTCAACGCGAGTTCCAGTTGTCGAAGTCGGCGTTGAATCCGATCGATTGGCTCCGGAACACTTTCTTTTTCCATTGCGAGCCGGCTCGCTGCCTCATCCACCAAGTCAATTGCCTTATCGGGCAGAAACCGCTCCGAAATGTAGCGTTGGGACAGATTGACCGCGGCCACAATTGCGTTGTCTTTAATACGAACCCCGTGATGAGATTCATAGCGTGGTTTCAAACCTCGCAAAATTGCAATCGCATCTTCCGTGTTTGGCTCGTCGACCAAAACCGGCTGGAATCGTCGCTCCAGAGCAGCATCTTTTTCAATTTGCTGACGGTATTCATCAAGCGTACTCGCACCAATACAACGTAGTGCTCCTCTCGCAAGTTCCGGCTTCAGCATATTGGCAGCATCAGAGGAACCCTCTGATTTCCCTGTGCCGACCAACAGCTGCATTTCATCAATGAAAAGGATTACCTCTCCATCGGAGTCTTTGACCTCGCGGATCACAGCCTTGAGACGTTCTTCGAAGTCACCACGGAATTTCGCACCGGCAACTAAAGCACCGAGATCCAACGAGATGACGGTTTTCTCCCGCAGACTCTGTGGAACATCACCGTCAGAGATTCTCAACGCAAGACCCTCTGCAATCGCTGTTTTTCCGACACCGGGTTTCCCAATGAGTACCGGATTGTTTTTGGTTCGCCGGGAAAGCACTTGGATGACTCGACGGATTTCACTATCACGTCCAATGACCGGATCGAGCTTTCCCTCCGCTGCCAACCCAGTCAAATCAATCCCAAAGCGTTGTAGGGCCTGGTACTTATCCTCAGCGTTACGATCCGTCACACGCCCCGAACCCCTCAGCTTTTCCATTGCAGCTTTTACATCTTTTGAGGTGATCCCCATCAACTTTAGCAGCGACTGTGCCTTACCCTCCGTGTTACTGAGCCCAAGAACAAGATGTTCCGCACTGACATACTCGTCACCAAGGTCAGCGGCCGAGGAGGAGGCAAAATCTAATAAAGCCTGAAGTTCTGCGGAGATATTCGCTTTGCTACCACCCACAGCTTTTGGAAGTCGATCCAGCTCAACTTCGACCAATTCGGTTAGCTTGGGGACGTCGACGCTCATTGCGTCCAACATGGGCCGCATGATCCCTTCACTCTCATTGAGCATTGCGTCGAGCAGATGCAAGGGAACGATTTCAGGATTCTGTCGAGCTCCAGCACGCGACTCGGCATCGAGTAAAAGTGACTGTGATTTGTTGGTAAGTTTGTCAAACTGAAAAGTCATGGCAGTTGCTCCTTTTTGAAATCCGTAAAGTGCAACCGGCGTGCCGTATTGCCCCCTGCGTAAGGATACAACTAAAAAAAGGGTGAGTGCCGTGCACTCACCCTTTCTTCGAATTCAGAGCGTGATCTTTGAAGTCTTGTTAGTTCTTCACTTCAAAATCGGCATCAATTGCGTCATCATCGCCGTCGCTGCTTCCGTCATTACCGGCCTCTTCGGCACCACCCGCCGCCTCTGATTGCTCATAGAGAACCTTACTGAATGCCTGAGACGCAGCATCAAGCTCATCGGATGCCTGCTTGATTGCATTAGCATCCTCGCCCTCAGCAGCTTCCTTAACCTTCTCGATCGCTTTTTCCATCGGCTCTCGGTCAGAGTCTGAAAGCTTGTCTTCATTCTCCTTCATCAACTTTTCGAGCTGATAGACTTGTTGGCTGGCCTTATTCTTCGCTTCAACCAATTCAAATTGCTTGCGATCTTCCTCAGCATTTGCCTCGGCGTCTCGGCGCATTTGATCGATGTCATCCTCACTCAGAGCGCCAGCTTCTTTAATGGTGACCGATGCTTCTTTGCCTGTTTTCAGTTCCTTTGCAGAAACGGAAACGATACCGTTTTGGTCAATGTCGAATTTAACTTCGATCTGGGGCACACCACGTGGTTGAGGAGGAATGCCCTCGAGGTTGAACTCTCCCAACAAACGATTGTTGGAAGCCATTTTTCGCTCACCTTGGAAAACACGAACGGTCACCGCACTCTGGTTATCAGCAGCGGTACTGAAAACGTTTTTCTTCTCCGCCGGAATGGTCGTATTTCGCTCTACCAGAGCAGTCATCACTCCACCCTCTGTTTCAATTCCAAGCGTAAGCGGGGTGACATCCAAAAGCAGTACGTCCGTTCGGTCACCCGCGAGGACACTGCCTTGAATCGCGGCGCCAACGGCCACTACCTCATCAGGATTCACACCCTGATGCGGCTCCTTGCCAAAGACGGATTTGACCAGCTCGCGAACTTTAGGCACACGAGTACTACCACCAACAAGAACGACTTCGTCAATATCGCTCGGTGAGAATCCGGCGTCCTCTAACGCTCGGAGTACAGGCTGCCGACATCGCTCGACAAGTGAGTCAATGAGTTCTTCAAACTTCGCACGTGTCACCTTCATCGTGAGGTGCTTCGGAACATTGTCCGCAACTGTGATGAACGGCAGATTGATGTCCGTCTCAGGTAAGGTACTCAATTCCTTCTTCGCTTTTTCGCAAGCTTCCTGAAGGCGCTGAAGTGCCATGGGGTCGTCACGTAGGTCGATACCATTTTCTTTTTTGAACTCGTCCGCAACGTGATGAATCAGGGCTTCATCAAAGTCATCACCCCCGAGCTGAGTGTCGCCAGAGGTACTGATTACCTGAAAAACTCGACTTTCCTGTTCTTCATCGCCCGAATCTGCCACTTCGAGGACCGAGACGTCAAACGTCCCGCCACCAAGGTCAAAAACGATAATCTTCTCGTCTTTTGATTTGTCCAGCCCGTAGGCCAAAGCTGCGGCAGTCGGTTCGTTGATAATCCGTGCAACCTCCAGCCCCGCAATCTGGCCGGCATCTTTGGTCGCCTGACGTTGAGCATCATTGAAGTAAGCAGGCACCGTGATGACCGCCTTGTTGACCTTCTGCCCAAGGTAGGACTCAGCCGATTCCTTCAGCTTGCGAAGAACCTTTGCTGAAACCTCTTGAGGTGCATGCTCTTTGTCGCCAACCTTGATTCGAACGTACTCGTCCGCGGCGCCCTCTACACCGTAGGGAACCATCTTTTCTTCGTTCTCCACCTCGTGATGACGCCGTCCCATGAAACGTTTTACGGAGTAAACGGTCCTCTTGGGGTTCGTCACAGCCTGGCGGCGAGCCGGTTCGCCAACAATCGTGTCATCATTGTCAGTGAAAGCAACAACACTGGGAGTGAGACGATTTCCCTCAGCGTTGGGAATCACCTTTGGCTCACTGCCCTCCATAACGGCAACAACACTGTTGGTTGTCCCCAAGTCGATACCAATAATTTTTTCGCCTTGTGCCATGATTCTTCTTCTCCTTGCCGCCCTGCTGTCGGCTGTCGTGTAGGGGTCGGGCTAATCCAGAGGCTTGTTTCAATCGCCGAAGTCGGCGTTTTAATGTTGTTTAAGTGGCTGTCGATTTCGTCATTGCTCGACAGCGAATGTTGTAATAGGCAAAGAGCGTGCCATTCGAAAAGAAAAGCGCGAATCCCATCCAAATTCCCTGCCCAAATGGGCGCGTAATCGGCACAATCCACCGATGCCAATTCCTTCGGGTCGCCATTATTGATATTTTGACAGTTGCCAAGGAAAGGCGGAATCACGGCCAAGCTAGCATGTGTCAAATTGACAGTAGCGGAGTCGAAACCTTGCTTTTTTGGGCGTCGTTTACTTGACCAAATGGCTGCTTTTCAGCCAATTAAATTGAGAACAAACCACCCCAATTTAACTCCGCTACCCCCTGTGACGACGCGGTACGAATGACCATGATCAGTGGATGACCCGAAGCTTCGTTCTCTGTAATTTGATGCGGATATCAGGGATGAAATATTCGATCCCCTTCACGGGTAATTCAATCAACTTGATCGTTTGAATACCACCAAGGCTGTAACGACGGCTAAGGTTGTTTATTGTGGTAGCCGGTTCTTCTGGCCTGCCGTTATCCTCGTTAATGCGTTGATCAAAACGTGGCCTTCGGATCGAGAAACGATCTGATTACCGCCAATTCCCCAGTCGAAAGCACGAAGACAAAAACGATGTCGAACCCGTCAAACTCGCCCGAACCAATGGAGCAAGAGATCGATCGGTTGGACAAAGACCTGCTGAGACTACTGATCAAGCGAAGTGAGCTGGTCAGACGTGTGCTTGAGCGTTCAACTCTGGAAACGGGGGATCGCATCGCTTTAGAATCGGCTCGAATTGAGAGCATACTCAATCAAGTCGATTCCGATTCAGATAGCCTCACTCCGGTTTCTCGAGCGGCGTTACTGCCGTTTCTGAAACATATCTCGAGCCTGTGCTTACAAACGCACCAGAAGACCGCGGCGGCCTACCTTGGACCAATGCACAGTTACAGCCACCTTGCAGCGATCAAGTACTTCGGTGAGGCAACAGAACTTCGCCCGGTGGCGAGTATTCGAGCCGTTTTTGAAAGTGTCTCTCGAGGTGATCTTACTTATGGCGTCGTCCCCATTGAGAACAGCACCGATGGACGTGTGGTTGATACGCTCGGCATGTTCTTGCAGTGTGAGATGAACGTGTGCGGTGAAGTTCTACTTCCGATTCATCACAACCTTCTGTCTCGCACATCTCGTGGTGAAATCACCGAAGTTCACAGTAAACCTCAGGCGTTATCCCAATGCCGGGATTGGCTTGCCAAACACCTCCCGAATGCCAGACAGGTTGAAACCGGCAGTACAACTGCAGCTGCTCAGTTAGCGGCCAAAACACCGGGTGTTGCGGCGGTTGCGAGTATGGAAGCAGGACGTCAGTATGACCTTGATTTGATTGATGCCAACATCGAAGACAACCCAAACAATGTCACACGATTTGCAGTGCTGGGGAGGGATCTACTTAAGCCAACGGAAAATGACAAAACCTCGATCCTCTTTCAACTCCACCATCGCCCGGGGGCACTTGCAGATGCAATGAGCATCTTCAAGGAACATTCACTGAACCTGACATGGATTGAGTCATTCCCCGCCCCGGACAGCCCCAGTGAGTACATTTTCTTTGTTGAACTGACTGGACATCGCGGCGAAGAAGAGGTCAGCAAGGCGCTGAAGGATCTTCAGCAATCGGCGCTAAGCCTAACGGTGCTTGGGTCGTACCCCAAAGCAGAGTAATCCACCTTTGAGGTTTTCTATCGAAAGCTCTCCACCAGAGGCGTTCTGGCGGGAATTCTGGTGCCCCGGCTCGAAAGAAGCCACTGTCCCGGAGGAATCCACACACCGAGTGTGCCGATGCTCCTATTTCACGGGCTTCTATTTCGCAAGCGGAGCACGCGACTTGTTCTGATGGCCAAGATCTCGCATCTCTCGTCAGCTTCCTCATCAAAATCTGGGTGTCTCAGAAACCGAAACTCCATACATTTGAGATCGTCCGCTCTCCGTGCGTGGAAGTGACATCCAAGTGCCAAAGTGAGAGCCGTGAAACCGCACCTCATAATCGATCAGATCGTTAGAACCGGAACAACCGATCTGTTCGGAACCAAAAAAGGCGGCATAACCGTTCTCTCTCGCATTTCGCGTATCGTACACCTTGTTCCAGATTATCCTGCGATGACCCTCCTACCAATAGTATCGGTCATGCAGCTTACCTACTTCCTAGCAATCATCCTGTCTTTGTCGTGCGGAACGATTCCATCAGCCACCACGGATAGACCATTTGGATTACTTGGTGCTTTTCTACCTATCATCGCGATGATGCTCATCATGCATTACCAAGGTGATCGCAGGATCAAGGCAGAAGTAGCGACGGAGGAGGGCGATACATCGCAACGCGTACTTCTGGAACGATCTCTGGGTCTTTCAAGCTGGCTTTCACTTGGAGCAGTTCTACTTTGTCTACGTACGCTGGGGTTTGCGTCCGCCATCACCGGTAACACCCTCTTGAAACATTCCCTTGCCCTTCAGTCTTTTTTCTTACTCCTGCCGGGCACTGTCTTGATCCTGTTCTCGGTCTACACCATGGAACGATTTGAAGGCGCTCGCTCCAACGAGAGCCTCGGGTACGGCGCATGTTTGAGACAATGCGGTGGAAAGTTCAAATTCATGATCGGAACCAGCCTTTTCCCAATTCTCATGCTATTGGGAATGATTGACCTGACCAGTCTCCTTCCTCTTAACGCGAGCTACGCATCGGCACTGAACCTTGGTCTCGTTTTGATTTTTATTGCTCTCATTCTCCCGTGGGTTGCGGGTCGCTTCATTGAAACCCAACCCATCGGCTCCGAGCAATTGGCTTGGATCCAGAAAATCACGAAGGCGACTGGGCTGCCAAACCTTGAGATTGCAATCTGGAATACAAGAGGAAGAACGATGAATGCAGCCGTCATCGGTTTTGTTTCTCCCTTTCGCAAGTTAATCATCTCTGACCGACTCGCCTCTGAACTCACTCAGAAACAATTATCGATGGTGATTCTGCACGAAGCTGCCCATCTCAAACGCAAACACCTACCACTTCGCATGGTGTCGATCATTCCGATCTGGGGTGCGGCAGCTGCCATGGCACCTTGGTTTGAACACAGTCCTTGGTACGCACCGACCGCAAGCCTAGCCTGTATTGTCTCAACTCTTGTAACACTTCGATGGGTGGCTCATCACACTGAATACGACGCCGACCTTGAGGCATGCCGCTTGGCTGTGGAGGTTTCAAAAACGGTTGATGAGGTCCCGTCATCTCGGAGCGAAGCAAGTCGCGAACTCTGTCGGGCACTGCTCATGGTAACCGCCCATCGTTCTGCGGCTAAAAAATCAACTTGGATGCACCCAGGCGTGATGGCGAGAATCACCACCATGCGTACGGGTGCGAACCTTGGCACGACAACGTTCATGAAACCCGAGTTGAGCGTCTCGTAGAAACGTTCTCAAAAACGGTTAGAGTCGCTAACGGCTCTCCCAGATCTAATTTTTTCTGGACCTGCCTACTCTTTCCCGTGGCGAGCTGCCACCGCACAAGGCAATTCAGGTGGTATCTCCGGCGACGACGAATCTTCGTTTTCCGTATCAACCTGATTCGATTCGCTCAGGGCGCCATAACGCTCCTTGCAAAATTCTCCAGAATAAAAGCGACTGCGCCCCATTCACTTTGGGAGGTCCGAGGTTCATACTTCAAGTCTCTCAGTCGATCACGCACCGGCGAATCGGTATTCGAACAAACACGACAAGACCTGCTCAGAGAACAAAACAACCTTTCTTGTTACCCAAAGGAATTAGATCAATGACTCGTGAAGGCATTATCACTTTCAAAGGCAATCCCATGAGCCTCGAGGGAGAGGACCTAGCAGTGGGATCTCAAGCACCAGATTTTGTGCTCCACTATGTAGATGCCGGAATTCAGTCCCTCCAATTGGAAGATCTCAAGGGCAAACCCACACTTCTGAGTATCGTCCCAAGCCTCGACACTGGCGTTTGCGCGATTCAAACCAAGAAGTTCAACGAACAGGTTGCAAGTCTTGGTGATCAAATCAACGCGGTCACGGTCAGTCGCGACCTCCCGTTCGCCCAAGCGAGGTTCTGTGGGGCAGAGTCTGTTGAGATGCAAACGGCAAGCGACTACCAAGACCATTCGTTCGGAACTGATTTCGGGGTGACCATCGCCGAACTCAAACTTCTGACCCGGGCAGTCTTTGTCCTCGACGCACAAGGCACCGTGGCTTACAAAGAGATTGTTCCTGAAGTCACTGAGGAACCTGACTATGCTGCCGCGCTGGCGGCTCTTCGAATGCTGGTATAGTCTCTTGGGTATCGCTCTGTTTTGCTTCAGCAATCCAGATAAAGTTACCCACGGACAGTATCGATAGAAACGCGTACACTTGAGCATACTGTCGTTGACCCCCATCAACGACCTGCGTTTTACACAACGCTCGCGACGTGGCTTAGCCCGGGCGAGCACAGCATCGTTCGCCCTACTACTGCCCGTTGAACCCTTCGTCGATTTCCGAAGGTTGGCTCGGTCAGCACCGACAGCGAACCGAAACAAGCAGTCGCATTTTTTTGGATCGATCTTCAAATGGCACCCATTGTCGTTGCAGCTCTTTATCGATTCACGCCCATGGATGATTACAGGGCGTTAAAGTCTCCTCTTGAAAAGGAAATGAAACAGTTTGGAGTCAAAGGATCCCTTCTCTTAGCCAAGGAGGGCATCAATGGAACGATCGCGGGCGATCGCGAAGGAATTGACCAGGTGATTAGTTTCCTTCGGCGGGATGACAGACTCAAAGAGATGGATGTGAAGGAGTCTTTTTGTGACGAGATGCCGTTTCGACGCACGCGCGTTAGATTAAAAAAAGAGATCGTCACCATGGGAGTGGAGGGAATTGACCCACTCAAGTCGGTAGGCACTTACATCGACCCCAAGGACTGGAATGCATTGATAAGCGATCCCGACGTGACCTTAATCGATACTCGTAATGACTATGAATTTGCGATCGGGACTTTCCAAGGCGCTGAAAATCCAAACACCACAAGTTTTCGCCAATTTCCCGAGTACGTAGAACAAAACCTTGCGCCAGAGAAGAACCGAAAGGTAGCAATGTTTTGCACCGGTGGTATTCGATGTGAAAAATCAACCGCGTTATTAAAAGGCATGGGCTTTGACGAGGTTTACCACCTGCGAGGAGGCATCCTCAAATACCTGGAGGAGATTGACCCAGAGGAATCCCTTTGGCAGGGCGACTGCTTCGTCTTTGACGGAAGAGTCTCCGTGGGGCACGGACTCGAAGAAGGGGAACACATCATGTGCTTTGGCTGTGGATGGCCCGTCACACAGGAGCAACAAGACTCTGAGCTGTTTATCGCGGGTGTTCAGTGCCCGCAGTGCGCCGACTCCATCACCGAACAACAACGTGCGAGGTTTTCCGAACGGCAACGGCAACACATGGAACAAAAATCGAAGCCAGCCATCCCGCGAAGATCTGATTCAGAAAAGACTGAGTGACATCACTGCGGTGCAATGAAGCTTAGGCGTTTCGATTCAGACGCCGGCGATCACTTTCTTTCAGGACTACTTTGCGAAGCCTGATATTCTCCGGCGTTACTTCGACGAGTTCGTCTTCTTCGATGTATTCCAAGGCAGCCTCGAGAGACAGATCACGTGGTGGCTTGAGAATCACGTTCTCATCGCTGCCAGCGGCACGAATATTGGTGAGCTTCTTTTCCCTGCAAGGGTTCACGGTCATATCGTTATCGCGAGCATTCTCTCCGACAATCATCCCTTCGTACACTTCGGTCCCCGGAGCAACCAGCAATTCACTGCGTTCCTGTAATCCAAAGAGTGCAAATGGCATTGTCTTACCACCAACCATCGAAATTAAGACACCGTTACCACGTTTAGGTTGCTCACCCTCAACGGGGCGATAACTTTCGAATCGATGATGAATGATCGCAGTGCCCTTGGTTGCGTTGAGCAATTTTGTGCGAAGGCCAATCAGACCACGTGAGGGAACGAGAAAACGCAGCAAACTGTAATCACCGCGTTGAGCCAACTCTTCCAGTTGACCTCTCCGGTGACCCACCAATTCCATGACGGGGCCCATGACATCGGTAGGCACTTCTACTCTGAGGGTCTCATAAGGTTCATGCTGCTTTCCTTCAATTGTTTTGAAAATCACCCGAGGTTTACCAACGCTCAATTCATAACCCTCGCGACGCATGGTCTCAATCAGCACCGCCAAATGAAGAACACCCCGCCCCTTAACCGCGTAGGCTTCGGTACCCTCAACCATCTCAACACGCAACGCAACATTGCGTTCTAGCTCCTTCTCGAGCCTGGCTTTCAATTGCCGCGTCGTGACATACTTCCCCTCACGACCAGCCATCGGTGAAGAATTGACACTAAACACCATTTCGAGGGTCGGCTCGTCAACCGTAAGCCGTTCCAATGCATTGTTCGCGTCAACCTCGCCAATGGTGTCACCGATCTCAACACCCTCCAACCCTTCGATCGCAACGATGTCACCCGCAGTGGCAGACTCGGCTTCCGCTCGACCCAAATTGTCGAAAACAAATAGCCCTGCAACCTTTTGCTTTTTCACACCATCTTTCTGATGCAACTCAATTGCCTGCCCCAGCGAAAGCTTCCCCGACTGAATTCTCCCCACTGCAATCCTTCCGACGTACTCACTCCAGTCGAGCGTGGTTACCATCATCTGTAGCGGTGCTTCTTGATCGACATCAGGTCCGGGAAGTGCGTCAACGAGAAGATCCAGCAAGGGACGCATATCCCCCGAGGGCACTGAAGGATCAGTCGTCGCGAATCCATTCTTGGCACTACTGAAAACATAAGCCGCATTATCTAATTGCTCATCGCCACCGAGTTCAGCGAGAAGCTCCAACCCCTCATCGAGTGCCTCGAGGGGACGTCCATCGGGACGATCAACTTTATTAACGACAACGATCGGACGTACCCCCGCTTGTAATGCCTTTTCAAGAACGAACCTTGTTTGGGGCATCGGCCCTTCGGCAGCATCGACGAGTAACAGGCAACCATCAGCCATCTTGACCACGCGTTCGACTTCACCGCCAAAATCTGCGTGCCCAGGCGTGTCGATCAGGTTAATCTTCACACCGCGGTAGGGGATCGCGATATTTTTTGAGAGAATCGTGATCCCGCGTTCTCGCTCGAGATCGTTGGAATCAAGGATCCGTTCGCCTTTCAGTTCCGCATCCCGAAACTGCCCGCTCTGTCTCAATAGACAGTCAACGAGAGTTGTTTTGCCATGATCAACATGCGCGATGATCACTACGTTACGAATATCGTTTCGACGCACGAACCGTTTCCTTTCAACACGATGGCCGTACCTACGAAATAAGGAGTGCCATCAATCTTCAAAACCACACCGAGAGCGGCGTTGAGCGGGAACCCAACTTCCCAAAAAACTTCCATTCTCACTTTCAAACGAATTGGCCGTGCTAAAACCGAGCAAATCAGAGTGGGACTGCCCTAGCTGATTTTCCGAAGTCTTCTATCGGCAAGAGGGAAAGGTTAGACATCCCATCGATTTTCCGGAAGGCTGCTATTCGACGCACCGGAAAAAAAGAAGAAAGCTTTCACAAGGTGAAGATGGATGCTTTGATCCACGGCGCAATTATGGCTGCCACCGCCCAGAAAAACCGCCGATTCAAACAGCTCGCTGCGATGCAGACCCAAGCGTGACACTGGGATCTGCAGTGTTATGCGGATTGATACTACCAACGGTCATTTGCGGAGATGCCGCAGCGTCAAAGTGCAGTGACCGCTGTCGGCAACGAACCGGATCGGTAACCTAGCTCGATGAACGAGACCCATCGATGAACCACAATCATCCGGATCCGGCTAAACGGTAATGCAAACGCCCTAGTGCTCGTGATGTACGTACTTGGTGGATGCTTTTCCTGCATCTGATTCTACAACCAAAGTCACCTCAGCGACGTCACCCATTCGCACCGCGGTCGCCAATTCAGGGCTTACAAGCAAGAAAGCACCGGCTGTTTCCGCAGCATCGGACGCGGCAAAGTCGTACGTGGTTTCACTTCCCTCGATCTTTGTGATCATTTTGACCGCAGTGACCTTCTCGGGGCTCGCAGGAAAGATCGCAAACGCATCCTTCTCTTTGTCCAACGCCACTTCGATCTCAGAGCCGTCGTCCAAACCGACCATGTGGCCGCCGTTGAGACCATGCTCGGGGTGCTCATGGGCAGAATGATCATGGCCCTCGTGATCGTGGCCCTCGTGATCGTGGCCCTCGTGATCGTGATCGTCGTGCCCCCCATCTGCCGATGCTTCATCAAACGGTGGTCGGTCGTCTTGAGTTGAACCACCACAACCGGTAATTGAGATCGCTGCAATCAGCCCTAAACCAAGACCCAAAGAGAAAAAAATACGTTTCATGTCCGTGTGACTCGCTAACCAGATAGGAAAATCAATCAATTGACTGATGCGTTTCAAAAGGTGTTCAAGGAACCTCGAACTTTACAACCCACTCTTAAAAAAAATCGACATGGATCCGGTAGATCGGATGGCAAAGCTTGAACTGCTCACCACCGCGCACGAAGTCCGATCTAGCCGTCGGCCTGTCGACAACAAAACCCGATCATGTTGAGCAAATCCACAACTTGCAATAGCAAATAACGTTTCACACATTCGATCGAGAGCTCGCAAAACGTTGGACTCAGGCCAAGTCGTAACCGCAACACCAGCCGGGAATCGCCAACTTGCTCCGACACTGATGAAACGTACCCACGTATCAAAACGCCGAGTGATCGCCACTGAAATCAACCGATCATCAGAAAACAGCAGGACACTACTTATTTCTTCGTTACGCAGTTCGGCTGAAAAGGTTCGTCGATTCCGTCGTCACGCCACCGTATTCCGGAAGAAAACCGATCCACACTGCGATATCGTCGGCAGCGGGATTCGCAGATGGGCTGCGCAATGCTCCGAGCGGCATTCGACTAAAAATCGTCAAAGCCTGCTCTCACTTCGTATTACCGTTCTTTCAAAAAGGTGTTTTTCAGGGGCGAATCTACCCCGAAACTTTCATCGGGACACGCGGTTTAAGCTTTGACTAGAACGTAACCACTTTTCCCCTAAAGGCACCCAGCAAATGGCGAGAACGCTTCTTCTTTGGATTCCCATTAGCCTTTCACTAGCCCTGATCTTCGCGGCAGATACCCCCGCTGAATCATGGAATCGATTTCGCGGCCATGACGGTCAGGGCAAAGCTGAGGGAAGTGCGATCACGAGCTGGGATAATCAATCCAATGTTGCCTGGAAGTTGGATCTCCCCGGTTCGGGCTCTTCCTCGCCGATCGTCGTCGATGACCGTGTTTTTGTCACTTGCTATGCGGGCGAAGTGGGAGAAACCGCCAAAAGAATGCTAGTTTGCGTGAATGCAAAGACGGGTGAGGAAATTTGGACCCACACGATCGCCGCTCCTGAAGGGGAGGACCGCTACCAAGGGTTCATCACCGAACACGGGTATGCCAGCGGCAGTGCTGCGTGCGACGGAAAAAACGTTTACGCGTTTTTTGGTAAGGCGGGTGTGGTCGCACTCACCGTTGATGGCGATCTCCTCTGGCACAAGCAAGTCGGTGACATGTCGAGTAACCGTCGCTGGGGAAGTGGATCGAGCGTAGTCGTGGCGGGTGACATTGTGATTGTCAATGCTTCTGAGGAGGCACGCGCAGTCATCGGCTTGAAAACAAGCGACGGCTCAGAGGCTTGGCGAGCTGAATACAACCTGCTGGAACTATGCTTCGCAACTCCTGTATTGGTAAAGGGGGAGGGCGGTGTGACCGAGGCCGTGATTGCGATGCCCGGAGAGGCATGGGGTCTCAACCCGACCAACGGAAAGCTTAGGTGGTTCTTCGAGACCGGCACGGGCGGAAATGTCAGCCCGAGCGTTGTGGTGGGGGAAGATGCTTTCTACACCTTCGGGGGATACCCACAGCAGCAGACCATTGCGATTCGTCGCGGGGGGCGAAAGGACATCACAGAATCACATTCTCTCTGGGAAGCAAGTGAAAGCAGCTACGTCGCGACTCCACTGCTGCACCAAGGGCACCTTTACTGGGTAAGCGATCGTGGTTTTGCATTCTCTATGAACGCATCAACGGGAGAAACCGTGACCAAATCGCGACTCTCGAATCTTCGCTCGGGCGGGCGTCCTGTATACGCATCACCCATCCTGGTTGGCGAAGAGCTCATCGTTGTGACTCGGAAAAGTGGAACACTTATTTTCGAAGCGTCTCCCGAAATGAAGCTCATTCGGCAAAACCCACCACTGGATGAATCACAGTTCAACGCGACACCAGCCGTGACCGGGGGAAGCATCTACCTGAGAAGCGACAAAGCACTCTACTGTATTCGGTAGATACGTGACTGAATCTGATAGCTACGCGGCCGACATTACCGCCGGGACAGACGCGTTCAAGAACACTCCATTGGCTTGCAAAGTCACCTTGGCAACCGATCCCCACAGTCGTTTGGGAGTCGGGCTTGCAAACCATGTCGCGATGATGGCTCATTCTGTCTCGCGATGATGGCTCGTTGGGCTAACCGCGGCCGGAGCCTGATGCGACAAAAAGCCACAACCGCACCCCGGTGGTCCGCACAGAGATGACTGTCGGTGCGATCCGTTCGTTCGATTGAACTCCCAACTTATTTCTCGTACCGTTGGCGAGGTGGCGTTGCGATTAATCCGGCGGTGTGGCATATTCCAACAGAGGCACACTTTCTGCGGCTCGGCATCACTGGCTTCGGTTTGATCTCTTCAATCATTTCGTCGCCTTTTGACTTCGTCCCGCCTGCGAGTATTGTGTCGATCACGCTCCTATTTTCTCCGTGATTTGTCGACATCTCTTTAAGCCGCGAGCTCGAAACTGCCACGAGGAAACCCTCGTGATCACTGGGCTCAGACGTGCGAGAGCAGTTCGTCAGAACATAAAGAAGTCGAGGATAGCTGAGTGTGAAGTTGAAGGTGCCGGATAATGACGAAGGACAACCTTGGAGCGGTGAATTGACGAGGGTCGAAGCACCGCGGCGCCGCCAAGTGAGTCATCATTGAAGTCGCCACGAAAGGAGCGGCCCGTCGAAACACGGGTCAAAATCCCTGTCGCAGCTTGTGATTTTTTTCACAAACTACCGAGGGTGATCCTCTCGCCGATTCCGTCGGTGAAGGTCAAACATGAGATGAAAAATTGATTGGATCCAAACTATTGATTGTGTTTGGTTAGCGTTTGAAAGACTTTTCAACCGACAACCCCCAAAATCACCGTCGAAGAAAACCGACGGGTGTGAGCACAAAGAAAAGCTATGACGAGCATAAAGCAAGGTTTAGACCTTCCCATCCTTGGTAGCCCCGAACAACACATTGAGGCAGCCAAACCGGTCAGCAAAGTAGCGTTACTGGGAGATGATTATGTTGGGATGCGTCCCACCATGCTTGTCGCCGAGGGCGATCGAGTTGCCAAGGGACAGCCGCTTTTTGAAGACAAGAAGAATCCGGGCGTCCTCTTCACAGCACCCGCATCGGGCACAGTAGCCTCGGTCAATCGCGGACTAAAACGTCGGTTCGAGTCGGTTGAGATCGCTGTGGAAGGTGATGAACAGGTGGACTTCGCTGAAGCCAAGGGTGCTGACCCGGCTTCACTGGGCCGAGAGGGGCTCACCGCACAGCTGGTTCAAAGCGGACTCTGGACTTCCCTGAGAACGCGACCCTTCGGAAAGGTTCCGTCGCCCAATAGCAAACCAAGCTCGATTTTCGTTCAAGCGATTGACACAAATCCTCTCGCTGCTGACCCAGTCGTTGCGATGGGGCAGAAGACCACCGAATTCACATTGGGGCTTCGAGCCCTGACCGAGCTGACCGACGGAAAGGTTTTTGTCTGTAAATCGGGAAAGGCTGATGTTCCTGGTTCGGGAGTTGATGGCGTTCAGGTGGAATCGTTTGACGGCCCGCACCCCGCCGGTCTGGTTGGAACACACATCCACTTTCTTGATCCGGTAGGACCACACAAAACGGTCTGGTACATCGGCTACCAAGATGTCTGCGCGATCGGTTCACTGCTTCAAACTGGTACTCTCGACACGACACGAGTCATCTCACTTGCCGGTCCGATTGTAAAGAAGCCCCGGTTGCTTGAAACAAGCCTTGGTGCATCAGTAACTGAGTTAATTGCTGACGAATATGACTCCGAAAGCACGATCCGGCCAATCTCAGGCTCGGTCCTCAACGGGCGTAAAGCACGATCACCACTGGATTACCTAGGTCGATACCACAGCCAAATTTCGGTGATCGAAGAGGGCGATGAGCGAGAGTTTTTGGGATGGCAAAAACCGGGCGTGGACAAGTACTCCGTTACACCTGTTTTTGCATCGGCTGCCTTTCCAAACAAAAAATTTGCGTTCACCGCGAGCACAAACGGCAGTGAACGCGCCATGGTGCCTCTCGGTACATTTGAAAAGATGATGCCGTTGGACATCCTGCCAACACAGTTGTTGCGATCACTCATCTACAGGGACACCGATGAAGCCCAGATGCTGGGAGCACTCGAATTAGAGGAAGAGGATCTCGCCCTCTGCACATTTGTTTGCCCCGGGAAGTATGAGTACGGCTCTCTTCTGCGAGAGAGTCTCACAACCATTGAGAGAGAGGGTTAGCAAAAACGAACAAGGGTGCGGAAACGCTGCCAACATGCGTTCGAGCTCATCCTAGATCAGACAGGTTGTTGAAGCACAACGTTAGTAACGTCCAATCGAAGCATCATCCCGAGCTTATAGAAAACATAAACGGAAGAGTCTCAATCATGAGACCTTGGAAAACGTCGTCAGTTGACTGACAGGAATCGAAGAAAATGAAAGCACTCCGAGACGTCCTCGATAAAGTCCACCCATGGTTCGCCAAGGGTGGTCCTTTGGAAGCGGCGTATCCAATGTACGAGGCACTCGACACCTTTCTCTACACACCGGGAGAGGTAGCCGAGGGCAGCACGCACCTTCGAGATGGAATTGACCTGAAACGAATGATGATCACCGTCGTCATGGCTCTGGTACCCATCACTCTCTTTGGTATGTGGAACGTTGGTTACCAAGCGAACACCGCGATTGCTGCAATGGAGGAGGCAGGCCAACGATACACTCTCGACTGGCATTATTCCATTCATCAGGCGATTGGATTCACCAACGATGCTTCCAACCCGGCAGACAACTTTATCCTTGGCCTGATTCATTTCTTGCCGATCTACATCGTCTGCATGTTCGTGGGTGGACACGTCGAGTTGGTATTCAGTGTGCTTCGAGGACACGAAATCAACGAAGGCTTTCTGGTCACCGGTCTTCTTTTCCCACTGACATTGCCTCCAACGATCCCTTTGTGGCAGGTAGCCCTCGGTATCGCTTTTGGTGTGATCGTCGCGAAGGAAGTTTTTGGAGGAACGGGAAGGAATTTCCTGAACGTGGCACTCACCAGCCGCGCGTTCCTGTACTTCGCTTATGCGGGGCAGATCAGCGGTGATAAGGTTTGGACCGCAGTCGACGGCTACAGTGGAGCGACGGCTCTTGGCAAAATGGCGATCGCACCTGCGGCGCCTGAAGGAGCGACCCAAAACGCTTGGGTTTACTCCATGGTGAATGTTGCAGACCCCACGAACAGCGAAGCGGTCAGTTCATCACTTTCAGCCTCGTGGATGAATTCGTTCATTGGAACGATCCCCGGCAGTATCGGTGAGACGAGCACGCTTCTCTGTATCTTGGGAGCCGGAATTCTGATCGCCACCGGAATCGGTTCATGGCGAATCATGGCCGGAGTGGTAGGTGGAGTCATCGGCACGACGCTACTGTTAAACGGTGTTGGCTCCGAGTCAAACCCAATGTTCGCGGTTCCATTTTACTGGCACTTGGTTGTGGGTGGTCTTTCGTTCGGGCTCGTCTACATGGCAACGGACCCCGTTAGTGCATCCATGACTGACAAGGGCAAGTGGCTTTACGGCATTCTGATCGGATTTATGACCGTGCTAATTCGAGTTGTTAACCCGGCGTTTCCAGAAGGAATTATGCTGGCAGTTCTATTCGGTAATGTCTTCGCACCTTTAATTGACTACTTCGTCGTTCAGGCAAACGTCCGCAGGAGGATCGCTCGCTATGCAACAACGTGATTCACTATTCAACACATTGTTGGTCGCGACAGTACTCTGCGTCGTCTGCTCACTCGCCGTGAGCGGTGCCGCTGTTGCTCTGCGACCTCGACAAGAAGCCAATGAAAAGCTTGACCAAAAGAAAAACATCCTCGACGCCACTGGTTTGGCGATCGGTGAATATGGTGTTCAGGCCTCTCTTCTTGACACCGCACAGATCGAAGAACTCAACGGATGGATCAGCTCAACGCTGATCGACCTTGAGACCGGCGAGGAGCCTGAGGGCGGTATGGACAAGAACCTCTACGACATGGTTGAAGCGACCTCGGCAGCGGACTTGAGCGTGGAAATCGATAATTCCACCTACAACATCGGAGAGCCTCGACGTCCGAAAGTCATGAAGGTCTTCTTTGTGACAGAGCCTGGGTCGAAAGAGCCCAAACAATACGTTCTCCCTGTATTCGGTAAGGGCCTATGGGGTACTCTGTACGGGTATTTGGCCTTGAGAAGCGACTTGAAAACGATTCAGGGTCTGACCTTCTACCAACACAAAGAAACACCCGGCCTCGGCGGCGAAGTGGACAACCCGAACTGGAAGGCTCAGTG